>CAZVZH010000047.1:0-25083 GCA_964630705.1 uncultured Saprospiraceae bacterium | reverse complement strand
TGGATTTGGCGGCGGTGGGGCTGGCGGAGGCTGGTAAAGTTCCCTTGCCTTCAATCCATTTTTCAAATTGGGCTTTTCAAATTGGACTTTTGACTTTTTGTGTCTCTCCCAGAGAAAAGTCAAAAGTCCAATTTGACAAGTGGGGCAATTCCGCCCGTTCAGCTCCTGAATGTTCCGGTTCAGGAGCTTTCTTTTTTTTGATAGACTGGTTTGCAGGCATGTTTGTGGGGTGCAAATCGCTATCGAAAAAAAATTATGGAATGAACGCTACATCCCTCTTCTTCGGAACCCTGCTGTTGCTTTTCAGTTCGGGACTGTCGGGTCAAGACCTGCGCGAAGCGCGCCGGCTGGCCGAAGCTGGCCAATACGAAGCTGCCGACCGGATTTACCAGGCGGCTCTGGCTAAAAACCCCGACGACCTGAACGCCCTCATCGGCGCCGGGTACAATTTTTCCTGGGCCAAACAATTCCAGGCGGCGCAGGAAAAGTTCGAAGCCGCGCTGGCCCTTCAACCCAACCACCCCGAGGCCCTTGTCGGCAAAGGGTACAACCTGGCTTGGGCAGGGCATTTTGACGCAGCCAAACACGCTTTTCTTAGCCTGGAGCGCCAGGCTCCCGGCAACGTCGAAGCCCGCAAAGGCCTGGGTTATGTGTACCTCTGGCGCGGCAACGGCAAAGTGGCCATCGATTATTTCGAAAAACTGGTGTTGGAGTACCCCCAGACGATGGAGTTTTACATCGCCCTGGCGCAATCGTACCTCCAGGAAAACGAGCTGAAAAAGGCGCGCATCGCCCTGCGGTCCAGCCTGAAAATCGACTCTGCCAACCGGGTCGCCAACCAACTGCTCCAGCAAAGCTACGCTGTAGCGGCGCCCCTCGAACTCGATGTTTGGGGCGGCTATTCCAAAATTGAAGACATGGGCAAGTTCAAACTGCGCACCGTGCAACTGACCGGTCAGATTGCCCCAAAACTGCGCATGTTTCTCAAATACGACAACTCGCTTACCCTCGACCTGCCTTCACTGGTGCGCAGCAACCAGGAAGCCCAGGCCTTCAGCATCGGCGCGGTGGTGCCCTGGTCGCGCCGCCTGACCAGCCGGCTGGAATACGGTACCCGGCTTTTGCCCGACAATGTAACCCAGCAGGTCGTCAGCACGGAGCAGGTGTATTTTTTTCGCGAAAAACTCAGCCTGAAAGCCGGCGGTTTCGTTGCGCCCAGCAACAAACTCCCGACCGAATGGCTGGCCTATGGCAGCCTGCGCGTACCCATTTCCAGTTTTTATGCGCTGGAGCCCTATATTTTCTATGCCAAGGTGGAAAATGCCGCCAACCCGGAACGCCGGTTCATGCTCAACAACCAACTGCGCACCGCGCACGGCTACGAACTCAACCTCGGCGCCTTTCTCGGCAAAGCCGGCGTGGGGGCCGACGCTGAAAAAGACGGGATTTACGGCGCCTACGCTACGGGGGTTTTACCCGTCAGCCAGGCTGTCTGGGGGCAGTTTTCCCTGCGTTGGGAACAAGCTGGCGTTGATGAAATTCTGGCTTTTGCCCTCGGCCTGAAACTTCGCCTGGAAAAATAAAGAGCTGCATTTCCGACCCTTCCTGTCCTATTTCAATAACCCAATTTTAGAAACACGCTCTTAGCCGGGCTGGCGAAAATATTCCTGTCCTCCGGCAAGCAGTCAAAATATGTACTTCACATGTCATCGAAAAAAACTGTTGATTACAGCGCTTCCACGGCAGTACTTTATCCGAATACCACTGGCGTATTGCAACGCACCGATGCTTTGGCAGGCACGAAAAGCGCGCAGGCGCCCGCGCCGAGCGCCCTGATGTACCTGACGATTTTTACCGCCTGGGTGCTGGCGATTCTTTGGTTTCAACCCCGGCTGCTGATGTTGCTCGACATGGCGTACAACCTGCCCAGCCGCCTGGCCTTGTGGTTGTTCATTGTATTTATCGACTTTGCCTGGCTGTATGGAATGTACAACCTGGGTGTGGTCGGGTTTGCCCTGGTGTACAAACTTTTGGCGAAAAAAAGTATCCCGCCGACCGTCGCCGCGGTAACCGAAATGCCGCCCGTGGCAATTTTGTACACCACCTGCAATGATTTTGTAGCGGCCAGTATGTTGTCTTGCGTGCAACAGGATTACCCAAACTATACTGTCTACATTCTCGACGACTCCTCCCGTCAGGAGTTCAAAGACCAGATAGATGGCTTCGCCGCACGCTTTCCCGGTTTGGTACAGGTGGTGCGCCGACCCGACCGCAAAGCTTTCAAAGCCGGAAACATGAACTACGGCCTGGCCAACTTTGCCCACGAGCCGTACTTCGCCATCGCCGACGCCGACGAAATCCTGCCTTCGGACTTTTTGGCCAAAACGGTGGCGGTGCTGGAAAATGACCCAACTTGCGGCTTCGTACAGGCCAACCACCGCGCCAACCCCGAGTCTACTTCGGCGCTATCCCGCTCTCTGGGTGTGGGCATCGATATCCATTGGAAATGGTACCAACCTTTGCGCAACGACTATGGATTTGTCATGTTTCTCGGCCACGGCGCCCTGCTGCGCCGCGAGGTCTGGCAGAAAATCGGCGGCTTTCCCGATATCGTCAGCGAAGACCTGGGTTTTGCTATCCACGCCCGCGAACTCGGCTACCGCGGCCGTTTTCTGGAAGATGTGGTTTGTTACGAAGATTTTCCCGACACGGTGCGCGCCTTCCGCATCCGCCACATGAAATGGACGCGCGGCACCTCGGAGTTTTTATCCAAAAAAGCAGGTTGGCTGCTTCGCGCCAAAAACATCAGCTGGACTGAAAAACTGGACATTTTTTTTCCCACGCTCAACTTGCCGCTCACACTGGTGTACTTCCTGTTTATGGTCAATGCCAACCTGGCCTTGCCCTACTTTTTCGGATTTGCGCAGGAGGTCACCTTTGTGCTTGGCGGCACCGAGTACCGTTTGCCGATGATTGCCTTGGATACCCGCTTTCAGGTCATTTACGGTTGGGATTTTTACCTCATTACCTTGCTCACGTTTTTTGCCCCGGTGTTGTCGTTTGTTGTGGCTTTGGCCGGCCAGCCCTTGAAACTGTTCCGGTTTTTGAGCCACAGCACTGCCTTGTATGCGGCGCTGACTCCGCTGTCGAGCATCGGCGTGTTGGCCTACATGATTTCGGGAAAAGCCATTTTTCTGGTTACCGGCGACCAACACCAGGCGGAACACCAGGGCGCCGCACCAGCTGTACGCCGAAGCTGGCGGCAAAAACTGCGCGCATCGTGGACCAGTTTGCTGGCGAAAAGCCACCCCGACACCCGCATGGTACAAGGATTTGAAATCGCCACCGGTCTGTTGTTCGGAATTGCCGCTGTCGTGTTGTTTCAAATTTCGTTTATGGGCCTGTGCCTGGCTTTTTTGCTGCTGCCTTTGCTGCACCATGTCAAATGGGAAAACCGCTGGATCAAGGCGGTAGTGTACGTTCCATTTTTGCTGATTCTTTTGGGGGTGCTGTTGTCGGGCTTCAGTGTGTTCGGTATGAAAGCTGTATTTTTCGGTTATGGATTTCACTTTTAAAATGGCGGGTTTGGGGGGGCTGCTTTTCGGGTTTTTTCTTGGAAAAGCGCTGGCGCAAAACGCCGAATTGCCGCCTGGGTTTGCTCAAGCGGCAGTAGCCGAAGGGCTCAACCCAACGGCGATGGCTTTGGCGCCCGACGGCCGAATTTTCCTCGCGCAAAAAGATGGCCGGGTGCTGGTATATCACACCGGCGAAGGCGAACTACACGCTGCGTCATTTATCCAGCTCGACACCGACGATTTTAATGAAAAAGGCCTGAACGGTATCGCCCTGCACCCCAAATTTGACGATCACCCCTGGGTGTACCTGTACTACACGCCGGCCAACACCGGGCACAACCGCATCAGCCGGGTTTGGGCCCACGGCGATTTCGCCCTCCCCGGTAGTGAGCAGGTCTTGCTTGAACTCGAACCCCTCGACGGCAGCATTCACAATGGCGGCGCAATGGTTTTCGGTCCCGACGGCAACCTGTACGTCGGGGTAGGGGATGGGGCCAAACCCGACAACGCCCAAAACCTGGGCAGCTTGCTCGGTAAAATTTTACGCCTGCACCCCGACGGTTCTATCCCAGCCGATAATCCGTTCAACGATCAGCTCTCGGGTGATTTTCGCGCTATTTATGCCTACGGCGTGCGCAATCCGTTTTCCATGGCGACCGACCCTGCTTCGGGCCGGATATTTTTCTGCGATGTGGGCGCAGAAGCCTGGGAGGAGGTTAATGCACTAAACCCCGGCGCCAACTACGGCTGGAAGTTAGCGCAGGGGCCATCCGCCAACCCCGCCCACACCAACCCGGTGTGGGCGTACACCCACGCTTCTGGCTGCGCCGTTGTCGGCGCAGCTTTTGGCTTTTCAGGTCACAACCAAGTGCCGTCAACTTTCCGGGGCGCCTTTTTCTGTGCCGACTACTGCGCCGGCTGGGTGCGGGCGCTCGATCCGGCCACGGGCCAACTGACCGACACTCTGGTGCGCGGCGCCGACCGCTCGGTGAGCCTGCTGGCCGGCCCCAACGGCGATTTGTATTACCTGGCCCGGGCAGGACTGGGCGGAGGCTCTCCGCTCGACAACACGGCCAGCACGGAAGGTGTGCTGTGGCGGGTGTTCTGGATCGGGGAAGGGCCACCCCAGTTTACCCGGCAACCGCAGCCGGCGTTGGTGGCCGAAGGTGAACCGGCTTTTTTCCGGGCAGATGCTTTTGGCAGTCCTACCATCAGTTACCAATGGTTTCGCGATTCCTTGCCGGTGCCCGGGGCCGATGCCCCGGTTTGGTCTACTCCGGCGCTGAGCCTGGCCGACAGTGGGGCTGCGGTTTTTTGTGTGGCCACCAACAGCTTCGGAGCCGACACCAGCGCGATCGCCCCGCTCGGCGTGTCGGCCAACCGGCGGCCGGAGCCGCAAATCTTGCTGCCCCTGGCCGGCGCCCATTACCGCGCCGGCGATACCCTGGTTTTTGCCGGCGCCGCCACCGACGCCGAAGACGGGCCGCTCAACCCGGCGCAGCTCAGCTGGCGCATCGACTTTTTTCACGCCAGCCACAATCATCCGGCCCTGCCAGCAGTGCCGGGTATTTCAGCCGGCGCATTCGTGACGCCCACCGTAGGGGAGACGGCCACAGATGTTTTTTACCGGATCGAGTTGCGCGCCCGCGACCAGGCAGGTTTTGAAAAATCAGTGTTCCGCGATGTTACTCCGATAAAAACACAAATCTCGGTGGCCGGCCCGTCCGGGGTGGCACTGAACGCCGATGGCCAGCTTCGGCCGCTGCCGGCAGTTTTTGAAAGCGTTGTTGGCATGCAACGTCATCTGGAAGCTCCCTTGCAGCAACAAATTGGCGACACGATTTTTGTCTTCCGGGAATGGGCCGGCCGGCAAACAGCACCCTTGCTGACCTTTCAGGCGCCAGATACTGCCGTGCAGCTGGAAACGCTCTACGACCAGCTGGTGCTTGGAAACGGTACAGGCCTGCTTGGCCACTATTTTTTTGATCCCGAAGGCGATTTCGATGCCGAGCCGGTACTCAGTCGAATCGACAGCAGCGTGCAGTTTCTCTGGAACGGAGCTGCTCCGGACAGTTTGCTGCCGGCCGATTTTTTTACCGTGCGCTGGATGGGCTTCGTGCAGCCTTTGTTTACCGAAACGTACGCCTTCTCGGTGCGCAGCGACGACGGTTGCCGCCTCTGGGTCAACGATCAGCTGTTGATCGACCAGTGGGCGCCGCAGGCACTCACCGAACATGCCGGAAGCATCGCTCTGGATGCCGGGAAAAAATACCGCATCCGCTTGGAGTACCAGGAGCTGGCCGGCGGCGCTTCCGCCGAGCTGTTTTGGAGCAGTGCGCGGCAAGCGCGGCAAATTGTTCCCCGGCGCCAACTCTACCCGCCAAACTTTACCCGGCCCGCCACCGTGAGCGGCGTGGTGGGGCTGGATACCAACCACGACGGAGTCTGGACTTCCGGAGAAGCGAGCTTCGCCGGCGCTGAAGTCCGGATATTTCTGGCTGGCCGCGACAGCCTCTTCGCCGAAACGCGCACCCTGGCCGGCGGGCGGTTTACCTTTTGGGATTTGCCGGCCGACAGTTTTTACCTGCATGTCGCACTGCCGCCTACGGGCGATGTGCTGCTGCCGGTGCAAAATGTAGATGCCAGTGGGAAAACGGGAGTTTTTTCCGTGCTGGAAGGCGCGTTTCAACTCTTGGATGTAGCGTGGGAAGTAAATCAGGTGGCACTAGGCGGTACCGTTTGGCTGGATGAAAACCGCAATGGGCAGATCGATGCCGGCGAGCCGTTCTTGCCCAAGGTGACAGTGCTGGTTTACAAAACGTACGCCAATTTGGTGGCGGCGCAACAAACCGATGCGGAGGGCGGCTATGGAATTCCGTTGCTGGGGCCGGGCGCGTATTTTTTGGTCTTGCTGGCGCAATCAACGGGTCTGCCCTTGCTACCCGGATTTGGTTTGAATGCCCTTGGCGAAACACCGGTGTTTTTTATCGGCCAGGGCGATTATCAGGTCCGGAACTTGGCTTTTGTGCCCGACAGCTCCGCAAGTGCAACGGTTGCGCAACCAGCCCAGCTCCTGAAAATGTACCCCAATCCGGCCGTTGACCAGGTTTTCGTGGACTTGCCGGCGGATGGCCTGGAAAATTCCTTTCGGCTCCGGGTATTCGACCCGGCTGGCCTGGAGCGGAAGCTGGAGACCGTTCAAACACCCAACGGCATACTGGTCGACCTTTCGGCGTTCCCGGCGGGCCTGTATCTCGCGGTGATGGAACAGGGCGAAAGGCGTTGGATGGGGCGTTTTGCCAAATTTTGAACAGCAACTATTGGAAACAGTTATGGATCGATATTTTTCTTGTTGGATACTCTTTTTGCCACTGCTCTGGGCGACCGTACCGCCAGCCCGGCTAGCGTCGCCGGCGGCGGTGGGCGTTTTCTCCTGCGACAATGGTTATGTGTCGTTCCGTTCGGAGGCGCCGCTGGAAATCATTCAAGCGGAAAGCCGGCAGTTGCGCGGCATGGTAGACTCCGAAGAACAAACCTTTGCCTGGACGGTAGAAATTCGCTCCTTTGCAGGGTTTAACAGCCCGTTACAGCACGAGCATTTCAACGAAAATTATCTGGAAAGCAAACGGTATCCCCGGGCTAGTTTTTCCGGAAAAATTATCGAGACGGTCGATTTTTCCAAAGACGGAACCTACTCCGTTCGGGCCAAGGGCAAACTGCAAATACACGGACGGGAACAGGAGCGCATTGTGAAAGGGCAACTGGTCGTCAGTGGAAACAGGCTGCGCATACAGGCCGACTTCAGCGTGTTGCTGTCGGATCACGACATACGAATCCCCAAAATTGTGTATCAAAAAATTGCGGAAGAAGTGCAGGTACGAGTGGAAGCGACCCTGACCCGCAATGCCCCGTAGGGGCGACCCTTGCGGTCGCCCTGGTGCGGTGGCCCGCGCAAGGGCCTCCGCACCTGGGCCGCCCCCACGAGATATGAACAACATGGATAAACCGATTTTATACCAATAAATATGTTGCGCCGATTTCTATGCTGGTTGATCATTTCGGGCACAGCCGTATACCTGGGGGCCCAAACGCCAGTGTTCCGGCTGCGCACCAGCCGCGAACTGGCGAATGTTTCGATGACCGCGGTGGCGCAGGACAGCCGGGGCTGGCTTTGGTTTGGCGCTGCCGACGGCTTGTACCGGTATGACGGCCTGGTTTTTCAATCGGTGGCCCGGCCCGACGGCGTCGCTGCTTCCGTGACGGCACTTTTCGAATGGCAGGGTCGGATGTGGGCGGGTTTTGCAGACGGTAGTATTGGCTTCATTTCGGTGGCCAGCCCTTTTCGGCAAGCAGGCTCCGACCAACAAGCTTCCAGCAAAAAAAAAGCAGCCGCCCGGCTCCAGTTATGGGCGCCGGAAGAAGGGCTGCCGCGCCAGGCGATTCGGGCTTTTGCCGCCGACGCACTGGGCGGCTTCTGGATCGCCACTTACGGCGAGGGATTGTACTGCCTGAAAAACAAGCGTTTGTACCAGTTTAACGCTGCCGATGACGGGCTCTCCGATGACGAAGTGTATGCCCTGGCCTGCGACGGGAAGGGCCGCGTTTGGGCTGCCACGGATGGCGGGATTTCCATCTGTTCGATGCCGGTTGCCGGAAAAAAAACAGTGCAGAAATTACATACTCGCGATGGTTTGCCCGACGAGCTTGTCACGGCATTGCTGGCCGATCGCGCCGGCAATATCTGGATTGGTATGCAGGAAAAAGGGGTTTGCCACTACGATATTCAGGCCAGCCGCTTCGATTTTTCAACGGCTGCCTGGCCCTTCGGAATGGTCACCAGCCTGGCCTTGTTTGAAAAAACCGAGCTTTGGGTAGGCACGCTGGGCGAGGGGATGTTGCGCGTGCCGTTGCCAGAGGGAACGGTGGCGCCGCTTCCGGACGGTCATCCCTTGCGCCATGTCAAAACTCAGGCCTTGTGCAAAGACCGGGAAGGCTTGCTCTGGTCAGTTTGTGAAAACGGCCGGGTATATTCCGCCCAAACGCGGTTCAGTTTGCTGGAAACGGGCATTGGAAGTGCCCAGTCTGTGCTGATTGACCGGCGCAACCGGATTTGGGCCGGCAGCTCGGAGGGCCTTTTTTTGCAAAAAATAAAACCCCAGGGGGAGCAACCGGAATTTGTGCCGGTGTTGCCCCGCCCGGAAAATGTAATTTCCCTGTGGGAGTCGCCCGCTGACGGCGTCATTTGGGCGGGCACCTTTGGCAACGGTGTGTACTTGTTGCATCCGGATGGTAGCGTGTTGCGGCATTTGACAGAAAAAGACGGCTTGTCGAATGGCAGTGTATTGTCGATTGCCGGCGATGCCGAGCGGGTGTGGCTGGCTTCCCTCGGCGGAGTGGCCGTGCTCGATCCGCGCGCGCTTTTGCAAAACAGCCGGCAAAATGAGTTGGGAAGCAGTTATGTCTACAAAGTTTTTTTGGATAGCCGGCAGCGGGTGTGGTTTTGCACCGACGGGCAGGGTTTGATCTGTTTGGAAAATGGCCAGTATCGCCGTTTCCAGCAAGCCGGCCAGGTTGAGCTAAAAACCATTTACAGCATTGCCGAAGACCGCCGGGGCAATATCTGGTTCAGTACCGACCGCGACGGGCTGTTTTGCTTCAACGGCAAGGCGTTTCGCCGCTACACGCTCGACAATCATCTGCACAGCCTGGACATCATCGGGCTGGCGGTGGATGGCAACGGGCAGCTCGTAGTGGCCTACGACGACGGTTTCGACCTGTTGAACCCCGAGCGGGTCGACCACATCGTTTTTTGCGACGCCGCTATCGGCGCGCCTCCGGTGGAAGTCAACCTCAACGCTTTGTGTACCGACGCAGCAGGGCAGGTGTGGATGGGTACCCGGCAGGGGATTCTGCGGTCGGCAGCTTTTCCCGAACCGTTTCTCGACGATCCGCAGCCGGGCATCACCACGGTCTCCTTGTTTGGCGAAACCATTGATTTTCTGAATAATACACGCTTTCAACACGATCAGAATTACTTTATTTTCAATTTTACCGGGCTGTGGTACACCGACCCCGAATCGGTGCGGTACCGTTACCACCTCGACGGGGTCGACCTCGAATGGAAGGTGTCGAAAGACCCGTTGGCCTCCTATCCCAAACTGCCGCCAGGGCACTACACTTTTCGCGTTCAAACCAGCGAACACGGCAATTTTGACCATGTTCCCGAGGCGCGCTGGGAGTTTACCATTTTGCCGCCGTTTTGGACGCGCTGGTGGTTTGTCGGGCTCTGTGTGCTGGCCGGCGTCGGACTTTTTTACGCCTTTGTGCGCAACCGCGAGCAACGGTTGCGGCGCCTGGCTCGGCTGCAGCGCGATCAGGTGGAGGCGCAGTTTGCCGCCCTGAAAAGCCAGATTAATCCGCATTTTTTATTCAACAGTTTCAACACCCTGATCACGACCATCGAGGAAAATCCCAAACTGGCGGTGGAGTACGTAGAACACTTGTCCGATTTTTACCGCTCTATCATCGCCTACCGGGAAAAGGATTTTATCAGCCTGGAAGAGGAAATGGCGCTGGTGCGGGATTTCGAATTTTTATTAAAAAAACGCTACGAAGACGGCATCCAGGTGGAGCACCGGCTCAACGGAAAAACCGGAATGATTATGCCTTTGGCCCTGCAAATGCTGGTGGAAAATGCGGTGAAACACAATGTTATTTCGGCTTCCCGCCCACTGACTATTGAAATTTTTACGGAAAGCAGCGACTACGTCGTGGTGCGCAACAACATCCAGGCGCGGCTGCGGCCCGAGCCCAGCACGCACTTCGGCTTGCAAAGTTTGATCAACCGCTACCGCTTGCTGGGCGAAAAGCCGGTATTGGTGGAGGATAATGCGGCTTTTTTTACTGTTAAAATACCGATCCGAAAATGAATATTCTGATAGTTGAAGACGAAAACGCCGCGGCCCGCCGCCTGGAAAAACTCCTGGCCGAGGTGGCCCCGGAAGCCCAGGTGCTCGATCGGCTCGACAGTATCGAAGCGGCCATAAACTGGCTGGGGAGCCACCCAGCGCCCGACTTGATGTTGCTCGACATTCATCTGGCGGATGGCGATAGTTTTGAAATCTTTAAACACGTGGAGGTGAGCAGCCCGGTCATTTTCACCACGGCATACGACGAGTACGCGCTGGATGCCTTCAAAGTGAATGCCGTCGATTACCTGCTAAAGCCGATCAAAATACAGGAACTGGGCGCCGCCATCGACAAGTACCGGCGGGTGTTTCAGCAAAAAGCGCCAGACTACGCAGCGCTGGTCGACAGTTTGCGCCGGCCGGAAACGCCGCGCCGCCTGCTGATCCGTTTTGCCAACAGCATCAAACTGGTCGACATGAAAGACGCGGCATATTTCTATACCAAAGATAAAATCACCTTCCTGATTACCCGCAGCGGCGGCAAGCGCTATCCGGTTGATTTTCCGCTGGAAAAACTGGAAACGATGCTCGATACGCAGACCTTTTTTCGGATCAATCGCCAGGTGATCATCAATGTGGAAGCGATCCGGGAGATGCACCCCTATTCGAAAAGCCGGATCAAAATTGAACTGGAGCCGGCCTGCGAACTGGAGACCGTGGTGAGCACGGAGCGTTCAGCGGCATTTAAAAAATGGCTGGTGGGGGAGGGGGCCTCGGGCGATTTGGAGTGAGTGGGAATCAAGTCAGTGCGTATGGAAATAAAAACGCCCAACCTTCAGCTATACTGAAAGTTGGGCATTGTGTTGGTGGACCTGGCGGGAGTCGAACCCGCGTCCGGACAAAGCGCCGCAACGCCTTCTACATGCTTAGTTCCCGATTAGGATTTTCGAGTGCGGGGGAGGTTCTGGAACCGACCAGTCCGCACCTTAGCCGTTAAGATTTCGCTGACAGTAACGGCGTTCTGCCAACTAGTTCCAGAAGGTTGATACGCGGCACGATGTGTATGGAACCTCAACCGTGCGGCATAAAGGCATTCTAATTCGCTAGAATTAGGCAGCCATGGCATACTGAGTGTTGCCAACTATTGGTTAAGCGTTAGTTTTTACGGAGTAACCGCTTATGCTCCGGCATGCTTACGAATCGACTACACTTTCCCGTCGATACCAGGACAGGCCCTTTTTTTCAATGAACGTCGCAAAGTTAAACCAAATCGCTGCGGTGGAAGTTCAAGCGCCGGCTAAAAATTATTTGCCTGGTCTTGACGCCATTCTAATTGCTTGCGTCGAAGAATCCTGCTTGAAACGGCTACCTTTGCCTCCCCGGGTTCGTTCGTTCAGACGGCCCTTCAGTGAAAGGTAACCCCGCCCCGAAAGCCAGCCAATAAAAAGACCATTTATGTACAAAATTGGAATCATCCGCGAGGGCAAGGTGCCGCCCGATGCCCGCGTGCCGCTAACCCCGGAGCAGTGCCAAAAAATCTTGAAAAAATTTCCGGTGGAAGTAGTGGTCGAGCCTTCTCCGGTGCGGAGTTTCACCGATGCTGAATACCTGGGCCACGGCATTCCGATGCGCACCGATCTCAGCGATTGTGATATTTTGATCGGCGTGAAAGAAGTGCCGGTAGCCAACCTGATCCCCGGTAAAACGTACTTGTTCTTTTCGCATACGATCAAAAAACAGGCGCAAAACCGTCGGCTCTTACAAGCAGTTCTGGAAAAAAATATCCGACTGATTGACCTGGAAAAACTCACCGACGATCGCGGCGACCGGCTGGTGGCTTTCGGCTTTTACGCCGGACTGGTCGGCGCGCACAATGCGCTGTGGACTTACGGGCGCCGTACCGGCTCGATAGCGTTGCCGCGCATGCGCGACTGTCATGATTATGCCGAAGTGACTGCTGGTTATCCTGCGATAAGTTTTCCTCCGGTACGCATCGTGCTGACGGGCGGCGGTAGGGTGGCTGCCGGAGCGATCCGGAATTTGCACGACATGAATATCCACCAGGTGTCGCCCCACGACTTTTTGCATAAAGACTTTGACCGGCCGGTGTTTACCCAGCTGTTTGCCCACGATTATGTGCAACACCGCGATGGGCCGCGCATTTTTAATAAAGCGCATTTCTATGCGCACGGCGAGGATTATGTTAGCGCCTTTGCTCCCTATGCATACCGGGCCGACATCATGATCAACGGTATTTATTACGACCAGAAAGCGCCCATGTTTTTTACCGTCGCCGATATGGCCGCCGAAGGTTTTAGTTTGCAGGTCATCGCAGATATATCCTGCGATATCGTGCCGAACGCATCGGTGCCGGTCACTATCCGACCCAGCACGATTGCCGAGCCTGTTTACGGCATTCATCGGTATACCGGGGAGGAATGCGCGCCCTTTCAACCCGATTCGGTAGATGTAATGGCCATCGATAACCTACCCTCGGAGCTCCCGCGCGATGCTTCTGCTTTTTTTGGGCAACAATTGCTCGACAACATCCTGCCGGAGCTGCTGCATGAACGCGACAGCGCGATCATCGAACGGGCTGTGATTGCCGAAAATGGCCGCTTGACGGAGCGTTATGCCTACCTGAGCGATTATGTCGCCGGCGGCAAAGAAGCGACAGTGTAAGTTCAGGGTTTGAAATCCAGGAGCACACCGGCAATGATGGAGCAGCATTCTTCCAGCTGGCTTTCGGTCATCACCAGCGGCGGTGCAAAGCGGATGATATTGCCGTGGGTCGGTTTGGCCAGCAGGCCTTTTTCGGCCAGTTGCAGGCAAATGTTCCAGGCTGTCGGGCTGTTTTTGCTGTCGTTGATCACGATAGCGTTGAGGAGGCCTTTCCCTCTGACCAGTTTTAACAGATCCGGGCGTTGTTGAACCAGATCGTTCATTCGTTTGCGAAAGATATGGCCCAAGGCGTCGGCATTTTCAGCCAGGCGCTCGTCTTCCACCACCTGAAGCGCTTCGGTTGCCACGGCGCAGGCCAGCGGATTGCCGCCAAATGTCGAGCCGTGTTCGCCAGGTTTGAGCGTCAGCATGACTTCGTTGTTGCTCAATACGGCGCTTACCGGGAGCACGCCGCCGCTCAGGGCTTTGCCCAAAATCAGGACGTCCGGTTTGATCCCATGGTGGTCGCAAGCCAGCAAACGCCCGGTGCGCGCAATGCCTGTTTGAACTTCATCGGCAATAAACAAAACCCGGTGTTTTTTACATAGTGCTTGCGCCTTCGGCAAATAGTCGGCATCGGGCACGAATACGCCTGCTTCGCCCTGGATCGGCTCGACGAGAAAGCCGGCCACCGAGGGGTCTTGCAAGGCTGATTCCAGGGCCGGAATGTCGTTGTATGGAATGGTGATCAGCCCGGGCACGTAAGGGCCAAAGTCGCCACGGGCGCTGGGGTCGGTAGAGGCGGATATAGCGCTAAGCGTTCGACCATGAAAATTACCTGCAACAAAAATGATCTTGGCGGCGCCCTGGGGTACGCCTTTGACCAGGTAGGCCCATTTGCGGCAGAGTTTGATAGCGGTTTCTACCGCCTCTACGCCGGTGTTCATCGGCAACATTCGGTCGAAGCCAAAAAATCGGGTGACAAACTCCGCGTAGGGCCCTAATTCGCTGTTATAAAAGGCGCGGGAGGTGAGGGTCAGGCGCTGCGCCTGGTTGGTGAGCGCCCGGATAATGCGCGGATGGCAATGCCCCTGGTTTACGGCGCTGTAAGCCGATAAAAAATCGAAGTAGCGCTTCCCTTCCGGGTCCCAGACGAAAACGCCCTCGCCGCGTTCCAGGACGACGGGCAGCGGGTGGTAATTGTGGGCGTTGTAACGGTCTTCCAGTTGGATAAGCTCGGCGGAGGAAAGGGCGGTTGCTGTCATGGTGTGGTGGATGTTAATGGTCATAGGAGGTCATTTTCTGGCTGCAAAAATAAAGGATTTTATGGTCTCCTCTGGGTGCTATAAAAATTTGCAGCAGTTATGACAGAATGCACAACTGCTGCAAATTCAAATTCTTGCCCAATACCCTCCATGACTTTTTATTGATCTCAATGGCCCTTGGTGCCCCCCATCAATCATTCCCGCCCGAGTGCTTCCGGTACCGGCCCCAGGAAAAGCCGAATTTCAAACTGGCCTGGCCGAATGCGCCGGAGAGTTGGTTGTCGGAAAGGCTGAGGTCGCTGTCGGAGATAAAGCGGTAGCCGCCTTCCAGCGCCAGGTGAAACCAGCGGAAAATGTTGATTTCCACCCCGGCGGAAGGTTGAATCAGAAACACGCGGTCTTCGCCTTCACCGGCGTATTTAAACTTGCCGTGCCCGGCTTCCAGATTTACGATAGGGTGGATGGCCCGGTAGCTTTGAAAGGCATAGCCCAGGTTGAGGGTGCGGGCTTTCATGTCGAACTCTTGGCCGGGTTGTTTGTCCCAGAGAATGTAATCCTCCAGGTTGTAGCCGCCGATGCCGATCGTGAGGGCTTTGCCAAACTCCAGCCCAAAGTGCCAGCCGTTGACGTAATTGTTGGTACTGCCGAAGCGGGTGAGCTGGTGTTTGTAACCGCCCCAGATGCCGGAGAAACCGAGGTTGCGGCTGCCGAGAACGGTTTCCTCCCGTTGTGCCTGCGCAGCGAAAGTCAGGAAAAGTCCAAGTGCCAGAAAGCAAAATTTGGTGCGCATAAGTGGTGCTTTTTCGTTAAAAAAAATTGGAAAATGTTGTTGTGCGACAATCGACAGCAAGTTTAAGGCAGCCGTTGCAGGAAACACCAAAAAAAGGTGAACGCCCGCCGACATTCACCTTTTTGTAACAGGATTTAACCGTTTTTTAACGGCGGCGCAGAATTCCCGCAGAGATCAACGTGACCAGCAGGCCGATTGGAAAGGGTTCCAGAAAAGTTACGGCAGCCGTAGCAAGCGGGTTTTTATACAGTTCTCTGTACTCGGCCATTTTAGCTGTTTCGCGACGGATTTCCTCAGCGGATGCGCCCGATGCTTTCAATTTTTCAAGGGCGTAGGCGATGTATTTATCCATAAAGTCCGTCAAAATGGTGTTGGAAACGATCATCCAGGCGATCACATACATCGCGCAGGAAATCAAGCAGATGTACAAGCCTACCTGAAAGGCTTTTCCAAAGCTGATGACACCGCCGTTTACCTGGTCGCGGTAGGCGCGCACGCCCAAAAAGACAAATACCATGCTCAGCAAAATGCCGGCATAACCAAAAATAGCGGTGTTGTCAAAGTCCGTGCCCCGGTCGCGCAGATACAAGCCGGTACCCACCATCAAGGCCGCTGCAATGCCGCCGGAAATCAGTCCATACGTCAGTACTGTTTTTTTCATTGAATGAATCATTTAAAGTGAACGACTGGGACAAAGGAAGCCGGAATCGCGCGCCTGCGCGCCATACTTTCGGGTGATTTTACCATACCTGGTACAATTCATACTTTCGGGGGAGGCGCCAGCAGGCCCAAGGCGCGGGCTTTCTGCACGGCTTGTGTGCGCCGTTGAGCATCCAGTTTGGAAAAGAGGTTGGAGGTGTGGGTTTTTACCGTGTTCAGCGACACATACATCCGGTCGGCGATTTCCTGATTGCTCAAGCCCTGGGCGATCCACTGTAACACTTCGTATTCCCTGGGTGTTATGTTGAGCCCTTCGAGGCGCTTTTCGAGGTCCGGGCCACTGAGCGGCTCCACTTTTTCCGCTGTTTTTTTCTGCCAGCGCAAGCCCGCCCAAATCCCGACCAGGGTAAAAAGCAAGGCCATTAGTCCCAGATAAATTTCGGTGTGTTGGTCGGCGAAAAGGAACCGGTACTGCGCCGTTTGAACAGCCGCCAGCAATAAGCCCAGGCTGAGGCCGTACATCAAGAGGTTGCGGATCGGGAGCGTTCGTCGCATGGTGCGAAAATAAAAACGCGCGTCCTCCCAAAACGAAAAAATTGGGAGGACGCGCGCTAAAACTATCAGGTAGCCGATCTCAGGGTTTGACCACCACCAAACGTTTGGTGCCGATGATCGTGCCGTCCTGGTTTACCAAGCTGTACAAGTAAGTGCCTTTTTTAAAATCTTCCAGGTTGACGGTAATGGAGCGTTTGCCGGCGATGTAGTGGGTTTCTTTCCAAACTACCTTTCCGACAATGTTGAAAATCTTAAGCGTATAATCGTCGGCAGGCAGGTTGGAACAATCGAAACGCACCCACTGGATGGCCGGATTGGGAAAGGCCTGCACGCTGGCGGCGCCTGGCGCGAAGGTTTCGACGGCCGGACTGAGCATGTTTATATTTTTAAAACGGACTTGCTCGGCGGCGTTTTGTTCGCTGTTGAGGGTTACCAAGGCCAGGTCTTCCTTGTTGGTGTTGTTATAAAAACGGTAGGTGACGGTGGTGTCGGTGCCGATGAAATTGAACGGGCCTCCCGAGCCGCCCACGGGCACATTGACCCAACCCAGGAGGGAGGAGTGGACATCCAGGGCAGTGGTGGTGTATTCCGTGCGTTTTTCCCGAAGGGTGGGCTGCGGCATGCCCATGCCCGGAATTTTAATGTCGCCCCAGCCGTCGACCACTTCCAGGCGCTGGAAATTGATGCGGATGCGGATCGAGTCGATGAACTGGGAGCCGGGGATGTTGGCCAGCAGCGAATCGGGCAGCGCGTCGGTGGAGAAAGGCAGGGTCAGGTTCGTAGTTTGTTGGTTGATATCAAAAAATTTGCTCGGGGAGCGGCGTTCCACCACCGGCGGGCTGAAACGGGCCAGCACGTTGAGGCCGAAATTCGTTGGGTCGCCGCCGGCATAGCCCAATAATTCGATCACGTTGTTGGTGACATTGTAGTACGACTCGCCATTGCCGCCGCCGCGGGTCATCATTTCGGCGCCTGGAAAACTCGATTTATACTGGCCGCTGTCGGGCAGGCGGTAAATGGTTTCAAACGTCTGTTCAAACTGCAGGTCGCTAAAGTCCCACATTTGGGGGCCGCCGGGCGCGGCATTCAGATTAATGCCGGTTGGGGTCAGGTCGACCGCATAGCGGAAGGTGTCGCCAACAGCCGGAAAGGTCGCGGCAGTCACCGTGATTTGAGCGTTTGTATGGAACCACAGCGCAGAGAGTACAGCAAGGAACATGTGTTTCATCGGATTGTAGATGCAAAAACTGGTGAGATTAAGTGTTTCCTCCAATAATGTTTGCATCAAAGATACGTCGCTTTTTTCTGAATTCAGGAGCAGGCTCCACCGGCAAATTCCGGAAAGGACCAAATTATCATTCGACAGGTTGAATCCTCCAAGGAACGGGCGGTTGGCAGCAGGGCACACCAACCAGATCCGGATTTCACCTTGTTCAAAGCGCTTGTAATTCAACCAATTTGTGATAAATCCCTTTGTCCCGAATTAAAGTTTCATGCCGGCCGCGTTCCACAATTTTGCCGGCGTCGAGCACGACAATTTCGTCGGCGTGCTGCACCGTGCTCAGCCGGTGCGCGATCACCAGCGCCGTCCGGTTTTTCAACAGGCGGTCGAGGGCCGATTGCACCAGTTGTTCTGACTCGCTGTCGAGCGCGGAGGTTGCCTCGTCGAGGATGAGAATGGGCGGATTTTTCAGCAGGGCGCGGGCAATGGTCAGGCGCTGGCGTTGGCCGCCGCTGAGTTTGGAGCCCCGGTCGCCGATGTTGGTGTCGTAACCTTGCGGCAGGGCGGAAATAAACTCGTGCGCGTTGGCGGCGGTGGCCGCGGCCACGATGTCGGCCTCGGAGGCCTGCGCGCTGCCGAAGGCGATGTTGTTGCGGACGGTGTCGTTGAACAGAATCGCTTCCTGGCTCACCATGCCCATCAGGCCCCGCAAATCGCGCAGGCGGAGCTGGCGGATGTCTTGCCCGTCGACCAGAATTTGCCCGGCGCTGACATCGTAAAACCGCGGCAAAAGGTCGGCAATCGTGCTTTTCCCAGCCCCGGAAGCGCCGACCAGCGCAACAATTTTTCCGCGGGGAATGACCAGATCGATACCGGCCAATGCCGGCCGCTCGGCGTTTTGGTATTGGAAGGAGACGTTTTTGAATTCGATTTTTTCAGAAAAACTGGTCACCGGCTGCGCCTGCTCCGAGTCGCGAATAGCCACAGGGGCGTTCAAAACATCCTCGATCCGTTCGAGGGCGCCCAAGCCCTTGCGGATGCTGTACGAAGCGCCGCTGAGTTGCTTGGCCGGCTCGATGATGTTGTAAAAAGCGTACAAAAAGGTGATAAACGTGGCGGCCGAAATTTCCCCGGCAAACACCTGCCGGGCGCCAAACCACAGCAACACCGCTACGGCTGAAATGCCCAGGAACTCGGAGAGCGGGGAGGCCAGATCTTTCCGGCGGTTGAGCTGGGTGACGGTATGCGCATAGCGGTCGTTTTCCCGGCCAAAACGCTCCAATTGCCAGCGCTCGCCGTTGAAGGCCTTGATAATGCGCAAGCCGCCCAGAGTTTCTTCCACCAAAGCGCCGATCAGGCCCAGTTTTGTCTGCGCTTGGCTCGATTGCCGCCGCAATGAACGCCCGATGCTGCCGATGATTAATGCTGAAAACAACATCAGCCCGAACACGAAAACCAGCAACTGTGGTGAAACAAACACCATAAACATCAGACTGCCCAAAATCACCACCGGCTCCCGCGCCACCGATTCAACCACTCCGATGATACTCCACTCGATCTCCTGCACGTCGGCCGTAATGCGGCTCATCAGGTCGCCCTTGCGCGATTCGGTGAAATAGGAGAGGGGCAATTCGGTCATTTTACCCACCAGCCGGTTGCGGATGTCGCGCACGATGCTGTTGCGCAGCGGCGCCAAAAAGTACAAAGAAAGGTAGCGAAACAGGTTCTTCCCCAAAAACGTCAGCACCAGAAACCCGCAAACAATCAACAGCGCTTCCTCCCGGCCGTGCTCGGCGATCAGGCGCGTGAAATAACTGTTCACCTGCTGCTCCACGGCCTGAAACCCGGCTTTTCCCGACCCGGGTGCGGTGAGGGAAATACGCGGCGCTTCCTGCCCCGGCGGACTGAACAAAATTTGCAGAAACGGCTGCAGCACGGGAATGCTCACTACCATGAACAGCGACATCAGCAAGTTGCTGAGCAGCGACAAGCCAAGCAGGCCCTTGTAGGGTTTGAAATATTGCAGGAGTCGAAACATGGGGGGCGAAGGTACGGCGTTGACAAGCAAACAGTCCCTCAGACGCCGCCAATCCCAAACCTGGGAAAGTAAAAACCAAACTTGGTTACGAGCCAACCAAACCTGGGAACGAGACAACCAAACCTAAAAAAGTAAAAACCAAACCTGGGAACGAGACAACCAAACCTGGGAACGAGAAAACCAAACCTGGGAACGAGACAACCAAACCTGGGAACGAGACAACCAAACTTAAAAAAGTAAAAACCAAACCTGGGAACGAGAAAACCAAACCTAAAAAAGTAAAAACCAAACCTGGGAACGAAACAACCAAACTTAAAAAAGTGAACCAATCCTGCACTAAATCCGCGCCACAATTTTCTCCGAATCCAATTTAATATTCCGCAAAACGCCGCTCAAGGGTATGGAAAACCCACAGAAATACAAGCCCCGGTATTCCGGCGCATCAAACCAAAGCCGTTTTGGATAGCCCCGTTCGTCGAGCAGCGGCGCGGCGTTTTCCACAAAATCTTCCACTTGTGCGCGGTAGCCGGTGCAAGCAATTACGGCATCGAAAGCCTCTCGGCGGCCGTCTGAAAAAATGGCTTCGTTGCCTTCAAAAGCCTGGATCCCGGGCATGATCCGGATATCGCCTGCCTTGACCCTGTCAATCGTGCCGACGTCGATCACCGGCACCTTGCCAAACCGGCGGAGTTGCTCCGACGGGGCATACGGCGAAGCCGGCAGGCCGTAAGCACGGAGGTCGCCCACCGTGAGGCGTTGGACCAGGCGGGCAATCCGGTCGTACAAGAAGTTGGGCAGGCGCCCGAGGACCAAGGCGGTGCGCTGGGCCGGCCGGCCGCCGATGTCGCGCCGGATGAAATTGACTGCGTTTCGAACGGAAACGACTGGTGTCGCGCCGTGTTCCAGGAGGTCGAGCGCCAGTTCGGCTCCGGTGTTGCCCATGCCGACCAGCAGGACTTTTTTTCCGGCGAAGGCTGCGCCGTTCCGGTATTCGCAACTATGTATAAATGGCCCGGGAAAACTGTTCAACCCCAGCCAGTCGGGGCGGACCGGTACGCGGTTGTAGCCGGTGGCAACCACTACATTTTTTGAGAAAAAACGGTGGCTGTCGGTTTCTGCCACCCAGCCTTCCTCGTGGCGCCGCACAGATAGCACTGTTTGGTGAAACAGCGGGGTGATGCCCATTTGCCGGCAATACGCCTCGTAATAAGCGATGAGGTCGAGTCGGGGGACGTACACCGGATAGTCGCCAGGCATGTCAAGTCCCGGCAGGTTGGAGTGCTCTTTGGTGGTGTGCAGGCAAAGCCGGTCGTAGTGTTGGCGCCAGGATGCGGCGACGGAGCCGGATTTTTCCAACAGGATAAACGGCAAGCCGCGCTGGGCGAGCCGGCCGGCAACGGCCAAACCGGCCGGCCCGGCGCCTACGATCAGGGTGTCGGTATGTTGCTCGTTTGGCATGGTATCGAGCGGTTGATTTCAGGTGTTGCGCTTTGGCTTAGCCCTGGTTGTTGTCGGATTTAAAATCCCAGGTATTCAGGAAGCCCGTATGGAAGTTGCCTTTTTTAAATTCCTCGTTGCGCATCAGTCGCTGGTGGAAGGGTACCGTTGTTTTTACGCCTTCTACGATAAACTCGTCGAGGGCGCGCTCCATTTTCAGGATAGCCTCGTCGCGGGTGCGGGCACGCACGATGAGTTTGGCAATCATGGAATCGTAATAGGGCGGAATAGTATAGCCGGCGTACACGTGGGTGTCGACGCGCACGCCGTGGCCCTTGGGCGAGTGGAACGAGCTGATTTTTCCCGGGCTGGGGCGGAAGTCGTTGAATGGGTCTTCGGCATTGATCCGGCACTCGATGGCGTGCATTTCGGGGAAATAGTTTTTGCCCGAAATGGGGATGCCGGCGGCAATTTTGATCTGTTCTTTGATCAGGTCGAAGTCGATAACCTCTTCCGTTACCGTATGCTCCACTTGAATACGGGTGTTCATTTCCATGAAATAGAAATTCCGGTATTTATCGACCAGAAACTCCACGGTGCCCACGCCTTCATAACCGATGGCGGTGCAGGCTCTGATGGCGGCTTCGCCCATTTTTTCGCGCAGTTCGGGCGTCATAAACGGCGAGGGCGATTCCTCCACGAGTTTTTGGTGCCGGCGTTGGATGGAGCAATCGCGCTCCGAGAGGTGGCAGGCTTTGCCGAACTGGTCGCCGGCGACCTGTATTTCGATGTGCCGGGGCTCCTCGATGTATTTTTCCATGTAAATACCGTCGTTGGAAAAGGCAGCTTTGGCTTCCCGGCGGGCGGTATCCCACTGGTTTTCAAAGTCTTCCGCTTTCCAAACGATGCGCATGCCCTTGCCGCCCCCGCCGGCGGTAGCTTTGAGGATAATCGGGTAGCCGATTTCCTTGGCGAGTTTGAGGCCGGATTGCACGTCGGCGAGCAGGCCTTCGGAGCCGGGTATGCAGGGCACACCGGCGGCGATCATGGTTTCTTTGGCCGTGATTTTATCGCCCATAGCCCGGATTTGTTCCGGCAGCGGGCCGATAAATTTGATGCCATATTCGTTGCAGACTTCGGCGAAGCTGGCGTTTTCGGCTAGAAAACCATAACCGGGGTGCACGGCGTCGGCGTCGGTAATTTCCACGGCGGCCATGATACGCGGCACGTTGAGGTAGCTTTCGGAAGAGGGCGCGGCGCCGATGCAGACCGCCTCATCGGCAAAGCGCACGTGTAGGCTGTCCCGGTCGGCCGTGGAGTAGATCGCGACCGTTTTGATGCCCATTTCCTTGCAGGTCCGGATGATGCGCAAGGCAATTTCCCCGCGGTTGGCAATTAAGATCTTCTTGAACATAAGTTGAGTTGGTATAGTGCAGGGGCGTTGTGAGGCGAAATACCGCTTGCTGGAGCGTTACCGGCCGACGTACGCGCGCGTGCTACCATCTGTAGAAGTTAATGTTAGAAGGGTAGAATGTTTCAAACCATCGGCGGCCATCAAGCGGGTTCAACCAGAAAGAGCGGCTGTTCGTACTCCACCGGGGAGGCGTCTTCAACCAGTACTTTCACGATCTTGCCTTTTACATCGGATTCGATCTCATTGAACAACTTCATCGCCTCGATGATGCAGACGGTATTGCCCACATCGACGGAATCGCCTACTTTCACAAAAGCCGGCTTTTCCGGACCGGCAGAGCGGTAAAAGGTGCCAACCATAGGCGATTTGATCGTGAGCAGGTTGGCATCGCTGCTGGCAGCGGGCGCAGCGGCGGCCGGCGCGGCGGCCGGGGCTTCTGCTTTGGCAGCGGGCTGCGGCGGAGCCGGCATGCTGGCCGGCGCCATGGCTACCATCGGCGGGGCAGCCGGGATGACGACCGGCGCGGCAGGTACCCCCTCTTTCACTGGTTGGTTGCGGATGATTAGTTTAAAATCGCCTTGCTTGAGTACAAACTCCGTCAGCTTGGCCCGGCCAACCATCCGGATGAGTTCTTGAATGTCGTTAATTTCCATACCAAAGATTGTTTTTGTAGTACGCCAAAAATAGGGTGGATTTTGGAAATTTACTTTTTAACACGCTCCATGTAAGCGCCGGCAGCCGTGTCGATTTTGATTAAATCGCCTACTTCGCAAAACAGCGGAACCCGCACCTCGGCGCCGGTCTCTACGGTTGCCGGTTTTAACGTATTGGTGGCCGTATCGCCGCGCACGCCGGGCTCGGTGTAGGTGATTTCGAGGACGACCGTTTGGGGCATCTCCACCGAAAGCAGGATGTCTTTTTGGGCATCGTAGAGCGCGTCTACCGTATCGCCTTCCTTGAGGAATTTGCCATTGTCGATCATATCGGAAGGCACGGTGATCTGCTCATAACTTTCCTGGTTCATGAGGACGAAAGCGTCGGCCTCCGGGTAAAGGTACTGAAAGGTACGGCGTTCAACCCGCACTTCGGTAATGTTGTGTCCGCTCTGGAAGGTGTGCTCGATCACTTTACCCGTGGTGGTGCTCTTGAGCTTGGTCCATACCTTGCCACTGCCGCGGCCTACCTGAAAGCGCTGGAATTCAATAACTTTCAGAATGTCGTTGTTTAGCTCGATACAAAGGCCGTTGCGGATGTCTGCAGTTGTTGCCATGCAATCTTAGTTATATGAGTTTGAAGTTTGAAGTTTGAAGTTTGAAGTTTGAGGTTTGACTTGCCGGCCGAAGCAGGCCAATGCGGAAGTTTGAGCGCTTGTTTTTTAAAAAAGCGGGCAAAGGTAGTTTTTTCCCGGACAAATGAAATTTCAGAGCGCCCATTTCAGGTAAAGCGAGCCCCAGGTAAAGCCGCCGCCAAATGCGGTGAGTACGATATTATCGCCTTTTTGAAACCGGTCTTCGTATTCCCACATGCACAAGCCCAGGGTGCCCGCGGTTGTATTGCCGTATTTGGAGATGTTGACCGTCACTTTTTCCGATGGGAAACCCAGGTGTTCGCCCACTGAGTTGATGATGCGCATATTGGCCTGATGCGGCACGATCCAGGCGACGTCGTCGATGGTCAGGTGGTTGCGGCGCAGCACTTCTTTAACGGTGGAAACCATGCCCTCGACGGCGAATTTGAATACGCGTTTGCCATCCTGATACACGAAATGTTCGCGGCGGGCCACCGTTTCGGCACTGGCGGGCAGTTTGGAGCCGCCGGCTTTCATGTGCAGGAATTCGCGGCCGGATCCGTCGCCCCGCAGCACGAAATCCTGAATACCGGTGCCGTCTTTTCGCGGCTCAAGCAGTACGGCTGCGGCGCCGTCGCCGAAGATCACGCAGGTGTTGCGGTCCTGGTAATCGACGATTGACGACATCATGTCGGCTCCCACCACCACCACTTTTTGGTAGGTTTCGTTGGCGACGAATTGCGCGCCGGTAGCCAGTGCGAACAAGAAGCCCGAGCAGGCGGCATTGATATCATAACCGAAGGCATTGCTGGCGCCTACCTTGTCGCACACCGTGTTGGCGGTGTCGGGAAAAACCATGTCGCCCGTGACGGTACCCACTATGAGCATATCGATTTCACCGGGTTTGGTGCCGGTTTTTTCCAGCAAGCCTTTCACGGCTTCAGCGGCCATGTCGCTGGTTGCCCAGCCGGGGGTGCGCAAAATGCGGCGTTCGTGAATGCCGGTGCGGGAGGTGATCCATTCGTCGTTGGTGTCGACCAGTTTTTCCAGGTCGAAATTGGTCAGTTTGTCTTCCGGCACCCACCCGTAAACCCCGGTAATGGCCGCTCTCGTTTTGTTCGGCATGTCGCGCTGTTGGTTTGAATTGAAGGGCAAAGGTAACGCGGACAGTTTGTCCGCCAAAACCCAGAGCGGACAGAATGTCGGATGCGCCGCACAGCAGCACGCCAGGTCGCCACGCGGTAGCCGCATGGCGCGGCTACGCGGTAGC
>CAZVZH010000046.1:0-25333 GCA_964630705.1 uncultured Saprospiraceae bacterium | reverse complement strand
CCCATTTGGAGGTAGGAGCTGGATTCTTGTTGCTGTTCGGGCGTGGGCTCGGGTGCCTGAACGGGCGTTTCCGGAACGGGCTCCGGCTCCGGTTCCGGCACATGGGGAGGCTTTTCGGTTTTTGCCTGTGCCCGTTGGTATTCCGATTGGAGGGTTTCATTATCGGGGTATTGTTCGATCGCCAGCCGGAACAGCTCCAAGCCGCGTTCGGAATGGCCCTTTTCGATCCAGAACCAGGCGTCCCGGATGGTTCCCGTGATTTCAGCTTCCGGGTTTGGTTCTTCCTGCGGAGTTTTCGGGAAGGTATCCGGGGTGGGGAGGTGCTGGCCATTTGTTTGTTCGGGAGTTTTCGGCGGCACAGCTGGTTCCATCGTTTCTGGCGTTGCCGGGCTGGGAGCAGGAGCCAGCGGTCCGGCCAGGTGAGGCATTTCAGCCAGGTGTGGCGCCCCAGCGTTTTCAGCAGCCGGAGGCGGAGCGGGGGCTTCCTGATCGAGTTTGGCCAGTTTTTTATACTGCTCATGCCAGTCCAGCAAATTGAATTGCCGAAACAACAGCGCATAATGGTCTTTTAAAAGCGTCTCCCAGGAATAGTAATGGGCTTCCCGCAAGGCGGTGAAGAGTTCGCCGGTTTCATTGGCGATACTTCGCACGATTTCCAAGTCCTGTTCGTATGCCGCTTTTTCGGCGGGTGCAACATCTGTCAGGCCGGCATTCCGGTCGAGGTAGGCTGTTTGCCAAAAATTCAGGTACTGGATGGCCGAGCCAACGCGATCAAACTGCGTCGGTATGCGTTCGACGGTTCTTCCATCTGCGCCCAATTGCTGTCCGTCAGCCACCACACAGAGCACGCGGTTTTGCTGCGCGAGCGCCTGAAACATGGTTAATGCGCCAGCCATGCAAAGGCGGTTTTTCAAAAAATTGTCGGTGAGCAGGAAAACCACCGGCCCATCGGTGGCGGCAACTCGTGAAGTGAGGGCGCCGGGCACTTGTTCCGGCCGGTCGGTGTGGTGCTGAAAAGGAATACCAATCCGGCCGATATCCTGCGTGATCTGTTCAGCGAGGTCGCGGTTTTCATGCGCGTAAATCAAGTGTATGGTCGACATAATTGATTCGGTTCTGGTAATCGTTTTTGGATGGGCGCCGGCTGCTTTATTCGTTGGCCAGGGTGTTGATGAGTTGGGCAAATTCGCGTTTAAAATCTTCGTACTTCGAGGTGGCAGGCCCGTCGAACCCGGCATGTATCCGGCGCACCTGATTTTTTTTATCCAGGATAATCATGGTTGGAAAGGCCAACACCCGGTTTAAGGCGGGGAAAACGGCTTCGGCTGCTTTTTTGTCGGCTTTTCCGGCATAGACCAGATCAAAAGGAATGCCCAATTTTTGTTGGTAGGTCCGCAGTTGGGCCATGGCCTGGGCGCTGTCGGGGTAGCGTTCAAACGCAAAACCTACGACGGTCATTTCAGGGGCCAATGCCGGATTTTCCGCTAAAAAGGATTTCAGGAAAAGTTGTTCGTCGCGGCAATTCGGGCACCAGGTGCCCATGATGGTGAACACCTTGATTTTGGCGTTCATCTCCGCGGAGGGGAAGCGCAGCCGCTTGCCGCCGGGGGTGCTCAAATCGAAAGAAATTTGGGTGTTGGTTGGGTTCAATTGGGTGAGCGAATCGGGGTTTGCCAGGGAAAAACTGGGGTCGCGCCAGGCTGTCCAGAGGGTTCGGTAGTGGTTGCCCGAGCGAAATTCGCCCTGGAGCGTGTCGCCGTGAATGCTTCCGGAGAACAGAAAAGCGTGCGAGCCGTCGAAGCAGGAGAGCCAGAATTTGCGCCCTTGGACAGTGCCTTCCAGAAAGCGGTAATCCCCGGTTTCGGTCCGGAAGGTGCCCTCGAGCCGGTTGCCTTGCTGCCGGAATTCGCCGATGGCAGGCTCCGGGTCCGATTGGTCGATGCCGAAGCGGGCGGCCCAGTTGCCGCTCAGGTCGGCGGCCGGGGATGCATTCAGCGAAGTGAAGCGGTAATTCCGGCCGGCGTGTGCGTAAAACGGAATTCGGTAGTTGGTTTTATTGGTTACGATCCATTCGCCCTGCATCACGCCGCCACGCACGCCGGCATGAATGTAGCTGGCGTATTCCGGAAAAAAAACATTGAAGGTGTCGCGGGCTTGTGAGCGGTCGCGGCCATATTGGATACTATCGCAGCGGATACGCTCCGAGCCGTTAATGATTTCGAGGTAAAACGTAGAGTCGTCGGTGTAGACGACATCGAAATTGAAGGGGAGTTCGCCTTCGCGAAATTGTTCTTTCAGGGTGAAAATCGTGTCCTTGTCGCGTACTGGGACATTGTACTTTTCCAGTTCGAGCACGCCGCGCCAGCGGCCGGGCGCCAGGCGGGAATAGGCGTTATCGGTGGTAATGCAAGAAGCGAAAAGCCCGGCAGCGAAGCATGCTACTAAGCCAATTTTAACGGTGGAAAGCATAAAAGTGCGGCAGGTATATCAGTGCGGTCAGCAAAAAGAAATTTCCGGCAAGTCTGCAAAAGTAGTGCAGATTGCCGGAATTAAAACGAAGCAAGCCCGCAAAGGTTTACTGCCGCAGGGCTATTGGCGGGGGCCAATGTCGCGTTTGGAAACAGCGTTGGTTAGGGTGATCAAACCTCCACCCAAAATAAACAAGCCAAAGGCTACATAAAGGATCATCATACGGAAAGTATGGTCAGTTAAGTGAATGCATGGCGACACTTTTGCCGTGTTTTTGGCAAAAGCAAATTGACCTAAGCGGATGGATCGGATGATTTTGGCTTGGGTTCGGCAATATTTTCCATTTGATTTGGAAAACCGACAGGAAACAAAGCAGATGATGCCGATAAGCCAGAAGAAGATTATTGCCGGAGCGCTTGTCGGCGCAACCAGCCGGGCAGATTGTTTGTTACTTTTCGGGGATTAAAAGCGGCGTTTCGCAGGGCAATTTACTCGTACAACAACAGCCCGCGATTAATGCCGGCTAAAACCAAAACAATGCCAAATTCGTCTGACCGGGCGGTGTGGCGGAAAAAACAATATCTTTGTATTTGCAATCAACCCTTTACAATTTCCATGTTACAGCATTGGATAAAAGATCTTGTTGAGCGGCATGCCTTCGGCGTATGCCAGTACCTGGGCGAAAAGATGTTTGTAGCGCCCGCTGTGGTCCGGAAGTATTTTATTTACACTTCCTTTATCGGCATGGGTTCGCCGCTGATCCTGTATTTGATTGTAGCTTTTTGGGTCAATTTGCGCCGACACATCCGGCGCGGCCGCAGCGTGCTGTGGGAGTAATCCTTCCCCTTGCCTGCTTTTCAAATTGGTACTCCACCCACCCGGAATGCTCGTCTTTTCAAAATTTTACCTGCGCTTAATTTTTTAAGTGCCTTTTCATTGGGAGATTGCGATGGCATTCTTTGTAAATTGACCGCTGAAATTTTCCAAGAATAGCATACCGGGAAATTTTCGATCCTTTTTACGAATCGGTTTGCCAAGCCATGATCCAGGTTCTACACATTTCCGCCGAGTGTTACCCCGCCGCCAAAACGGGCGGATTGGGCGATGTCGTCGGCTCTTTGCCTAAATACAATACTCAGGCCGGCGTATTGTCGGCTGCCATTATACCGAAATACGCCCTGCGTTGGATTCAAAAACAGGAATGGACAACGGTGTATCAGAGCGTAGTTTGGGTCAATTGGCGGCAATGGCACTTCCGGGTGCAGCAGCAGGCGGGCAACAGCCTTGGCTACCCACTTTTTGTAGTCGATATTCCGGGTTTGTACGACCGGCCGGGAATTTACAACGACCCTTCCGGAGTGCCTTACGGCGACGAAATTGAACGCTATATTGCGTTCCAACAGGCGGTGCTCGACTGGCTGCTCTCTTTTCCCTGGTATGAGCGGCCCCGGGTTTTGCACTGCCACGACCACCACACTGCCCTGATTCCCTGGATGGTCAAGTATTGTCCGGCCTATCACAGCCTGGCGCCAATCCCCACGGTGTTTACCATTCACAATGGCCAGTACCAGGGCGCCTTTAGCTGGAACAACGGCCACTTGCTCCCGCCCTACGAAGCTGCGGCCCGGGGACTGCTCGACTGGCGGGGAGCGATCAATCCCATGGCAGCAGCGATCAAAACCGCTTGGGCGGTAACCACGGTTTCTCCATCCTATCTGATTGAATTGCACCAGGATAGTCTTGGTCTCGAATCGTTGTTTCACCAGGAATGGCGCAAGCAACACGGCATCGTCAATGGTATCGATGCCGATGTGTGGGACCCCGCCAACGACCCGATGGTGCAGCATGGGCTGGAAGGTGAAAATATTTCCAAGTTTAAAATTCGGAATAAACGGGTGCTTTGCGAGTGGTTCGGCTTTCCGTACGATGCGCCGTTGGTGAGTTTTATTGGGCGCATGGTGCGGGAAAAAGGCGTTGATTTGTTGCCCGATGCCTACCGCCGGTTTATCCACAGCGGCGCCCGGGTCAGTTTTTTGGTGTTGGGCACGGGCGAAAGCTGGACGGAAAACGAATTCCGCTCGATGGCCCACCAGTTTCCCGGCCGGTTGAATGCCGTCATCGATTACAATGAAGCCCTGGCGCATCAAATTTATGCTGGTTCTGATTTCCTGATCATGCCCTCGCGGGTGGAGCCTTGCGGCCTCAACCAGATGTACGCCATGCGCTATGGGGCCATTCCGATCGTACGGTCGGTCGGTGGCTTGAAAGACACCGTGCCCGATATCGGGGAGCCGGATGGTACAGGCCGCGGCTTGCGCTTCGATCAATTTAGCCTGGAAGACGTGACGCACGCGCTGTACCGGGCCGTCGCCATGTGGCACAACGATCCGCAAACGGTCGAGCGCCTGCGCCAACGGATCATGCGCCTGGATTTTTCCTGGGAAAAAACTATCGAGCAGTACTTTGCCGTATACCGCGGATTGGGCGCACAAATCGAACCGAAAAAAATACGGCTCCAGCCGGCGGCTCCAAGCCCGGCTTCCGCTCCGTCGCCTGAAGCGGGGCAAGAAAAAACCACGTCGAAACGGTTACCGAAAGGCAAGGGTAAAAAATTGCCCCCCCCGGATTCTGCCGCTGCCACTCCGCCGAAAGCGCCCAAGGCGCCCCAGTTAAAAGCTGCAAAGAAGCCCGGTCCAACAGAAAAGCTGCCCGAAACCCCGAAAAATAAAACGGTGAAAAAAACGGCTGTGCCCTCTGCTCCGCCCGACCAGCCCGTAAAACCGCCCGCGAAAACCGAAAAAAATACCCGCAAAAAGAAATAGCTCAGGTTTTAAAAAACAACAACCAGCATACCATGATAAAAATGATTTCCCTGATTTTGGGCGGCGGCGCGGGGTCGCGCTTGTTTCCCTTGACTGAAAAACGCTCCAAACCCGCCGTGCCCATCGCCGGAAAGTACCGGCTGATCGATATCCCGATTTCAAATTGTATCAATTCCGGCGTCAAGCGGATGTTCGTACTCACACAGTACAATTCTGCCTCCTTGAACGCCCATATTAAAAATACCTACAACTTCGATCAGTTTACCCACGGCTTCGTCGACATTCTGGCTGCCGAGCAAACGCCCGGCAATGAATTGTGGTTTCAGGGCACCGCCGACGCTGTTCGCCAAAGCCGCAAGCACTTCGAACGCCACGATTTTGACTATGTGCTTATCCTTTCCGGCGACCAACTCTACCAGATGGATTTCGAGGCAATGGCCCACCACCACATCAACCAAAAGGCCGACATCACCATCGCCTGCCTGCCGGTAGACGCGCGCGATGCTACCGGCTTTGGGATTATGAAAGTGGACGCGGCCGGGTACATTCCAAGGTTTATTGAGAAGCCCGCCACCGAACATCTGCCCGACTGGGTGAGCGAAGTGGGCGCCGAGCACAAAAAACGCGGCCGACTCTATATGGCTTCTATGGGTATCTATATTTTTAATCGAAAAGCCTTGCTCGACCTGTTTGATCAACATGAAGCAGCCACCGACTTTGGCAAGGAAATTATTCCGGCGGCCATTCAAAGCGGCCGAAAAGTGTCGGCTTACCAGTACGACGGCTACTGGACCGATATCGGCACCATCCGTTCGTTTTTTGAAGCAAACATCGAACTGACCGATCATATTCCATCTTTCAACCTCTTCGGCAACAACGGTCAGATTTATACCCGCGGCCGCATGCTTCCGCCGGCCAAGTTTTACGGCGGCACACAGGTCAACCGCGCCCTGGTCGCGGAAGGTTCCATCGTACATTCGCGTTTGATCGAAGGGTCGATCATTGGCATTCGTTCCAGATTGGGCGAAAACTCCGTAATCAAAGACGCTATCGTGATGGGCAATGATTTTTACCAGACGCTCCAGGAAATCGCTACCCATGCCGACGAGATTCCGATGGGAGTGGGGCATAACGCCCACGTCGAACATGCTATTCTGGATAAAGACTGCCGGATCGGCAACAACGTGGTGATCAAAGGCGGCCCGCATTTACCCAACATGGACGAAACGGCCTTTTGCATCCGCGACGGGATTGTGGTGGTAAAAAAAGGTGGGGTCATTCCGGATGGGACGCGGATTATGTGAGACTTCATTGAAAACAGGAGCGCGGATGACGCAGATTTTGGTGGATAACACAGGTTAAAAAAAACGTGGTTTTATCCGTCAAAATCTGCGTCATCCGCGCGCCCATTTATTTCCAGCCGAAAAATCAATTGTTCAGCATCACCGGCATCACCAGCATAAGAATATCCCGGTCAGTGGAATCCTCCTCCACCGGCGTCAGAATACCAGCCCGGGAAGGCGTTGAAAATTCCATTTTGACCTCCTCGCTGTCGAGCGCCGTGAGCATTTCCACCAAAAACTTGGCATTGAAAGCAATGCGCAAGGGCGCCCCTTCGAACGAACAGGACATCTGCTCGGTGGCTTCATTGGAAAAATCCAGGTCCTGCGCCGAAATGGTCAGGCTTTTGTCGGAAACGTCGAGCACGACCTGATTGGTGGTTTTATTCGCATAGATGGCGATACGTCGCAAGGAGTTTTGGAAATCGGCGCGGTTGACGGTCATCACATTGGGGTTGTCTACCGGGATGACGGCGTTGTAGTCGGGGTAGCGGGCGTCGATGAGGCGGCAAACCAGGTCCATGTTGCCGAAGCTGAAAAAAGCATTGGCTTTGTTGAACGACAAAGCGACGTTGTCGTTGGCGGGCAGGGCATTCTTGAGCAGGTTAAGCGCTTTTTTCGGGATGATAAACGCTGTGCTGACCTCCCCAACGAGTTTGTGGTTGCTCACTTTGACCAGTTTGTGGGCATCAGTGGCCACACAGACCAGTTTGTTGAAATCCACCTGAAAGTACACCCCGGTCATGGCCGGGCGGAGCTCGTCGTTGGAGGTGGCGAAAATGGTTTTGTTGATCGCTTCCAGCAGGTGCTGGCTGCTGATTTTAATCGTATCGACCGACTCCGCTTCCGGGAGTTTGGGGAAATCTTCGCCTTTTTCGCCGGCCAGCCGGTATTTTCCGTAGGAAGAAGTGATTTCGATGCCGAAGTTTTCCTCGTTGATATTAAACGTTACCGGTTGTTGGGGCAGGGCTTTGAGTGTTTCCAGCAGGATTTTCGCCGGCACTGCCACCGTAAAGTCATCGTCGGCCAGCACCTCGATGGTCGTGGAAATACTGGTTTCCAGGTCAGTGGCGGTGATGGTCAGTTTTTTATTTTCTACTTTGAAGAGATAGTCCTCTAAAATCGGAAGCACCGGGTTGGAGCCGATCGCGCCGGAGGCGACTTGCAGTTGCTTCAGGAGTTCGGATGAGGAGACGCTGAATTTCATGGCGCTTTTGCTTTAGTTTATTCTGTTTGAAGCAGATAGCCTTTGTTTGGATAAAAACAGGCGCTGCAAAAGTAATACCTGCAGGCGGGCTTTTTGTTGGAAAAAACTAACAATTTGTTAGTAACCATTCGTTTACCTTTGCCCCGCTTTGCCGGAAAAACCGGTAGAAACAGCCATTTTTTTAACAGACCAGCACAGGACATGCCTACAGGAAAGCGCCGGTTACCTTCCGGTTTTCGCCGAACGCCGCCGCCGGTGCGCGCGGTGAGTCAGTTGGTGTTGCCCTTGCCCCAGACCTTTCGGCTCGACAACGGCATACCGGTGTATGTGCTGGATTTCCCCGATCAGGAAATTCTGAAACTGGAGGTCGTATATGCTGCTGGCCGGCCGGAAGAGGCCAAGCCGATGGTCGCGCGCACTACGGCACGCATGTTGCGGGAGGGGACTCAGCACCGGACAGCGGCCGATTTGGCCGAACAAATCGACTTTTTTGGCGGCAGCCTGAATATTCCGACGAGTCTGGACACCGCCAATTTTCTGTTATTCGGCCTGCGCCGCCATGCCGCCGAACTCCTTCCGTTGCTGGCTGAAATGCTGCAAGAGCCGGCATTCCCGGAAGATGAACTGGAAACCTACAAGCGCAGCAGTGCCCGCGAATTGCTGATCGAGTTGGACAAAGAGGAGGTGCTGGCGTACCGGAAAATTACAGAACTGATTTTTGGAGAAACGCATCCTTACGGCTACAACTCCACCCCCGAACAGTACGGCCAGTTGTGCCGCGACGATCTGATGCGCCATTTTACCGACTGGTATACTCCGGCCAACTGCCGGATTTTTGCCAGCGGCCGTATCGACCAGGAGGTCTTGCATTTACTGAACCGGCACCTGGGGCAACTGCGTAGAGCGGGCGCCGCACGGGCCGTGTCGCCACAAGCCGAACAAGGGAAACCCGAACACATCCACCTGCCGCATCAAGGTTCGCTTCAAACGGCAGTCAAAATCGGACGCCGCTTGTTTTCGCGCCGGCACCCGGATTACAACGGCGTGTACGTGCTCAACACGGTTTTAGGTGGCTACTTCGGGTCGAGGCTCATGATGAACATTCGCGAAAAACGCGGTTATACCTACAACATCTACTCCACGGCCGACGCCATGCTGCACGACGGGTGTTTGTATGTGGCTACGGAGGTAAATAAAGGCAAAGTACGCCCGACTATCCAGCAAATTTTTTCTGAAATGCGCCTCCTGTGTGAAAACCCCGTGCCGGAAGCCGAGCTCGACATGGTGCGCAACTACTTGCTGGGCATGTTGCTCAACGGCCTGGACGGGCCGCTCAACATCTCCGATGTGATAAAAACCCTGATTACCGAAGACCTCCCACTCGACGCTTTTGACGCGCTGGTGCACACCATCCGGACCATTACCCCCGACCAGCTGCAGGCACTCGCCCGGCGTTATTTACAACCGGAAGATTTTTGGGTGGTAACCGTCGGATGAGGCTTGGAGCCGGCTCTTCGCCGCCGTTTGAATCTCCAATGAGGGTATCTACCCTGGGCCGAACCCGGGAAAACCCCGAAATGCACCTGGAGCCCCGGAAAAAGCCGTGAAAATTAAAAATTGCAAATCCGTTTGCAACTTCCGATTTCGGAAATTCATGTGTAGTTTTGCGCGCTTTTTAACGTAAGTTGCGCTTTTTTCAGAAGACCTTTAAATCTGACATACTTTGAACTTCTTCAAATTTTTTAAACAGGAATTGGCGGTAGACCTGGGTACTGCGAATACATTGATTATGATGGACGACCAGGTAGTGGTGGATGAGCCCTCCATCGTGGCAACCGACCGCCGCACCGGCCAAACCATCGCTGTGGGGCACCGGGCCATGCAAATGCACGAGAAAACCCACGAAAATATCAAAACCGTTCGTCCGCTCAAAGACGGTGTGATCGCCGATTTTCAGGCTGCAGAAGCCATGATCGAAAGTATGATCCGCATGGTGGGCAAGCGCAACTCTATATTTGGGCACCTGAAAATGGTGATTTGCATCCCGAGTGGCATTACTGAAGTGGAAAAACGCGCCGTTTTCGATTCCGCCGACCACGTCGACAGCAAAGAAACGTATCTGATTCACGAGCCCATGGCTGCTGCCCTCGGCATCGGCCTGAGTATCGAAGAGCCGATTGGCAACATGATCATCGACATCGGCGGCGGCACCACGGAGATTGCTGTGATTGCCTTGTCGGGCATCGTTTGCGACCAATCCATCCGCATCGCAGGCGACGAACTGACCAACGATATCATGAGCTACATGAAGCGCGAGCACAACATTTTGATCGGTGAACGCACGGCCGAACAAATCAAGATCAATGTCGGCTCGGCTTTGCACGAATTGGAAAACCCGCCGGAGGACTATGCCGTCAATGGCCGCGACCTGATGACCGGCATTCCCAAACAAATCAAAATCAATTACCAGGAAGTAGCGTACGCCTTGGATAAGAGCATCAGTAAAATCGAAGATGCTGTGTTGAAAGCCTTGGAGATGACCCCGCCCGAATTGGCATCCGATATTTACAAAACCGGCTTGTACCTCACCGGCGGCGGCGCGCTGCTGCGCGGCCTGGCCGAACGCCTGGAACAAAAAACCAAACTGCACGTGCATGTGCCCGAAGATCCGCTCCGGGCGGTGGTACGCGGCACGGGCATGGCGCTCAAGGATACCCACAAGTTTTCTTTCCTGATCGATCGTAAAAGTGTTTAAATGCCTGATAGGGGCGACTCTCGCGGTCGCCCCTATCAGGGGTACCCCTGATATCACCTTTTTGGGCGACCGCGAGGGTCGCCCCTACGGTTTGCCCGGGCCATTGCCGCTATTCGCCGTGATGAGGGCGACCGCGAGGGTTGCCCCTACGAGAACCTGCCCTGTTGACCGCGAACACACCAGCTATGCATTCCATCCTTCAATTGTTTATTCGGCACGGCGGCCTGCTCACGCTGGTGGTGGTGGAAGTAGTGTGTTTTTTTCTGATCACGTCCAATAACAATCCCCAAAAAGAAATTTATGCGGCGAGCTACCTGAAATATTCTGGTACCGTGTTGAATTGGAAGCGCGAATTTCTCGACTATTGGTATTTGCGCGACGAGAACATCCGACTTCGGGTTGAAAACGCGCGCCTGAACACCCAACTCTCCAACTCCAGGATCATTGAAGTGCCGAGTATAGATACTGTTCGACGGGTAGTATTGGCCGATACGCTTGCCCAGGCCGATAAACTGGTTCGTCCGGAATACACCATGATCAGCGCCCGGGTGATCCAGAATTCCATCAGCAGCCGCAACAACTGGATGGTCATCAATCGCGGGCGCCTGGACGGCGTGCAGCCCAATTCCGGAGTGGTGACGCCCTCCGGCGTGGCGGGTGTGGTGCGGGAAGTGTCAGACCATTTCGCGGCGGTCATGTCGGTGCTGCACCGGCAAACGAAAATTTCGGCGGCGCTTAAAGGACACGATTATTTCGGCTCCCTGGTTTGGGAGGGCGGCGACCCCGATTATATGGACCTGACCGATATCCCCTATCATATTCCGGTAAAACCCGGCGATACGGTTCAGGTCAGCAATTATACCTTGTTGTTTCCCGAAGGGCACTTGGCCGGCCTGGTCGATACCGCCTACCGCATCCAGGGCAGCAATTTTTTAAAAATCCGGGTTAAACTCAGCCAAAGCCCCGCCGATATTCAACATGTGTACGTGGTGACCAACCGGTATGCCGGCGAACTGGAACAATTGCAACAAGCGGTAAAGGATGAACAGTAGTACGATTTTTCCAAATATCTGGCGGTTTGTCGGGCTGGTGCTGATCCAGGTGGTCGTTTTGTCGCAGGCTGCCCTGACGGCCGACGGTTATGTGAATGTGCTGCTGTACCCGCTTTTTATCCTGTTTCTGCCTATCCTCTTGCCTACGCCTGCTGCGGTGTTACTGGGTTTTTTGGTCGGGCTGACTGTCGATATGTTTTGTAAAACCTGGGGCGTACACGCCAGTGCCGGCGCCCTGTCGGGCTATGCCCGCGCCGTTATCCTCAACCGTTTTGCGCCCCGCGGCGGCTACACCGGTAAGGAGCCGATACCGGCCCCGGTATATTTTGGCTGGAGCTGGTTTTTGAGCGTGACGGCTATTTTCCTGGCGGTGCATATTTTTTGGTATTTTTCCATGTCGTATTTTACACCGGTATATTTACTGCCGAAAATTATTCCGCAAACCCTTATCGCCTGGGTGCTGACGATGGCGATAACCTTGATTCTTACCCGGTTGTTTAATCCAAAATACTGACCATGGCCGATCTGTTTCGCGAACGACAACACACCATTCAACTAGTTTTTCTGGCTTGCGCCCTGATCCTGTTGGTGAAGGCGGCGCAAATTCAGTTGTTCGACGATACCCTGCGCCAACGCGCCGATGCAACGGCAATAGAAAAACTAACCGATTATCCGCCGCGCGGCCTGGTGTTCGACCGCAACCGCGAACTGATCGTGAACAACAACGCCATGTACGATCTGATGGTGACCTACAATCAGATCGACCCGGGCATGGACACGGCCAAATTGTGCCGCCTGCTGAATATTTCCCGGGATGAATTTCACGCCAACCTGAAGAAAGACTGGCGCAGCGGAAAGTTTTCCCGCTCGGTGCCTTTTGTTTTTTTAAAAAAGCTGTCCACCATCACCTACGCCCGCCTGCAGGAATGCTTGTATCAATTTCCGGGGTTCTTCGTGCAGGTGCGCAACATTCGCGGCTATCCCTACCCGGTGGGGGCGCACGTGCTGGGCTATATCAATGAAGTTGACCCCCGCGATATCGAAAACGGCGAAGGCGCCTATGTATCCGGCGACTATATCGGCGCCGGAGGCCTGGAATCGGAATATGAAAAACGCCTGCGCGGCGACAAGGGCTACCAGTTTTTGCTCAAAGACAACCTGGGCCGCATTGTAGGCAATTACCAGGAGGGCGAACTTGATATTCAACCCCGGGGCGGCGACGACCTCGTTTCGTCTATCGATATCCGCTTGCAACAATACGGTGAGCAGCTGATGGCCCATAAAACCGGTAGTATCGTAGCGATCGAGCCGAAAACGGGCGAAATACTGGCCATGGTCAGCGCCCCGACCTACGACCCCAACGACCTCACCATGACCAAGGACCGCGGGCCCGTGTTCAGCCAGTTGCTTACTGATCCGCTGAAACCATTTTTCGACCGCACGGTGATGGCAAAATACCCGCCGGGTTCCATTTTTAAAACCGTAGTAACCCTCGTTGGGCTACAAGAAGGTACGCTCAACCCCAACAGCGGCCAGGGCTGCAATGGCGGCTATTTCTACGCCGGCCGACTGTACAAATGCCACGGACACAGCCATGTGGGCAATGTGGTAGACGCCCTGGCTTATTCCTGTAATACGTTCTATTTCAGTGAATTTCGCGACATCATCGACAAGTTCGGGTTTTCTCAATCGAACAAAGGCCTGGATATGTTTGTGAAATATTGCCACGAGTTTGGCCTGGGCCGCACCCTGGGCGTCGATTACCCGAACGAAAGCTCCGGCAATGTTCCCGACAGCCGCTACTACGACCGTATTTACCCAAAAAAGCTCGGTGGCTGGCGTTCGCCCACCATCATGTCAGTCGCTATTGGCCAGGGCGAATTGCAGTTGACCACCCTGCAAATGGCCAACCTGGCAGCCTGCATCGCCAACCGCGGCCATTGGTATCCGCCCCACCTGGCCAAAAATTTTCTGACCGGCGACTCCATTCCGCGCAACCTCCGCACGGCGCAAAAAGTGTCGATCGACCGGGCATATTTTGAAATGGTGGTGGAAGGCATGGCGCAATGCGTCAACCGGGGTACCGCGCGCTCTTGCGCAATTCCCGATATTCAGGTTTGCGGTAAAACGGGGACCAGCCAAAACCCGCACGGCGAAGACCACTCGGTGTTTTTTGCTTTTGCGCCGAAAGACGACCCCCAAATTGCCATTGCTGTGTATGTGGAAAATGCGGGTTGGGGCGCTTCCTACGCCGCGCCCATCGCCAGCCTGATGATTGAAAAATACCTCAACGACAGTATCGCAGCTTCGCGCCTGCACCTGGAGGAGCGCATGTTGCAGGGCAATTTGACTGATCGTTACCTGGACATGGTGCGCAAGGCTGCGGAGAAAGTGGAAAAAGCGCGCGGCGTGCCGACAAAACCTGTCGAAGATATTCCAACCGATGAGCCGCCGCCCTCGGCCAAAGCTGTAGGGACCACAACCAACACCGAGCGGCGCCGGTAAACCGCTACAGCATTGCGGCTATCCATTCCCACTGCCGCTCGTAGGGCACGACCTCGATTTCAAAAGAGCGGTCCAAAATGTCGTTCGACACCCGGCTCATAGCCGCTACCAGCTGCTCTGCTTCGACTTGTAAAGCATTGCGTTGATAGCCATGGCGCACCACCAGTTCCAGTAAACGGATAAAACAAGAGGTTCGAAAGTGCTCTTCATCGGCGTCGATGTTGCGCTGGCGGTATTTGCGCAGGGCCTCAATGCGGTTGTCGAAAGCCTCGAGCTTGCCATCGAGCAAAAGGAACATGGCTTGCAGGATCAGGGTGGGCACGTTGGCGCCGCGTTTGTCCTGGCTGAATAAGGGCAAATCATTGAGCCAGGAGCCCAGTCGAAATTTTTCCACTTCGCCTTTTTCTCGGGGCGACAATTCGAGGCGTTTGCTTTTGACCAAAAAACACAGGTAGCCGTAGAACAAGCGCCACGATTCCTGGTCCATCGTTGAAATTTCGCGGAAACGCGGATGGCGCATCACCTCCTTGCAATGGCGCCAGGCTTCGGCATAATCGGCGGCGTACAGCTCGCACACCAGGGCGAGTTCGCGGGTTTTGAAATGGTTGTAAATACTTTCGTTGGCCAGCGGCTGCACTTCCGCGCAAATTTCTTTGGCTTCCGCATAACGGCCGAGCATGATCAGGCAGCCGATTTCCTGTTGGGAAAAGGCGAGCTGATGGTGTTTGGTGTCGAAGGGTTTGTTTTTAAAATACAAGCGTGCCGAGCGGGCTTTTTGGAGCGCTGCGGCCCAGTTGCGGTCGAATTGTTCGACGTACAGTTCGAGCAGGCGATATAACTTTTGCAACGCTATGTGTTGGTATTGTTCTGCCAGCGGCCGCAGTTCCTGGCTGTATTTCCGGGCGATCTCGTTGTTTTCTTTTTTATAACCTTTTTTGCTGGTGAGGGGAAGGATGACGGCTTCATAGGCTTCGCGCACGGCTAGTTCGGCCCGAAGGGCTGCACGAAATTCGTCGTGTTGATTTTTAATGCGGGCATAGTGTTGGTTGAGTTGCGGATACGTGACGATATTGGCCTTGAGGTACATGGCTATTTCGGCGGCAAGGTCGATAAATTCATACTTGCTGGCCAGTTGCAGGAGTTCAAAGGCGATTTCCTGAAAAGAGCGCATCATCCCGCGCGACCACAGCGTCATGGCTAATGCCCAGCGCTGGCGGAGGGTGAGGTGCGCGCGGCTGTGGTCGGTGAATTCCGGCAGGGTAGTGTCGATGAAAAGGATGGAGTTTTGAAGGCGCTTGAGCAGTTCTTTTTTTAGCCGGGCGAAGGCTTTGGAATCGGCTTCCATGCCAAAACTGGCGGCGGCTTCTGCTTCGGTTTGCCAGCGGCCGTCGCGCAGGCCGGAGTAAAATTCGTAGTAACGGTGCTCTTTGCTGTCGGTAGTCGACCGGGGGTTGGTGAGTACGTCGATTTGACGGACTTGATAGCGGTCGAGCAGCTGCACGACTTCGAGGAGTAATTGCATGACAGGTTGTTGGACTGGGTTATAAAAATTGCAAAAGCAATAGGCGGGTTGAATGTACGGGTAATTCCCGGGATTTGCCCTGTTCCGTTTTGGCAAAAGTGTCCGTGCCTGATTCTAAAAGGCTTCTCATCTTTGTCCTGTCAAATAACCTACACAGAAATATTAACCTAAATTCAACCTGAAATGTTACCCTGGTTTATCTACCTACTCCTCCAGTGGGGCTTCTTGAACGTCCCCGAAGATTGGCACCAACTCAGCCCGCAGCAACAGCAGCAGTACGAAATCATCATCAACGAAGAAATTATTTGATCGAGAACGCTACTTGTTTCTGAGGCGCGGCTGCCAGCCGGCTTCCAATTTCCCAACGCTTTAAAATTCCGAAAGAAACCTGTGGGGCGGTGTTGTCCGCAACCCGCCCCAGCTTTTGTTTGCCCAATTGTCACTACTAAAACATAGCCATGAAAATGAATGCAATTTTCCTCCAGCACACCCACGGCGTTTCACTGGCGCACGGCCAGCTCAAAAACCGCTCGCCCGGTAGCTGAGATCAGTACCGGCCCCAATTTTCCAATTCCCCGAATTTGCCCTGTTCCAACTGCGTTGGAATGTCCTTGCCGACAGAAATATAACCACAGACCTTAGTCCCTGATTAACCACAAACGATCGCTGCAGTATGATCCCAAGGAGCAACCTGGAAAATCCTTTTTGCAATAGAGTACAGGCGCGGATGCTGAAAAGCGCATAGAGTAAGCATAGAAGTTCAATACTAAATTATGAAAACCAATCCATTTTACTTCAAATCGGCGTTGGGTTTGATCCTCTTCTTGTTCACGCTGACGCTCAACGGGCAGAACATCCGGTACGCCGTGTCGTACAACGAGTCTGTTGTACGCTTTGTACAAGCGGCGCCCGCTGTGTTTGCCCAACTGAGCGATCTGGAAAAAGAAGATTTCAAAGTGATCAACGAGGAACGCCAGGTGCAAACAACGATCGACGATAACGGAGACGTGACCACGACCGTCATCATCACCAGTACCAATGAGTACGAGCCCTGGATGACCCCGGCTGCCCGAATCGTGACCGACAAAAACGGTACCTCGGTGTTCGACGCCAGCGGCAACCTGCTCATGTCTAGCCTGGAGACACCGGAATCAACGGCCGGTTATCAGGCGATCAAGTCCTCGGCGAGCAGCTTCACCGGCTTTGGCCAGCAAGGGTTCCCTACGCTGACCAACCAACAGAAACAAGCGCTCCAACAGGCTGGCGCCACGGTCACTACCCTGGCTTCCGGTGCGGTGAAAATTGTCAAAGGCGCCACTGAAATGATCTACGACGCCGCAGGCAAGCAGTTCAACACTTCCATGATGGAAGGTGGCCGGCCGCGTTTTCAACAAGTGAGCCAATACGCCACGATCGAAGGGCGCACCATGCCGGTCCTGAAATCAGAAACGGCATACGAAACGCTGCCCTCCGGCTTGTGCATCGAGCGCGTAGTCACCACCACCTATTCCAATTATCAATTCATTGAAAACAACGGCCGTTAAGATTTTTTAAACCTATGATTATGAAATATTTACCCTTTCTTTTCTGCATGCTTTGGTTGGTTTCGGGCTTGTCTGCCCAAACGAACCCCACCTGCCCTCCGGGCACGAATTACGTACCGGGCAAACACGGAGGCACTACCCTCGGCCCAACCCCGATCGACGACAACCCGGTGACGGAGCGCAACCCGCCATCTTTCCTCAACGATCGCATCATTTACTGGGTACATGGCCTGGGTGGTAGCCCCGACTCCTGGGCGCGCGTGGGCCAAGCCACCCAGTATCAGGCTCCAGGCCAAACGGTGCCGGGTTATCCGCACCGCAAGGTTTCCTCGCTTTACCCGGCGTATTTTCAGTTTTCTTTTTCCGGCGCTGCGTCTACCCTGCACAACCAGCTCGTATCGATGGGCGACCCGGTGAGCAACGCCAACGGTATCGAAGACAAAACCATCAATTTTATCGTAGGGCATAGCCAAGGCGGTTTGGTCGCCCGGGCTACCGATAAAATGTATGCCGACTTGGGCGCTGAGCAAGATCGTCGCTTCGGCGGGATCGTTACCTTCGGCTCATCGCACCAGGGCGCCCGTATCCTGAATAACGAAGCGCAGATCAACAGTTTGGGGATTGAAGGCTGCCAGGCGCTTGGTGAGGCTTTGGTTTTGGAAACCGCCCAGCAAAATGCGCTCCTGGATTTCATCATCCCCAATGAAAAGCTGATCAATATCAAAAACCGCTTTTGCGATGTTTTTGGCGAATTCATTTTGCCTACGGTATTTAAAGACCAGAACCAGCCCATCACAGAGGATTATAAAGTCGGGGCTGCTGCAATTGGGGAGCTCAATGGCTACGCTTCCAATTTACCGAAGGTCGCTTTTTACGGGGTGGAAACCGAACCGGTTTTTTACCGGGTGATGTTCAACCTGGCAGTAAAAACACCGAACACCTTCCCGCCATTCGGCGCCGATGACGACACGCCGCTCGTCACTCGTTATAATGGCCTGGTAAACAAATACAAGGCCGAGTATGAAAAAAACAAGGCCCGGGTGGAGTACCTCGAATCGGTCGGCCTGCCCTGCAGCCCCTGGCAATGGATATTTATGACCGCGTACTGCACCATCTGGGATACCGAATACTGGCAAAAAGTAGCCCGCCGCAATGCCTGGAAAAAAGGTTACGACTGGTTGCTGGCCTCCAACAATAAGTGGAAACAGGTGATCGGCGCCCGCTCGTCGCAAACGGTAGCGCAAACTACCTGGCAATGCAATTGCGGCGGATTCACGTTTCCGATTTCGAACCCGGCTAATTGCCCGACGAACTGCCCTGCTACTTCCAACGGTACGATTTACGTCACTCAATGGACGGAAAAGGAAAACGACGGCGTCGTGTTGGCCGAGTCGGCGGGCGGTTTCCCCGGCGCCCCTGCGCATGCTTTGCCCGGCTCCAACCACCAGCAAATGCGCAACGATTCCAATACTAAAGCCCGTATGAACGAGGTATTGAACGGCGCCCACAGCAACTACTTTCTGACTGAACCGCGTTAAACCACATCTTTCAACATTGCCCTGCCCGCTCGCGGGCGGGCAGGGCTTTTCAACCTGTTTATGAAAAACTTGACGCTTCGTATTATGGTACTGCCCCTTTTACTCCTGCTGAACTGTACGCCGGAAACGCCGACACCTCCCGAACCGCCTGCCAATCCTTCAAAACTCGAAATCGTCTGGCAGACGCCGATGGGTTCGGATAGCCTGGATTACTTTTCCATTCAGCCCTTGTTTTTTAACGACAAGGTGGTTTTCAGTCAGGCCGATTTCCGCCAAAACAAGGAGGTGCTCCGGGCCTTCGACCGGTATACCGGCGCGCCGGCTTGGAATTGGGAGCCGGTTTTCGCTCCGGATTTCATTCCGAGCATGAATGGTACCGCACAAGCTGGAGGCAAAATAGCAGTCAGCTACTTTCAGGAGGTGTACCTGGTGGATGCCGGTACCGGCCAAACGGTTTGGGCGCACCAGATGCCGCCCAACGGCAGCGGCTGGCCCCGGATCACCCGGATAGGCGATCGGATTTTTCATCAACACCACAACAAAATTGTCAAGGATACCATAGCCCACCTGGTAGCCAGCCCGCTCGATCTGCTGCGCTGGGATACCATTTTTACCCTGCGGGAACAGAACGGCTACAGGCCTTCTTTTGAAATGCCGGCCTTGTGGACAGACCCCGCCGGCGATTCTATCCTGATTTTTCAAAACCGTCAGTGGAATTTCCCGCAGTCCGACGGCCGCATCGACCTACACGCCCTGAACCTGCGCACCCGCAGCCTGGTATGGTCGGCTCCGGACATCGACCCCGACGGAAACTCGAACGTGGCGCCGCCGACCATTTACCAAAACCGGGTGTATTTCATGGGGCAATCTACCTTGTATTGCCTGGATGCCTTTCACGGAAATATCCTTTGGAAGCGGGTATTTGCAAATGACAACCTGCTGGTCACCAACATTTTAATTGCAGAGGACAAATTATTTATCAAACCCTCCAACGACGGCATTCTGTATGCGATCGACCTGGCTACCGGCCAGAATGTCTATACCGTCGCGCAAACCGGCACAGCCCACGTCAACATGCAGTATTTCGATGGCATCATCTATTACTGCGATGCCGGTAAAGGCCGCCTGCACGCCATCCGGGCGGCCGACGGCAAGGTAATCTGGGACGAATACTCCCCAAATTTCTATCAGGGTAAAACAGCAGGCGAGGCGCTGATGCTCAACCATCTGACGATAGACCCCGACCAGCGCATGCTGTTTACGAATGATAGTTACTATTACCTCTGTATAAAACTGCCTGAATAAGTCAAACTGGGGAGGCCTGGAAAACCCATAACAGAGTACAGGCGCGGAATCCGAAAAGCGAACAGAGTAGGAACTGAAGTATAACTTTCCAATGATGAAACCATTACTTTACCTCTTTTTCCGGCATCGACAAAACGCACTCCTGCTATTGGTGGCGGCGCTCTTTAGCCTCAGCCTGCCGCTTCAGGCCCAAACGCCCGACAGCACTTCCGTACCCGACGGCTCGGCTCAAGGCGAATATGTCTCGATGTTTTCGCCGGAAATGGCGCCTCCAACCTGTACTGCACCCACCGTATTGGCGCAGGCAGTCGTGCGGTACGAGTCCTCTTCGGCCGTTTTTATCGAATTCGATAACCTGGGGCCGCAAAACCCGGTATTGCGGTTGTACAGCGCCGCGCAACCTCAAACGCCCACGCCGGTCACCCCGCAGGGGAATACCCTTACGCTGACCAATCTGGCCTCCAACACCTTTTATGAGTTGAAAGGCCTCGACGATTGCGGTGTGCTGATGACGCTGACAACCATAAACACCACTCCGCACATCCCCGGCGACCCGATCATTGCCTCCGATCGGCTGTATTCCGCTCTTACGGCTTATGTTGCGAACGAAACGCAAACGACGGCTCTGGAGGACTACTTGGAAGCGTTGCCTGGGGTGAACGGTTATGAAAAATCGGCCTTTGCCCAGCAGTACTTTCTCCAGGGAGCGCCCCTGCCCGCCACCTTTGTGGGTACCTACCCCGCCAGCTATGTTAAAACTGCTGTCGATTGGCAAAACAATAACCGTGGCGGCGAAAACCCCTGTATTTGTAATTTTATCCTCAACCAGAGCGCTATCGCTATCCCCGACCAAACGGTAGGCGATTTCGACATAGCCTTGCACGGAACCAGCGACCAAGGCGCGCATAACAGCAACAGTAAATGGTGGTATGTGTGGTCGGCTAAAGGCCCGGCAAAATACCACCAACTTTGGTCCGACGGTTTTCGGGCTGGCAGTAACAACCACACCAAGGAACTGAGCTTTACCTCTACCGGCCTGAGCGACAACAAATCGCCGTTCTTCGCCAGGTTGAGCTACCACCTGCTCTGCGTCAACTACCCCGATCGCTTGCCGGAAGATTGCGGCTGCACTAAAACGGTGCGGGTTAACTTTGGTTACGACGCTGAGGTGCAGGCGCGTGCGGTAGTGCTCGGCGGTCTTTGGGAAAAGCGCGCCTCCGCAGCTGCCCAAGACTGGGCGGTGGCTCTGGTTACCCACGACAAGGTAAACTCCCTCAATGATGTGCAGATTTTGGATGCCGGCCTGAACACCGCTCAAGCCAAATGCAGCGGCGGCTATCCGATTTCCCTTATCACCGATGCTTTGGGTATCGTATACTCCGTTGCGCAGGTGGTGGTTTCTATAAAATCAGGCGGCGTACAAAGTGCCGCATCTGGTATTCAAGACCTGACTACTAAAATCGGGAACGTCTTGCAAACCGTTTTTAAAGAGCATGATTGCGATCAGGTAACCAGCCTCAACAACCTCCTCCAAGGAACTGCCGCCATTACCTTTGAGCCCAACGACCCGGTGTCTATCGTTCTGATGAGTGGTTCCAAGCTTACGGTGAAAGGTAAGCGGGCTTGGCAAAGTCACGGCCGGGTACTCAGTAGCTTCCACCTGACCGGCGTGCTCATGGGCGGTAACCCCAGCCCGACCACCCAACATTGCTGCACCGACTATACCGGCAACTGGGCCTATGAAAGTTACCTGAACGACTTGTCCAGCCGTCAAATTCAGGTCAACCAACATTTGCACCAGAACGGCCCCGGACAATGGCAAACCGTGAACGGCGTGCCCAACCCCGGCGGACAAGCGAATGCCTTTACCGACCTCGGGTTTTCTATCGGAAAATTGTTGGAATCGAATGCTTGCCAACGCAATATTCCGATCTATCCCGGCTTGCGGTGATGGCCCGGGCATTGTAGTTTGTTTGGAACCACACTACCGGATATTTTTCAACTCGGGCTGATTGGTACTGCCGAACGGGGGCGGGTTATAGCGCTTATTGCCATGCTGAAAACGTCCGGTAGTGTGGTTTACATCCATTTATTTCAACCAAAACATGTTTATTATGAAACCTTTCTCGCTCATTTGTTTCCTCGCTGTCTTTGCGCTGTCGCTGCTATTCTCCTGTTCGAAATGTAAGGATGAACCGGCGGATCCCTGTGCGTTGGTCTCTTGTTCAACCGGCTTTACCTGCGTCGATGGCGCCTGTATTTGTCCGGAGGGCAACCTCCTGTATGCCGGCAATTGTATTCCGCTCAATGCCAACACCTACGTAGGATATAACGGCGATTGTTTTTGCTACGACACCCTGGCGTTGGCAATTTTGGGAGAAGGGCCCGACCGCATCGTTCAGATGCCTGTCGTAATCAATGGCGCTATTGGGTCGGCTTCGACCACCGCCAGCTATTTTGAGCGGCCGGATGGCGATAGTATTTACATTTTGCAATTACCGATGAAATGTTTTATCCAGGACACCATCCCTGCTTACCCCGAGGCGAGCGGCCGGCTTCAGGCCGATGGCAGTTGGCGGCTCCATCTATTATTTCGCCACGGGATTACCCGGGAGGCGCTTGGACAATGCTCAATAACAATAAGAAAACAATAAAAACTATAAAAATTAAGCTATGAAAACTTTACTCTTTATCGCATTGTCGGGCCTGTTGGGCCTGACGGCTTACCGGCCTGCGGGCCCACTGCCTTTCAATGGCGAAGACGGCGCCGTCTGTGTCGCCCTCACCACCGGTTTTCGCCTGGGTTGCCTGGGCGGCGTCGGTATCTGCCAGATCGATCTGGTGCCCCCTTCCGCGCTCACTCCGGAAACAGGCCGATTGAAAGGCCGCATCTACCGCAGTGCCGACAACCACCTGGTATTCAGCATTTCACCCGAAGCGGTGACGCCAGAAGACCGGCAAAAATGCCTGGAATCGGGCCAGTTTGAAGTGCCGGTCGATCACCGGGTCAACTCCGACGTGCTCCGGGCAGTCCGGTTCGACAACTCCATTTACTGGATCAAGGCTGGCTTCTATCCGGTTCGGACGAACAAGGATGGGAACTTTGAAATTATCTTTTGAACCTATAGATGAAATATAACCATGAAAAATTTCCTGCTATTTCTGTGCCTGCTGATCGCGCATTCCCTGGCGGCGATCCCCCCTGTCGACTCCAGCCTGAATATTTTGCTCTACCGCTGGGAGTTGGAAAAACAAACCATCCGTACCGATTTTGCCTGGCAGGAGGCTGTTTGGCAAATCAACTGGGACCGGGCGGATGCTACGCTGCGCGAACTGGAGTCGGGTGCGCCCCTGGCAAGCCGTCATATACAGGCCATGCTGCAACGCGACCGGCTGCTGCTGCAACGCCGTGTTTTGGAAGAAAACAAAATACTGGAAATGACGCGCGCCCGGTTTCGAAAAGGGCTGGAAATTATCAAACTGATCTATGAAAAAACGCTATCCCTGGAGCATCATTTTTCTTCGCTGAAAACCTACAACAGCGTGGCGGCGCTGAGCAATCCGAACAGTTTTCCCGAATTTCAAAAAAGCCGCGAAATGCTGGAGGAGCGATTGAAAAAAAAGACGGGCTTTCGCCTGCCGCAGATCATGCAATCCAACCCATTTCTATCTGCTGCCTATACTGTGGCGGCTTCTCTGTTGAGCAGCGACAGCGATGGCGCTCAAAAAGACAAGGAAATGGAAAAAATTTCCTGTATTCTCGATTTTACCGTTCGAATGAATGCTGACCTCAACACTATTTATTATGAAACCGAATTTTTGAAAGAAAGCAACCGGACGCTCAAGGAAGAATGCAAGAGCCTGTTTTCCGACTTCACCAAACCGGTCGGGTACCTGACCCCATTGGATATCTGCCGAAAAGAAGACGACTGGGAAACGTTGTATGCGGCGCTGGATAAATACATTGCCGAAGCAACTGCGCTGGCCTTAAAAACTGACGACGCTTCGGTGCGCAGGGCCAGTAAAATGCGCGCCGACCTGGAATTTCAACTCGACCGCTTGCTGGTATTTATCAACAACTACGGAACCTTTGTTGCGCAGGGGGAAAAGTACTATCAGAAATTCCAAATCATTATTTCCAACTATTCCAACGAAACGGTTTGCGCTGCCGTGCTGCCGGTACAATTCGCCGAGCTGAAAAGCGATATTAGTCATACAATAGAAAAATTCAGCGAATCGTACAACCTGGCCGAAATACGCGGCTCCCGCTTAAAGGATTTGGTGTACGGCGAACCCTGATTCCAAACCCACTTTTTTGATCTGTTTTTTAACCGCCTGCAAACGAATTGCTATGAAACAAATTTCTATCCTTATCTTATGGTTTCTGGGTTGTGCCTTAATGGCCGGAAATCCCTCGATGGGTAATTTCACGCCCAGAAAAACAGCGCTTTTCAAAGCCGTAATCGGAAAATCGTGGAGCCTCGACAGCGCCTATTGTATCGGTACTGCCGGTATGTGTAGTATCGACTTGCGTTCCGGCGAAGACAGCTTGCCAGAGGCAGGCATGGGCAAAGGAGAGATGCAGTTCACAGAGTCGAACCGCCTGGAAGTTAAATTTTATAAATCTGCTGTTCCGGGCGATTTGCAAGTACAGTATTTCCAGTCGGAGCACTACGTTTTGCCCGACTTGACGGCCTTGCCCCCCAGCCTGATGCATGCCCTCGGGCGCTCCGGAGAGGTATACTTAATACAACCAGGCAGTTATTCCATTGTGGAAACCCCCGATTCGTTCATCATTACCTTTTGATTGCAGTTAAGCTTGTCGACGCAACTATGTATACCGTATTTGTACTTGTCACGCTGGGCAACCCGGCAGCCCAATGCGCCAACTACGGCATTTGCTCAGCGGAATCGGTCGATCCGCAAGTTTGGGAGCGCTGGAAGCCCCAAGTTTCTGCCAGTCTGAAGGCGGTTCTGACGGCTCCAGCTGCCGGCAATGTCCGGCTGGAGTTTTCCCCGGAGGCCATGCTACCCGATACCTGGGAGCAGTATTTTTCTTCGGGTATTTTTCGGGTAGATGCGCCGTACGCTTTGCAGCCAAAGCTGGCGCAAGCCTTGGGATATGCCGCTTTTACGGTGCCTCAGGGCATTTACCCGGTGATAGCGACAGGCCTGGGGGTTAGATTTTTTCTGGATTTCCCTGCGCAGGATCGCGCGCCGTGCGCTATTCCGGGGCTCCTGCTGCCTGGACAGCGGTATTTTTTGCTCTGAAGA
>CAZVZH010000045.1:0-25668 GCA_964630705.1 uncultured Saprospiraceae bacterium | reverse complement strand
AAAGAGTCTTCCTGCGGCTGGAAACCGCTTACATCAAGGGCAAATTAGGAACATCCTACTAAAAATGAGCTGTTCGTAATTTCAAAAACCTTGTTCCAGGCGCTTAAAAAGCACTTTATTAAGTTTCCCAAAAGGCTAAAGTCCAGGCTGGGTTGGTGAGGGGCATGGGCGTAGAAAAAAACTTTTTACAAAATATTTTTCTTCAATACCTGTTTTAGTTGCATTTTTACTTACTAATAATATTCCATATGAGTAGCCGGCCCAACTTTCTTTCGCAACGGCCCGTTACGCCGCCGCCTTCTTCCCATCCCAGCCGACAGAAAACCGAACCGCACCCTCCTCTCGAACGGGAAGTGGTCGACGGCGGTGGCGCAGGCTTGTTTTTGATTATTTTTTTGATGCTGATAGCCGGATTGGCCTGGGTGGTTTTTTAAGCGCCGAGGGGTCCGGACAGTCTTCGCTCGCTGCTAATTGTTTACCCGCAGCAATTGGCTGAAAGCGCCATGTGCATGCGTCAGGCGCAGCGCCAGCCAACCGCAGTACCCGGCGGGTAAAAATCCGGCCAGGTTTAGTTCAAAGTGGTGCGCGGCAGGCGCTATGTCTTGTTCGTGCAGCATCCGTCCGTTCAGGTCGAATACTTCCAGATGCGCTTCTATCGGGTCGGCGGTTCGAACATGCAGGATGCCGTTTTGCACGGGGTTGGGAAAAACGTCCCATGGTCTGGCGGCTGCATTTTTTACAGATGTTACGGGTTCGGGTAACAAGCCGGGTAGCGGCGCTTTTCCTTCTGTAATCCGGTAATATTGTCCGGTAGCAGGCGGTAGCACTGGTTGAATCAGTCCGGAGGGCCAGTAAATCGACATCTCGCGCAGCGAATCGGCTGGACCCAGCCCGAAAAGCAGGAGGCTGCTGTTCTGACTTTGCCAACCCATGCCGGCCGAAATTTCTTTTTGGTGGACAACGCCCAGATGGTCGATCAGGCGGATGCGGGCGCCGATTGCATCGCGGTTGCTTTCGATGCCGGTCAGTTTAAAACCAATCCAGTTGCCAGCGGGGCGGTTATTTTGAAACAGTTGGAGTCGTTCGCCGGGGTTGCGGTTGGCGACCAGCAAGTCGGCGGCGCCATCGTGGTTGAAGTCGAGGGTAGCTGTACCATAGCTGGCAAATTGGTTGCATACCGGCGAACCAGTTTCAGTTTTAGCAAAGGCGAGGTTGCCCATGTTTCGGTACAAGACATTGGGGTAGGGTGAAAAGGCGTATTCGTTGGCGACATAGATATCCTGGAGGCCATCATTGTTGAAGTCGAGAAAAGTAGTTCCCCAACCCATGCCATAGTCTTGCACTCCGGCAAGGGCGGAGATATCGGAAAACGTGCCATCGCCATTGTTGTGCAGGAGGATGTTATCGTACAAATTCGTGATGTACAGGTCGGCAAAACCGTCGTTGTCAATATCGGCGGCGTCGACACCCATGCCGAAGCTTTTGGTGTTTACTCCGGCGGCCTGGCCGATTTCACTAAAAACACCGGCGCCGTTGTTTTGGTACAGAAAATTGGGCTCGTTGCCGTCGTGCACAAGGTAGAGGTCTTGATCGCCGTCGAGGTCGAAGTCGAAAAAAATTGTGCCCATTGATTTTCCGGCATCCAGCGCTTTGGCCTGATAGGTAAAGTTGGTGAAGCTGCCGTCGCCGTTGTTGCGGTACAGGATGTTTTCGTATAGGAAATTGGAAATGTAGATATCGAGAAAACCGTCGTTGTCGATGTCGGCCATGTTGACGGAAAAGGGATAGCCGACCTGAAAAATACCGGCCGACCAGGTGATATCTTCAAACGTTTCGTCGCCTCTGTTCCGGAGCAGCAAGTCGGGCGCTTGGCGTCGGGCGACATACAAGTCGGGGAAGCCGTCGTTGTCGATGTCGCCCCAAACGGCGGTGGTGGTATTAGCGCCGACATCGACGCCGGCGCTTTTTCCGATCTCCACAAAGGTTCCGTTCCCCAGGTTTTTATACAATTGGTTGTTGACACCTGCCATGGTCACGTAGAAATCGTCCCAGCCATCGGCATTAAAATCGGCCACTGCGATGCCCTGGCTAGCGGAAATTGCCTGGATGCCGGCGGGGCTGGTCATTTCGAAAAAAGCGGGCTGCGCCGGTAAGAAACCAGGCGTAATTGCAAAAAGCGACAAGAGAGCCAACCGATGCATAGGCAGAAAGTTTCCTGCAAAAGTATGCTTGCCTTTGCCAATGTGCTACAGCTGCACTTTTCCATTTTTGGTGCGAAAAAGTGCATCACGTCCCATACAAGGCGGAGGTATGAAGCAAGAAGTTTTGGCCGAGAAATGGTTTTATCGTATGGTTGTCCGGTTTGATATGCGACGACCGTAAAGGCATCCTGATCTCCCTGCTGCTCCTGGAAGTGAAAAGAAAAGAGTACCTGGAGCGCAGCCGAAAAAAAATACTGGGAGCTCTTAAAACTGTTGAAAACGCTTTCTTTCTCCGGCGGCCCTATCAGGTTCTGTTACTTCTGATACCTTTGACAAAAAACCATATTTCATGGCGCTTTTTACGGCGGGGGTATTTTTGAGCCTTTTAGGTTCCCTTCCTCCTGGTTTGATTAGTCTTTCTGTTGCGCGTAGTTCCATGCTTCGCGGGTTTGCCCCGGCACTGGTATTGGCGATGGGGGCAGCATTTGCAGAGTTTTTTCAAGCGGTGGGGGCAGTGGTTTTTGCCGATTGGTTTATGCAACATCCGACAGCCGGCCGGCTATTTCAATGGGGGGCTATTCCGGTTTTTGGGGGGGTAGCCGTTTACCTGTGGTTCTTTGCCCGCGCTCCACGTGCGCCGGAGGCAGAATTACCAGTTGTGCCTTGGCGGCAATTTGGCCGCGGTATTGCTATCAGTTTTTTCAATTTGTTGGCCATTCCTTACTGGGTAGCTTATGCGGCCTGGTTGCGCGTGAATGGCTGGTGGACGGAAGGCCCAGTTCACGTCGTTTTATTTGCATCGGGCGTAACGCTTGGAACATTGGCAGCTTTGGGCCTGTATGCCTGGTTGGCCAGGGAGCTGATGCAACGGTCTGACTGGCTGGCGCGTGTAGCGAACCGGTTGGTCGCTTTGATTTTTTTGGTTTTGGCCTTGAAGTTGGTATGGGACCTTGTCACTGGATAAAAAGAAGCCGGTCGCACATATGGCGCGACCGGCTTCAATATTTGTTGCAGAGAGGCGTAGGTTATTGTTTGAAAAACGAACTTGAGTTTTTACCGTTGTTTTTCACCGTTTCCATACGCTTTTTGAGTTCGGTTGTTTTTTCCGTATCGTCTTTACGCGCATAAATTTCGGAAAGTGCGATAAGCGTATTCAAGTCGTTCGGATTCAAGGCTTCCGCTTTTTGGAAATAGGGTAAGGCCTGGTCGAACAGCGCCATGATTTCGTCGCGCATGGTTTCGTACTTTTTCATAGCGGCGGCCGAGAAATCGTCTTGCGGGAGCGCGTTCAATTCCAGGGTTCGGGCTGCGGCTTTGTTGTAGTACAGGGCGCCGATAGAGTAAATTGCATCGGCATTTTTGGGATTGATTTTTAGGGCGCGGTTATATTCTGTTTTTGCCGCCTCGAAGTATTCATTGGCTTTGGCGGTGTTTTTCGCCTCTACTTCGCGCTGGTATAAGTTGTCGTAAACACTACCCAAAGTCACGTAGAGGCTTTCGTTGGTGGGTTCTTGTTCAATGGCTTGTCGAAGCCGGCTGATCAGGTCTTCCAGCTTTCCTTTTTTAAGGTAGATGTTAATCTCCGCGAAAAGCAGGCCTGGGTCTTTGGGGAATTTGGCGCGACCTTCAGCGAGAATTTTGTCGGCAGCGGCTTGGTCGCCGGTAGCAACTTTCAGGTTATACAGGCCTTCATAGACAGCCGGTTTGTCGGTGCCGGCACGGTAGAGTTGCTGGTAGTATTTTTCTGCTTCAGCGTTGCGTTCGGCAAGTTGCGCAGCCAATGCGGTGATGTACACCTGATTATCGAGTTGGGCGGGCTCATCCAGGAGGCTTTTTTTATCCTGGGCTTTCAGCATATCGTGGCATTGCAAGGCTGCTTCAAACGATTGGAAGGCTTTTTCGTATTCGCCGCGTTCATATTTTGTCACGCCAATGTTGATCAGGTGGCCTTGTACTTCTCCGGCGCCTTTGACGGCATCCGCACGTTGGTAGTCTTTTTTTGCCCGGTTATATCCTTGCTGAAAGGATCGGAAGGCAACCAGGGCGTCATTGTCGCCGGAGAAATGGGCTGAAGTGTCGATCATCATGCGCGCTGCTTCGCGCTGAATGATGGTGTTATAAATTTCGCCCCGGGTAATCCAGGCGGAGGCATCTTCCTGCACTTCGGCAACTTCGATGGCGCGGTCGATTTTAGACTTTGCTTCTTCAAGTTTGTCTGCGTTGTCGGAGGGATTGATGTTGTAACTGGTGAGCGCCCTCCCGGCTTGTTTGGCTAACTTGGGCCCGTCGTCTTGCGCTTGGGTTAGCGTGACCATAAGAAGAAGGCTTAACAGGGAGAGAAATGCTTTTTTCATGCTTTCCAAAAATTTTAGTGGTGTGTGTAGCGGTTTTATGGAGGAAGTGCTTTGCCGGTTTAGACGAAAAATTTTTGGTTAAAGTTCTAACAGAACGTTAAGAATCAAAAACCGGTTACAGGAATCATTCTTCTGCAGCGGTTGGTGTGGCGGCATCATTTTCGTCGCCATTTTCATCTTCGGCAGAAACTTTTACTACGGCAACATCGGCAATTTCATCCTGATCGCCCAAGCGGATTACTTTCACACCTTGGGTAGCGCGGCCCATGACCCGCATTTCGCCTGCTGCGGTACGGATGGTGACGCCATTGACAGTTGTTACCATGAGATCGTCTTCATCCGTTACGGATTTAATGGCGACGAGTTTACCAGTTTTTGTAGTGAGTTGCATCGTTTTCACGCCTTTTCCGCCTCGTCCTTGGGTGGGGTAATCGTCGAGGGAACTCCGTTTCCCCATGCCTTTTTCCGAAATAACCAAAATTGTGGCGTTCGGGTCGTCGGGGTCAACACAAACCATGCCCACAACAGCGTCGCTACCGTCTTCTGTTACACGAATGCCGCGTACGCCGGCGGTGGTCCTTCCCATGGGCCGGGCGTCTTGTTCGTTGAACCGGATAGCGCGGCCGGAACGCACAGCCAGGATGATTTCGTTGTTGCCATTGGTCAGTTTGGCTTCGATGAGCGCATCGCCCTCTTTGATCTCAATGGCGTTTATGCCGCCTTGTCGAGGTCGGGAATAGGCTTCCAGCAGTGTTTTTTTGATTTGTCCTTGTTTGGTGCAAAAGACGATATAGTGGTTGTTTATAAAATTCTCGTCATCGAGTTTTTTCACAATAATAAAGGCTCGAACCTTGTCATCTTTTGGTATATTCAACAGATTTTGGATCACCCGGCCTGCCGAAGCTTTTGTGCCTTCCGGCACCTCGTAGACTTTCAGCCAAAAGCAGCGGCCGCTCTCGGTAAACAACAACAGTGTTTGGTGGTTGGTGGCCAAAAACATGTGTTCAACAAAATCTTCGTCACGGGTGCGGACGCCCTGAGCGCCCCGGCCACCACGTCCTTGCGCCCGGTATTCCGTAATCGGGGTGCGCTTGATATATCCGGCATGGCTGATGGTAATAACTACCTCCTCGTCTTCGATGAGGTCTTCCATGCTGATGTCCGCCTCGTCGAATTCTATGGCTGTTCGTCGATCGTCGCCATAGCGTTCGGCCACTTCAGTAGTTTCCGAGATGATGATTCCGCGCTGCAGGCCTTCATCGGCCAGAATGGCGCGGAGTTCAGCTATTTTTCGCTGCAATTCTTCGTATTCAGCACGGACTTTGTCGCGTTCCAAACCGGTGAGCTGTTGCAAACGCATAGCCAGAATAGCTTTGGCCTGGATTTCGGTGAGGCCAAAGTTTTCCATCAAACCAGTGCGCGCTTCTTCGACATCTTTTGAGGCGCGAATCAGCGCAATCACCTCGTCGAGGTGATCAAGTGCGATGAGCAAGCCTTCAAGAATATGAGCGCGCTCCTCGGCCTTGCGCAACTCGTAGGACGTGCGTCGGATGATGACGTCCAGACGGAATTTGATGAACTCTTCAATGAGCTCTTTCAGATTCAGGATGCGTGGCCGGCCGTTAACCAGGGCAATATTATTAATGCCATAGCTGGTTTGCAGCGGGGTTAGTTTGAATAAGGTGCTCAGGATAACGTTAGCGGCGGCATCACGGCGCACCTCAATGACCACTCGTACGCCTTCCCGGTTCGATTCATCCCGTACATCTGAAACCCCGACAACGCGTTTTTCATTGACCAAGTCGGCAATTTTAGAAATTAGTTGGGCTTTGTTGACCTGGTATGGGATCTCTGTTACGATGATGGATTCCCGGCCCTTATCATCGACTTCTATTTCGGTTTTAGCCCGAACCACTACCCGGCCTCTACCGGTTCGGAAGCCTTCTTGAACACCAGAGATGCCGTGAATAATGCCGCCTGTTGGAAAATCAGGCGCTTTTACATACTGCATCAATTCCTCGACATCAATTTCAGGGTTATTGACCATAGCGGTGATGGCTGCACATACTTCCCGAAGGTTGTGCGGTAAAATATTGGTAGCCATGCCTACGGCAATACCGCTGGCGCCGTTCACCAATAAGTTTGGAAACTTGGTGGGCAGAACTGTAGGCTCTTCCAGCGAATCATCAAAGTTCAGCTGGAAATCCACGGTTTCCTTGTCAATATCTCCCAACATCTCATCCGCTACCCGGCGCAACCGCGCTTCTGTATAACGCATAGCAGCCGGGCTATCCCCATCCATGGAGCCGAAGTTGCCCTGGCCATCTACCAGTGGGTAGCGCAGGCTCCAATCCTGAGCCATACGGACCATGGTATCGTACACGGAACTATCGCCGTGGGGGTGGTATTTGCCGAGTACTTCCCCGACAATACGGGCCGACTTTTTATAGGGTTTGCTGTAGGAGACGCCCAAGTCGAGCATGCCATAGAGCACGCGACGGTGTACCGGCTTCAGGCCGTCGCGCACATCCGGGAGCGCACGGCTTACGATCACCGACATGGAGTAGTCGATGTACGCGGTTTTTAGTTCTTCCTCAATATTGATGGAAACAATCCTCGAGTCCATTCTGTGATTTTACAGTGTAAATAGCAGGTGTTTACGGAAAAAATCAGATCAATCAGGCGAGATTTTTTATAAAAAGATCAGCCGCAAACCGGTGCGCGAAGATACGAATATTAACGGTTTTTAACCCAATGAAGGCTCAATTGGAAAAAGATTAAATTGCCGCTAACAGCCTTTTAACCGGGCTTAACCAACAGCCTTCCGGCAAATGCAGTTTGAAGCGGGTTTTCAATCCAAACTAAAAACTGTACAAAAAATGAAAAAGACTGTTCTGCTGGTATGTTCCGCATTTTTCACACTTCAAGTATCCTTCGGCCAGGTGGCTGTAGGGCTAAAAACGGGCGTGAATTTCAACTCGGCACAAACGACCGATTTACTTGACCAGGCTACGCCTGATTTTAAGTTTACGCCCGGATGGAATGCCGGACTGGTTACTGAAATCAATTTTGGAAAATATTTTGCCATCCAACCGGAGGTAAACTGGATTCAAAAAGGGTTTTCCTGGAATGAATCGGCAGGTGTGCCGATCGGGAATGTGGAAATTCCGATCGGGGCTAAGGCAACCTTCCGGACCAATTATCTGGAAATACCCTTATTGGCTAAGCTCAAACTTGGCAATGAAGCCGTTCAAGCATACCTGGCAGCCGGCCCGAGTTTCGGTTATGCGCTGAACGCCAGGTTGATTACCCGGCCGCGCCTGTTCTTCGAATTTGATCCGATAAAAACAAGTGTAAACCTGGATAACCTCAACTACGAGAAGTTTGAAGTAGCCGCAACCGCCGGATTAGGCGTGCAGTTCAACTTGAATGGAGCAAAGATTTTTGCCGACGCTCGGTACACGCACGGATTTACCGAGCTTTATAACTTCCCGTTAGTGCATGAAAAAATAAAAAACCGAGGAGTTGCCCTGAGTGCTGGTGTGCTGTTCAATCTGGGTGGTGGAGTTCAACCAAAGGCCAAGCGAACGGCGCCAGGTCGTCCAATGATGCGGCACTAAGAGTATGTCTGAAGAACAATATTCGACTGCCTTTTGCCACTGTTGCATATAGTTTATATCTTGTCCGGGAAGGTGGGCCAAATGGTCCGCCTTCTTTATTTCATAAGGAACAATCTGATTATTTGATCGTTCCTAAGCAACAAATGGCAATATGACCTTCTTTTCAAAAATACGGAGATTACTCGTAGGGATAACGCTCTATTTAATCCCAATTGGGGTAAACTGTCAGGCTTCCTATAAATGGTGGGTTGAATTTAAGGATAAGGCAGGCTCGCCATACTGCCTTTGCCGGCCGGCCGAATTTTTGTCGGCCCGGGCCCTGGAGCGTCGGCAAAGAGCCGGTATTTCCTTGGAAGAAAACGACTTGCCAGTGCATCCGGCTTATTTAAATGCGTTGACGCTGGCAGGCGCCCAGCTGCACAACCATTCCAAATGGCTGAACGCAGCAACCGTTATTGCCGATTCCGCTACGGCAGCTTCCCTGCGCCGCTTGTCTTTTGTTAAAAGTGTGTTGTACCTCGGACCGGATATCCGCATCCAAAACCCGAGCAACCGGCCCCCTGGGCAGCGGAAGGGCTTGCCGGAGCTCCCAGTGGCGGAAGGCGCTGGTAGTATTTACGGATATGCAGCTTTGCAAAACAGTATGTTAGGGGTTCCTTTTTTGCACGCCACTGGTAGCCGTGGCGCAGGCGTTTGGGTAGCGTTGTTAGATGGAGGTTTTCGCAATGCCGATGTATTGCCTTTTTTCGACAGTATTGCCTTAAATGGGAGATTGCACCAGGGGTGGGATTTTGTGGAGCGTGATGGCGGGATATACGAAAGTGCTGCGCATGGCACCTCTGTGTTGTCGGTTATGGCTGCTAACTTGCCCGGCTACATGATTGGGACGGCTCCGGATGCCACCTATTTTTTACTAAAAACAGAGGACACTGGCGGGGAATTTCCGGTGGAAGAAGCCAATTGGGTAGCCGGCGCCGAATGGGCCGACAGCCTTGGCGTCGATATTATCAACGCGTCATTAGGGTATACGGTTTTTAACGATTCCAGTCTTGGGCATCGATATGCCGAATTAGACGGCCGTAGCAGTATTGGCGCGCGCGGCGCGGCGATTGCGGCGCTGAAAGGTATGCTTGTACTGAACAGTGCCGGCAATTCGGGCGATGAAGCCTGGAAGTACCTGGGGGTGCCGGCCGATGCGGCTGGGGTGATTGCTGTGGGGGCAGTGGACCATGCGGGCGCCCGTGCGGCGTTTAGTTCGTTTGGTCCAACGGCCGATGGAAGGATCAAGCCTGATCTGATGGCGCCTGGTGAAATGGTTGTAGTAGCAGGAGAGACCGGAGCCGACCTTGCATTGTCCAGCGGAACTTCCCTGGCCTCCCCCCTTTTAGCCGGCGCCATAGCCAGTTTGTGGAGCGCTTTTCCGGAAAAAACGGCCAGAGAAATTGAAAATGCAGTTTTTGCATTTGCCGATCAGGTTGATCAGCCAGATACTTTACGCGGATTTGGCCTGCCAGACATTGCCCTTTCCTGGCTCAACCTGAGCGGATATTTTTATAAAACGCAACCCAACCATGCCCGAAACGGAATATTTGCTTTCAATCGGGAAGCCGGCGAGTTTTCCTTTTTGTTGTTGGTGCCGGTATCGCCAGTTGGTTTAAAAGTTGAGTTACAAAATGTGCTGGGCGAACCATTGCGGTCCGCCCAGGTAGATTTTTCATTCCATTCAATTTCGCGTTTGCGTTTTAGTCGGATGTTCGAACTGCCCCCCGGTTTTTATCAGGTGGTGCTGCGCTCTGAAGGGCAAGCGATCCGCCTGGGAGGCTTAGTTTGGCGCTAGGCCATTGGTCAACTGTTTATTGCCTGAATGCCCGGCAGCACCCTGCCTTCCAGATATTCGAGCATGGCTCCTCCGCCAGTAGAAACGAAGCTGACTTTTTTCCCCAGTTTTAGCTGGTTGACGGCCGCTACCGAATCGCCGCCACCGACCATGGAGAAGGCGCCCTTGCCGGTTGCCCGCGCCACGGATTTTGCCACATACTTGGTGCCTTCGGCAAATGCAGGCATTTCAAAAACCCCCATTGGGCCGTTCCAAACAATGGTTTGGCTTTGACGGATGACGCGGCCGAAGGCTTTAGCAGCAGAAGGGCCGATGTCAAGCCCCATCCAGCCATCGGGAATTTGATTGCTGTTAAATACCTGGACGGCAGCATCGGCAGCAAATTTATCGCCGCAAACCGAGTCTTTGGGTAGCAGTACCTTGACGCCGGCAGCTTTCGCTTTTTTTAAAAATTCTTTGGCGGCCTTCACCCGATCGGGCTCCACGAGTGAATTTCCAACCGTGCCTTTTTTGGCCAGCATGAAGGTGTACGCCATAGCGCCGCCGATGAGAATATTATCGGCAAAATCGAGGAAGCGTTCCAGCAGAACGATTTTGTCGCTCACTTTGGCGCCGCCAACCACACAGCTCACGGGCTTGGCAGGGTTTTTCATCACCCGGTCGGCATTTTCGATTTCCCGCTCCATGAGCAAGCCGAAGCACTTGTTTTTTTTATCGAAATAATTGGCTACGATGGTCGTGCTGGCATGGGCGCGGTGGGCGGTGCCGAAAGCGTCGTTAACATACACATCGCCCAGGACTGCCAATTGTTGGGCGAATACGACATCGCCGGCTTCTTCCTCCGGATGAAACCGCGTGTTTTCCAGCAGGAGCACTTCCCCTGGTTTCAGGGCTGCTGCCTTTTTTTCAGTCGCTTTTCCAACGCAGTCGTTGGCAAAATGCACGCGGGTTTTCAGTTTGCGGCGCAAGTGACTGACCAGGTGCTGGAGCGTCAGTTTTTCCTTGTCGATGCTGCCATCAGCTTTCAATTTCTGTAAAGGACGGCCCATGTGCGACATCAGGATGACGGCGCCGCCTTGGTCCAGGATTTCACGCAGAGTTGGTAGGGCCTCGCGGATGCGGGTATCATCGGTGATTTTAAAACTTTTGTCGAGGGGCACGTTGAAGTCTACCCGAACCAGGGCTTTTTTGCCCGCAAAGTTGATTTTCATAATATGGAAACGGTTAGAAAAAAACTTGGACTTTCCGGTGCGCCAGAAAGTCCAAGTAAAAGAGGAAATGATCGTTAAATCATAGCAGCCAAGTCGGCCAGCCGGGCGGAATAGCCGGCTTCATTGTCATACCATCCAACGATGCGGCAGGTATTGCCGTTGACTTGCGTGAGGCCGGAATCGAAAATACAGGAGTGGGTGTTGCGCACGATATCGCCGCTGACGATCGGGTCTTCCGTGTACTGCAGAATGCCTTTCAGATTGGTTTCGGCAGCCATTCGAAAGGCTTGGTTGATCTCCTCTACGGTTGCCGTTTTTTTAATGGTAGCTACCACGTCGGTGACAGAGCCGGTGGCCACAGGCACCCGCATGGAGTGGGCGGCAATTTTTCCTTTCAAGTGTGGGGCCACGAGCACAACGGCTTTGGCGGCGCCGGTGCTGGTGGGAACGATGTTCATAGCGGCGGCGCGGGCGCGGCGCAGGTCGCGGTGGGGACCATCCTGAAGGTTTTGGTCGGCCGTATAAGCGTGGATGGTGTTCATGAAAAATTGCTCGACGCCGAAGGCTTTATCGAGCGTCATGATCATAGGCACCAGGCAGTTGGTAGTGCAGGAGGCGTTGGAGAGGATGGTGTCGCTGGGTTTAATTTTGTCGTGGTTGGCGCCGATCACAAAGGTGGGAACGTCGTCGGCTTTAGGCGGCGCGGAGAGGATGACGCGCTTGGCGCCGGCCTGAAGGTGGAGCTGGGCTTTTTCCCGGTCGAGAAAAATACCCGTGCATTCCAGTACGACATCCACCTGCAAATCTTTCCAGGGGCACTCTGCAGGGTTTTTTATGGCAGAGCCCAGTATCTGGATGCCGTTTACATACAAATGTTCGTCGTCGGCAGATACCCCGCCTTCGAAATGACCATGCATGGTGTCATACTTGAGCAGGTGCGCCAGAGTAGCGTTGTCGGTCAAGTCGTTAATGGCCACAACTTCCACGTCGTCGCGTTTGAGCAAGTTGCGAAAAGTGAGGCGGCCGATACGTCCAAAACCGTTAATTGCAATGCGTTTTTTTGCCATATTTTTCTTCTTATTGGTAGATACAGAATTTGAGAAACCCGTAGCGAACGGGTCGCTTTTTTCAAGAGCGCAAAGCTACACTTTTTCTGTAACACCACGGCAGGACGCAAAATTTCATTCCCGCATTTTGGGCTAGTTTTTCCCGTCGGCCGTCGGCTCCAACACTTTGCCGACCATCGATAAGGCAATGCTTACTTCCGGGTCAAAATTGGTGGTAATGGCGATAATTTTATAAAACTCCCCCACTCGCAAGGCATCGAAAGTGATTTTGACCAACCCGGATTTTCCGGGCGGAATCGGGTCTTTACTCCAGTCGACCACCGTGCAATGGCAACCGCTTTTCACATCGAGGATAATTAGGTCTTCCGTACTGATATTTTTAACCTCGTATTGTTTTTCCAGGGGGATGCCGAAGGGAATGTCGCCGGCCTCGATTTGCATCGGCAACCACTCTACTTTCCCTGCGTTTTTGGTGGGGTCGCCGATTTTCATTTTTTGCGCCGATCCTACTGTGGGGACCAAAAAAAGGCTGACCAAACAAAGCAATACTAATTTTTTCATGCGTCCAAAATTTAGGCTGAAAGGTAGAATGGCAACAGCAAGAAACGAGCCTGTTGAAATTGATTTCAAAATTGTTAACTTTTTACCCCGCTAGCATTAAAAGCAAGAGCCTGCCAGGCAACCCGGCAGGCTCTTGCTTTTAATGCAGGAATCAAATTAGCGCTGAATGGACAATTTTACTTGTACTGTTTTAATGCCGCTGCGCACCAATAGGGTATACATGCCGGCGGGTTGACGGCTGTAGTCGAATTGTTTGTTCAACGCGCCTGCGCCAAAATCGGCGGTTTGCCGGTCAATCAGCTGGCCGATATTGTTGAACAGGGTAAACTCAAGTTCGTTTTGCGCTTCCCCTTGCATTTCGAGCGTAAACAGGCCGCTGCCCGGATTCGGGTACAGGCGGAAGAAACTGACCCAGGGGGCTTCCCCGGCGCCGGAAACCAGCATGATCATTTGTTGCAAGGTGCTTGCGCCGCAGTTGTTCACCACGGTAAGTTCGACAGTGTAGGTACCGGGCATGGCGTAGGTATGCACTGGATTCACTTGCTGGCTGGTGGCGCCATCGCCAAAGTTCCATTGGTAGGCATCGCCGTTTTGCGAGAGGTTGTTAAACGTCACCGTCGTTTGATTGGCGTTGTAGGTGAAACTTGCGGTAGGAAGCGCCAATACTTCGATGAAGTTCTGTATAGTAAGCGTGTTACTGCCCCAGGCATTGGTCACTTCCAGGGTCACCGGGTACACCCCGGGAAGGGCGTAATTGACCTGTGGATTTTGTTGGGTTGAGCTGGCGGGCGCCCCCCCGGGGAAGGTCCAGTTCCACGCGCTGGGATCGCCGGCCGACTGATCGGTGAATTGTACCGTCATCGGCGCACAAACCTTTTGTTCGCTGGCCGAAAACGCTGCGATCGGCGCAGTGCCCATGATTTCAACTTGCTGGCTGAATTCGGTTGTCCCGCAGGCGTTGGTAGCGCGCAAGACCACGGTGTACATACCGGTGCTTCCGTAGGTGTGGGTCGGATTGGCGGCCGTGCTGGTATTGCCGTCGCCAAAATCCCAGGCATAGGAAGTAGCATTCGTCGAGGTGTTGGTAAGCACCACCGAGAGCCCGGCGGTTTGGGCGGTAAATCCAGCAGTGGGAGGTCCGTTTACTGTAATGGTCGCTGTGCTGGTGCTGCTGCCTGCGGCATTGCTCGCTACCAAGGTTACCTGGTAAATGCCCGGTTGATCGAAGGTGACGGTCGGTTCGGCATCTGTGGAGGCCGCCGGATCTCCGCCCTCAAACGTCCATTCAAAACTGGTGGCGTTGGCGCTCGAGTTGTTGGTAAACGTCACTGTCAGCGGGGCACAACCTTCCGCATTGCTTGGCGTAAACGCAGCCGTCGGAGGCAGCACGATCGTAACTGTTTGGCTAAACGTGCTGGTGCCGCAAGCGTTCGTGGCGGTGAGTATTACGGTATACACGCCGTCGGTGGAGTAGGTGTGTGTCGGGTTGGCGGTAGTGCTGGTGTTCCCATCGCCGAAATCCCAGCTATACGACGCGCCGTTCATCGTCGTATTCGTGAAGATTGCCGTGGCGGCGTTCACTGCAGCAGTAAATCCGGCGGTGGGATCGGCATTTACGGTGATGTAGTTGGTTTGCGTAGCGCTGTTGCTGCCTACGGCGTTGCTGGCTGTCAGGGTCACGGAATACGTTCCGGTAGAATTATACGTCACTACCGGATTTTCCTCGGCGCTGGAAGCGGGCATTCCTCCCGGGAACGACCAGTTGAAAGAGGTGGCGTTGGACGAAGAGGTATTGGTAAACTGAACCGTGAGCGGGCCGCAGCCGGAAGTTGGCGTTGCTGTGAATCCTGCTGTCGGCGGGGTCGCAATCGTAACGTTTTGACTGGATGTGCTGGTGCCGCAGGCATTTGATGTGGTCAGGACAACCGTATAAGTGCCGTCTGCGCCATATACGTGTACCGGGTTGGCAGCCGTGCTGGAATTGCCGTCGCCGAAGTTCCAGTTGTAACTCGTACCGTTCGTAGAAGTATTGGTAAATGTTGCTGTGGCCCCATTTACGGCAGTGGTGAACCCGGCGGTCGGATTGCTCTGAACGGTAATAAAATTGGTTTGGGTAAGAGTATTGCTCCCAGCAGCATTGCTGGCGGTAAGGGTGACCGTGTACGTGCCCGGCGCGTTGTAGTTTACCGTCGGGTCTTCTGCAGTACTGGAACTCGGCGTTCCGCCCGGAAACGACCAGTTGAACGTAGTAGCGTTCGTCGACGAAGTGTTGGTGAACTGCACTGTCAGCGGTCCGCAACCACTGGTTGGCGTTGCTGTAAACCCGGCTGTAGGGGCTGTTATAATGACTACCGCTTGGCTGAAGGTACTGGTACCGCAAGCGTTGGTGGCGGTGAGCACTACCGTATAAGTGCCGTCGGCAGCATAGTTGTGCGTGGGGTTGGACTGTGTGCTCGAGTTGCCGTCGCCAAAGTTCCAACTGTACGAAGTGCCGTTGGTGCTGGTATTGGTGAAGGTGGCTACCGGGCCGTTGGTGGTGCTGCTGAAGCCGGCGGTGGGGCCGCTATTTACTGTAATAAAATTCGTCTGCGTCGCGGTGTTGCTACCGGCGGGATTGCTGACGGTCAGGGTAACGGTGTAATTGCCCGGCGTCGAGTAGGTCACTGTCGGGTCTTCGTCGGTGCTCGAAGCCGGTGTGCCGCCGGGGAACGACCAGTTGAAGGTGGTGGCATTGGACGAGGAGGTATTGGTGAATTGCACTGTCAGCGGTCCGCAACCCGAGGTGGGCGTTGCTGTAAAACCGGCAGTTGGGGGCGTGATGATCGTCACCACTTGCGTAAAGGTGTTCGTCCCGCAAGCGTTCGTTGCCGTCAGCACCACCGTGAAGGGGCCGTCCTCGTCATACACATGCACCGGGTTGGGGGCTGTGCTGGTGTTTCCGTCGCCGAAATCCCAACTGTACGAGGTGCCGTTGGTAGAAGTGTTGGTGAACGTCGCGGTAAATCCGTTGGTTGTGCTGGTGAACCCTGCTGTGGGTCCAGGATTTACAGTAACAAAACTATTCACGGTCGCGGTGTCTGTTCCGGCTGCATTGCTTACGACCAGGGTGACGGCGTAACTGCCCGGCGCACTGTAGATGACGCTGGGGTTTTCCAAACTGCTGGTATCTGGCGTGCCGCCGGGGAACGACCAGAGGAAACTAGTGGCGTTCGAGGAAGAGGTGTTGGTGAATTGCACCGTGAGCGGCCCGCAACCAGAAGTAGGCGAAGCGGTAAAACCGGCGGTTGGCGGCGTAACAATGGTAACGGTGTGGCTGACCGTGTCGGCGCCACAGGCATTGTTGGAAATCAAGGTAACCGTGTACGTCCCGTCGGCTGCATAAATGTGTACCGGATTAGCCATGGTGCTGGTATCGCCATCGCCAAAATTCCAATTGTACGAAGTGCCGCCGGTGGTCGTATTGGTGAAGGCTACGGTGTCGAGGTTGACCGTCGTGTTGAATCCGGCGTTCGGTACGGTGTTGACCGTGATGAAATTCGCTTGTGTGGCGGTAGTCGACCCTACATTGTTGCTGACGGTCAGACTGACGGTGTAGCTGCCCGGATTGTTGTACGTGACCGTTGGGTTCTGCGCAGTCGAGCTACTTGGGCTGCCGCCCGGGAAACTCCAGTTGTACGACGTTGGGTTCCCAGTCGACGTGCTGGTAAACTGTACCGTTAGCGGGCCGCAACCCGAGGTTGGCGTAGCGGTGAAACTAGCCGAGGGCGGCGCGGTTAAATTGATTGTTTGCGTGGCGGTTGTGGTGCCGCACGGGTTGGAAGCGGTGAGGGTGACGGTATAAGTGCCGCCGGTGGCATAGGTATGCACGGGGCTGGTTTGGGTACTGGTGTTGCCATCGCCGAAGTTCCAGAGAAAGGTATTGGCGCCTACGCTGGTATTGGTGAACGTTACCGTCAGGCTGTCGATGGTTTTTGTGAAATTGGCAGAGGGGATGTTTTGAACGGTAATGTAATTGGTGTACGTTGCTGTGTTCGAACCTGCGCCATTAAAAGCGGTGAGGGTGACGGTGTAGCTGCCTGAGGTAGAATACACCACCACTGGGTTGGTCAGGTTCGAGGTAGAGGGTTGGCCGCCGGGAAACTGCCAGAGGAAGGTGTTGGAGTTTGAGGAAGATTCGTTGGTAAACTGAACCGTCATGGAAGCGCAGCCAGAAGTAGGCGAAGCGCTGAACGCCGCCGTTGGTATGGTAACAATCAGGTTGCTTTTTGTTGCGGTTCCGCAGTCGTTTTCTACAAACAGCGTCACGCTGTAAATTCCGGATTCGGCATAGGTGTACACCGGATTTTGCTCTGAACTGTAGCCAACGCCATCGCCGAAATCCCAGCTGTAAGTAGTAGCATTGGTTGACGTGCTGGTAAAATTGTAGGTGAGCCCGGTGTAGGTGTAGCTAAAATTTGCCGTAGGCTTGGCGCCCACCACTACCGGCTTGGAAGCGGTGGCCGAACCGCCCGGGCCGCTGATGGTGAGGGTAACGTTGTAGGTGCCCGGATTAGCCCAGATGACCATCGGATTTGTCTGGGTCGAATTCGGCGGCGTTCCTCCGGGAAAGGTCCAACTCCGGCTCGTGATATTTCCGGTAGAAAGATCGGTGAATTGCACCTGTTCGTCTTCACAAGCCGGGTTGGGGGCCCATTCGAAATCGGCGGAGAGCGGCGGCCCGCTGCTGCAAGCTTGCAGGCAACCGCTGTTGATCTTTGTGGTGATGTATCCACTAATTTGGCTGATCGAGTTGGCGCTCCAGTTGGTAGCCGTGCTCACGAAAGGGCACATGATAAAGTTGGGCGGGCAGGAGCCGGAGGTTGGGTCGTGGGAAGCCGTAAAGTTATGGCCGATCTCGTGGGAAGTCATGCAGCGCAACAGCTCGGAGTTGCTGGTAAAATCCTGCAAACAGTGGTACTTGTTGGCGTTGCAAACGCCTCCGATGTAAGCAATGCCTACCGTGGAGCCGTCGAAATCGCGGTTGGTCCAAAGTTCTCCGTTGTCAAATGGGACGCCAAATCCATTGGCATTTCCCCAATCGCGAAAGGAGGCCAGCAGGGTGCCTGCATTCGTAGAGGGGGTCCAGGGGTCAGTTCCCGTAACGACAAACTGGGTAACGATGACAATTTCAATATCGTGGTTGAACTGCCCGCTGTAGTCGCCATTCACGTCGTTGATCACCGCAATGTTATGGTTTTCCACGGCGCTGACAGAGCCGTATTTGGTGTGCATGGACTTATCCGACGCAATGGCGATTTCCATTTCATAACAAGCCTGAAACTCCGGCGCATCCGGGTTCACCTTAATCGGCAGGTTCGAAATGTTTTCATCGCCGGCCAGTTCGATACAGGTGGCATCCACGTCGCGGTTAACGGCACTGATCGGATAACACAAAAAGAGATCGCGCGGGGCGTCCGGCTGGTGGTACCACAGCGGTTCCAGGTAAAAGCGGTCGCCTTCGGCATCGATAAAACCGTGGATAAAATCTTTGTCGAGGGTCAGGCGTACCTTGCCGCCGCCGCCCAACTCCACGCCTTTGAAGGCCCGGTGGTCGGTGCGGGTGCGGTTTTCCACGCCTTTTTCCGTTTGTACGCGCAGGGAATAACCGGGCGCCAAAATTTGACTCGGCTCCAGCCGTAGGTTCCACTTATGCCCGCCCAACTGCAATTGCAGGGTGCTGGAGTTTTCAGGACTTTCTTCAATGAATCGTTTGATATTCAGGGCGTTCAGACGGAAAATTTTGTACTCCGTCAAAACCTCTTTTACGGCTTTGGGCGGATCTACCTGCTGGGGTTCAGCTATAAATACCTGGGCTATTGCCCCCAACGGAAGGATAGCGAGCAGCAGGAGGATGGCCAACCGGCAGGATGAACGTAACGAATAAAACATAGTCAGGTTTGGTTTGAAAACAAGTTGAATAAATACGGAAAAAAGGCCTCGTGGAGTACGCCTGAGGGAAGTAGGTAGTCGGCTCTGGAAAAGCTGAAGCAAGCGCCAAATGGCAAGGGGAAAAAACAAGAAACGGCGTTTCTTTGCAGCGGCATTTGCACCCTTAACTTTTAGGGGGCGAAAGTAGTTGTTGTTCGGTATAATCGTTTTGTCAACCTACAGAATTTGATAATTTCGTCAAAAAGCAGACGAAAGCCTAAGCTGCCACACACACTGTCAGCGCCAAATTCTACATTCACCTAAACTATTTTGTCAGATAAAAACCCAATTGTTTCTATGAAGTATTTGCGCTGTTACGCTTCTATCACGGCCCTGCTCGTGTTTCTTTTCACCTTTGAACAACTTGCCGGGCAAACAGCCCTGCGCTACACCGCTCCGGAGGCCGCGTTTTCCGCACCCAAAGACAAAGATGGCCCTGCCTTTAAAGACCGCCTGTGGTACGGTGGCGGACTTACCCTGGGTTTCTCCGGCGGCAGTGGCTACAGCCTGTTTGCCTTCGGCGTTTCGCCTATGGTAGGCTATAAAATTGTGGGTCCGCTCTCCGCTGGCCCACGCGTGTCGGCATTGTACACCTCGCAAAAATATCCGGGTATTCAAACCTTCAACCTGTTCGATGTCGAAGTCAGCCTGTTCGCCCGGGTGCGCGTCTTTCGAGGACTGTTTTTTCAGGGCGAACTGGGAACGCTTTCCGACCAGTATATTTACGAAGACAACCTCGGCCAACTCGGCAAAGGCACCCGCACCCGTCCGGCCCAATACGTTGGCCTGGGCTACAACTTTTCCAACGGCAACGGAGGCGTCGGACAGGAAATCGCCATCATGTACGATTTTTATATCGGCAACGATATCAATGCTTTCGAACAACCCTGGCAGTACCGGCTGGCCTTTACCTACGGCTTCTGACCTGCTTTTTTCCTAACCAAACCCACACCGCCACCCATGGCAAATCAAAAAATACTGGACCTGCTGGGCGACAAGGCCGGTTATTACCTCGACCATCGATGCACTACCTTGGATAAGGCACATCTGCACGCTCCCTCGCCCAGCCATATCGATGATATCTGGCTGCCCAGCAACCGCAACCCGCAAACCCTGCGCAGCCTTCAGCAAATTTTGGGAAACGGCCGGCTGAAAAACACGGGCTACGTCAGCATCCTCCCGGTCGACCAGGGGATTGAACACAGCGCCGGCGCTTCCTTTGCGCCCAATCCCGCCTTTTTTGATCCGGAAAATATCGTTCGCCTGGCCATCGAGGGCGGCTGCAACGCCGTCGCCTCCACCTACGGCGTGCTGGCTTCCGTGGCGCGGAAATACGCGCACAAGATTCCGTTTGTTGTAAAAATTAACCACAACGATTTTATCTCCTACCCGAACCGGTACGACCAGATTCTCTTCGGTACCGTCGAAAGCGCCTGGGACATGGGCGCTGTGGCGGTGGGGGCTACCATTTATTTTGGTTCCGAAGAAAGCAGCCGCCAAATCCAGGAAGTCAGCCAGGCCTTCGAACGGGCGCACGAACTCGGGATGGCGACCATCCTCTGGTGCTACCTGCGCAACAGCGGTTTTAAAAAGGACGGGATCGACTATCATGCCAGCGCCGACCTCACTGGGCAGGCCAACCACCTGGGCGTGACCATCCAAGCCGATATTATCAAACAAAAACTGCCCACCAACAACGGCGGCTACAATGCCGTCCAGTTTGGCAAAACTCACCCCAAAGTATACAGCGAACTGAGCAGCGAACACCCCATCGACCTCTGCCGCTACCAGGTTGCCAATTGCTACATGGGTCGGGTCGGACTCATCAACTCGGGCGGCGAATCCAAAGGCGCGACCGATTTAGAGGAAGCGGTCATCACCGCCGTGGTCAACAAACGCGCCGGCGGCATGGGTTTGATATCTGGCCGGAAAGCGTTCCAGAAGCCAATGCAAGAAGGGATCGTACTGCTGAACGCCATTCAGGACGTCTACCTCGACCCGTCTATTCAACTGGCCTGAGCCGTTCCGGGTGCGTATACAAATTGAAGCGCTTGTCGCGCAAAAACCCGATCAGGGTCATGCCCGACATGTCGGCCAACTCATACGCCAAACTCGACGGAGCGCCGACGGCCGCCAGCACGGGCAATCCAGCCATGGCGGCTTTTTGTACCAGCTCGAATCCGGCCCGGCCGCTGACCAGCAAAATCAAATCCCGAAAGGGTAGGGGATAAGCGCTGCGCAAGGCGGCGCCTATTATTTTGTCCACGGCGTTGTGCCGGCCCACATCTTCGCGCAGTAGCAGCAAACGCCCGTCGGCATCGAATAAGCCGGCCGCATGAAGCCCGCCGGTCGATTCGAACGTCGTTTGTGCCTGCCGCAACGTTTCGGGCAAATGGTACAACGTTTCCGGAGCCAACAAAGGCTTGCCTTGTACCGGGTAATAGCAGCTGACCGTTTGCACCGCATCCAGCGACGCTTTGCCGCACACCCCGCAACTCGACGAGGTGAACAAATGCCGGCTCAGCCGGGCTACGTCGACGGACAAACCCGGGTCCAAATCCATTAGCAAGGTGTTTTCCTCCAACCACCGCGCACTCAACACCTGCTCCGGCTTTTGAATAATGGCTTCGGTGAATAAAAAACCGGTTGCCAGTTCGGCGTCTTCCCCCGGCGTGCGCATGGTTACAGCCAGCGATAATTGTTTGCGCCGTTCGCCCGGGCCGTGTTGGATGCGAATCTCCAGCGGCTCCTCCCGGGCGAGCAGGTCGGGGCGCGCTGTCCAACTGCCAGGCATGCTGGTGTGCGCGGTGATGGATTTTGTTCTGGTATCGTGCATGTTGAATACTGCTGATGCTGGGCACTCTTGGTGTGGAACTGGTGTTCCAGACAGGAATCGCAGGACTTTGTTTGCGGAAACAATACCTTTGCCCGCTTAAATATACGCTATGACAATTATTGAAACCTTACAAAAGGCCGTGGCGGAGGCCGTACAGTCGCTATACGGCGAAACCACCGGCGCCGACCAGGTACAAATCGGTCCGACACGCGCCGAATTTACCGGCGATTTTACGGTAGTCGTTTTTCCCTTTGTAAAAATTTCAAAAAAATCGCCCGATGTCTGCGGCGCTGAACTGGGCGATTATTTGCAAAACCAGGTACCCGAAGTGCAGGGCTACAACGTGATCAAAGGTTTTTTGAACCTGGAGCTGAGCCCCGCTTTCTGGCAGCAATTTTTAAAAAACCTGCTCGGCAACGCCGCGTTTGGCCGCCAGCCTAAAAACGGCCGGAAAGTGCTTGTCGAGTACGCCTCTCCCAATACGAACAAACCGCTTCACCTGGGCCACGTGCGCAATTGCCTCCTGGGCTGGTCGAGCAGCAAACTGCTGGAAGCAACCGGCCATGAAGTGGTGCGGGTGCAAATTGTCAACGACCGGGGCGTAGCCATTTGCAAAAGCATGCTGGCCTGGAAAAAATTTGGCGAAGGCCGCACCCCGGCATCCACCGGCATCAAGGGCGACCATTTCGTCGGCGACTTTTACGTGCTGTTTGAAAATAAAACCCGGGAGGAATACGCCGCCTGGCAACAAACGGAGGCGGCCCGCGCGGTTTTTTCGGCTCAGGCAAAACCGGATCAAGCGGAGGCCGATTTTTTTAAAAATTATAAAAACAAGTGGTTCAACGAATACTCCCAACTTGGCGCAGAAGTGCGCGAAATGCTGCTCCGTTGGGAGGCCGGCGACCCGGAAACCCTGGCGCTCTGGCGCCAACTGAACAACTGGGTGTACCAGGGCTTCGACGTGACGTATGCCAAACTCGGCGTGGCGTTCGATAAACTGTATTATGAAAGCGACACCTACCTGCTGGGCAAGGATATCGTGGAAGATGGCCTGCGAAAAAATGTTTTTTTCAAAAAGCCGGACGGCTCGGTGTGGGTCGACCTGAGCGATGCCGGCCAGGATGAGAAAGTGGTGCTCCGCGCCGACGGAACTTCGGTGTATATCACCCAGGACCTGGGTACTGCCCGCATGCGCTACCACGATTTTGGTTGCGACCAAATGGTGTACGTGGTGGCAGATGAACAAAATTACCACTTCACGGTGCTGTTCGAAATCCTGCGCCGGATGCAAGAGCCTTATGCCCAAGGCTTGCACCACCTTTCCTACGGAATGGTAGAACTGCCTACCGGCCGCATGAAAACCCGGGAGGGCACGGTGGTTGACGCCGACGACCTGATCGACGAAGTGATTGCCATCGCCCGGCAACAAGCCTCCGAATTCGGTACGCTCGACGGACTGCCGGAGACCGAACGCGCGGATATTCTGCGCAAGATAGGTCTGGGTGCGCTCAAGTTTTTCATGATCAAAGTGAATGCGAAAAAACGCATGATCTTCAATCCGGAAGAATCCGTCGACCTGCAAGGCCAAACAGGGCCGTACATCCAGTATTCCTGTGTGCGGATTCGGAGCCTGCTGCAACGCGCTGAAAAAGAACGGGTTGACCTGAGTGCTGCATTGAATCATTCCAGTTTTCAAGCGGCTGAAATGGAACTGCTCAAAACCTTGTACGAATACCCCGCCGCCATCCAAACGGCGGCTGCCGAGTTCGACCCTTCGCACCTGGCCAATTATTGCTACCACCTGGCTAAAACCTTTCACCGCTTTTGGCACGACTTGCCGGTGTTTAATGCCGAAAATCCGGTAGACCGCGCTTTCAGGCTGGAACTGAGCCGGGCTGTGCTTCAGGTGCTGACCGACGGCATGGGTTTGCTGGGTATTGAAATGCCCGAGCGGATGTGAGTATGTCTTGGGCAAACTACCAATCGATAACCCTCTGCTGGATGGCCCTTGGCCTCATCACCTTTTTGTACCTGCTGCGGGTGAATGCCCCTTTTGGCCGCCACACCCGGCCGGGTTGGGGGCCGCTCATCGACAACCGGCTGGGTTGGGTGTTGATGGAAAGTACTGTTTTGGCAGTGTTGTACGCCGTACTTTTTTCGCAAACCAGCTGGGCTGCGCTGAATCTGCCGTCGCGACTGATGCTGGGCTTGTTTACCGCGCATTATGTACACCGCGCCCTGATTTTCCCCTGGTTTTTGCGTGCCTCCGGGAAAAAAATGCCGGTGGTAATCGCCCTTTCGGCCATGGGCTTCAACACGGTGAATGGTTTTCTCTTCGGGTATTTTTTCGCGCATTTCGGCGCCTACCCGGACGATTGGATGCAGTCCGCTCAGTTCGGACTGGGCTTGGCGCTTTTTTTGTTCGGCGCCTGGATCAATATCCGAACCGACTACCACCTGATCCGGCTGCGTGCGCCGGGTGAAAGCGGGTATAAAATTCCCCGGGGCGGTTGGTTCGAATACCTGAGTTGCCCCAACCATTTCGGAGAAATTTTGGAATGGACCGGTTTTGCCCTGTTGAGCTGGAGCCTGCCCGGCCTGGTTTTTGCCGTTTGGACCTTTGCCAACCTGGCGCCCCGCGCCGCTGCGCACCACCGCTGGTACCGGGAGTGTTTTCCCGACTACCCGGTCCACCGCCGCGCGGTGCTGCCAGGCATTTGGTGATTGCCGATTATTCTTTTGGCCAGGTATTGTTCTCCTCTATAGTGTCGGAAACGTGCGGATGCCCGAGTTTTACGGATCGGACGGTTTTCCCTGTTTTGACCGGAATCCGGATTTTTTTAGCGCCTTTTTCCCACACCTTGGCGGTTTCCCAAATACTTTCCCGGCTGCCATCGGTGTATTCGACGACGCCGGCAACCGTCATGGGCATGGTACCGGTATTTTCAATGGTAATGGCTTGGGCATCTACGGCAGCCACTGCCAGGTCGGGGTAGCCCCAGTCGAAAAACCAGGGCTTCCAAAACCAGTCGAGGTTTTCGCCGGAGGCTTGGTTCCAAGTATGGAAAAAATCGAAGGGTTGCGGGTGTTTACCTTTCCAGCGATTCATGTACTCAACCATGCAGTGGTGGAAGCCGTCATAGCCCAGCATTTGGTACAAATTCATATAGGCGGCTTGCGGCCGGTTGTAGGATGCCACCCGGTAGGCTGAACCCAGCTGCCGCGAGGGCACCATAGGAGGCATGTCCTGGTCGGTGCCGGCAAAAGCATCGTAGTTCCGCAGCCGGCCCTGCTGTTTGCCGGCCACCGAGTCGGTCACCAGAACATCGAAAAAGGCCGCCCAGCCTTCGTCCATCCAGGCGTAGTACTGTTCGTTGATCCCCATCATGAAGGGGAAATACGTGTGCGACATTTCGTGCACCGTGAGCCCGACGGGGCTGCGCGGGTAGGTACTGGCGTCGTTGCACATCATGGGAAACTCCATGCCGTCGTCGCCGTTGAACACCGTCATGCGGGGGTAGGGATAGGGGTAACCCGGCAGCCAGGAGGACATGATTTCCAGGCCGCGCGCCGCAATGTCGCAAACCTCGTAGTAGTCTTTCGAATCCGGGTGATACGCCGCGCTGGCCAATGCCTGCCGCCCGCTGGCCGGATCGACGAGCGCTGCGCGCGCGTCCCAGAGGTAGTGGTCGCTAAACGCGAAGGCAACATCGGGCACTTGTTCGGCCCGGTAGACAAAGGTGTGCCGGTCGGCAGGTTTAAAAAATTGAACGCCCGTAGCAAAATCCTCCGGTGCGAAAATTTTCACCACCTGCCTGGACTGTTGAGCGGCCTCGTAACGGGCAAAAAATTCGGGTTCCAACAATTCGCGGGCGTTTTGCCAAACGCCCGTTGCCCAAACCATAACATTTCCGGGCACTGAAATGCGGATGTCATAGTCGGAGAAATCGTTGTACATCTCCTGTTGGCCATTGTAGGGCATGTCGGCCCAGCCGTGCAGGTCGTCGTATACGG
>CAZVZH010000044.1:0-25722 GCA_964630705.1 uncultured Saprospiraceae bacterium | reverse complement strand
CGGCGCGAAAAAGTGGCCGATGTGCTGGCCCGGGTGGCGCGATCGGCTGTGTTTCAAAAAATTAACGAAGGCGACCCCATCGGCATGGGCGAAAGTGTCGGCATTCCGCGCGAACTTGCCCAGGCCCGCGCTGATGCCTTGCAAAACGTTTGCCGGTGGTGCGACGAGTTTTTTCGCGACTACTTTGATGTCGACACCCTGCAGTCTAAATTTCAAACTTCTGCGCCTGCATGACTGACAAACTGCTTTTCGTGTACAATGCCGACACCGGTTTTTTCAACCTGGCTGCCGACATCGCGCACAAGATTTTTTCGCCGGCTACCTACCCCTGCTCGTTGTGCGCGCTCACGCACGGCGTTTTTTCGGTTCGAAAAGAGTGGGCTGAATTTGTGCAGGCCGCGCCGGTGCCGTTGGCATTTTTACACCGCAATGAGTTTGTCGTGCAGTATGCCCAGCTAAAAGCGACCCCGCTGCCTGCTGTTTTCCGATGTTCGACGGCAGGCGACTGTAAGTTGGTTTTTTCTGCAGAAGAATTGTCGCGGCTCGAATCGCTGGAAGAATGGTGCGCAACGCTGCAGGCCTATTTTGAAAAAACAAAAACCTAAGCTGGACTTTAGCCTTTTGAGTGGAATAAAAAGTGCTTGATACGCATCCAGAGAAAGGTTTTTGAGATTATAAACATTCCATTTTTAGCGTGATGTACATAATTTGTCCCTCGTGTAACTTGTTTGCAGACGCCTGTGGACTTGTTTTTTAAAGACAAGATTTACAGGATCAAAAAATCTTGATAATCCTGTCCGTCAAAATGCTCTTGGTCGGCCAAAGCAGGAATCTGGTTTTCTTCAAAATCTAGTCTGACCCATTAGGGGGGCAAAAGGGCTAAAGTCCAGCTAAGAGCGTGTTTGGAAATTTCTGACACCTTGTTAGGCTGCTGTTTCCTCCGGTTTGCGCCACTGCTGCATAAGCCGGTTGACGGCGAGTAGCACCAGCAAACCGATCAGGTACGAACTGACGAACATGAGCCATTCGTAGGCATCTTTGCTCACGGCTTCGCGTTTGGCGGCCAGGCCCCAGAGGTTGACCAAACCTTTTTTGACAAAATACCGGGAAACGAGGTTGGAAGCGATCAGACCAGCCAGGTAACCCACGGATAGGTTGATGACTTCGCCGGAAATAAACTGTGTGATTTTGGACATGGCAAACGGTTTTAGTGCCCCGAAGATAAGAGCGGCACTGCAATTTCATTTTCCAAAAACGGGCAACGTGGGCGCCCGCCCGGGCGTCTTGGGGAGAGAAATATGAATGCGCTCAGATTTTTCTTTCGGCAGGTTTTTAGGGCCTTGCTGTTCACCTTGCTTTCGAGGGGCGGGCAAGCGCAAATCCTACGGCTGTACGTGGGTCCGGAGACCGAGCCCGCGCTGGAAAAATTAGACGCCAAAGTCCGGCAAACGCTGCACCGCTCAGCGCCAGATACCTTGGTTTGGATGGGCCCGGAGTGCGAAGCCCAGGCGCGCGGCCTGCTCGACGCTTTGCATCGGGCGGCTTACCTAACGGCTTCGATCGATAGTTTGCACCGGGCGCCCGACAGCAGCCATACCGCCCGGCTGTACCTCGGGCCTTTGTTGCGGTGGGTGGCGCTCCGCCCAGCTGGCCCGGCTGATGCGCGCTGGCTGGCGGCGGCAGGTTTTCGCGAGCGCCAGTTTTTGGAAAAACCCTTGCGCCACGAAACTGTTTTGCGGTTGCAACAGCGGGTGCTCGAGCAGGCAGAAAACAACGGCTACCCCTTCGCTGCGGTGCGGCTCGACAGTATTCGGTTCGATAGCGGCGACGCCGTTTCGGCCCTGGTGCGTGTCGACGCAGGCCCTTTTTTTTCCTATATGGCGCCCCGGGTGAATGGCAATGTGCGCTTGCCAGCGCGCTTTCTGCCGCAATACCTGGGCATGCGGCCGGGCGCGCCGTACAGCCATGCACGGGTGTTAGCTGTGCGCGAGCGCCTCAATGCCTTGCTGTTTGTGGAAACACTGGCCAACCCCACCGTCACTTTTGCCGGCAGCGAGGCCCGGGTGAATTTGTTTTTGCAAAAAAAACGCGCCAGCCGGTTCGATTTTATCATTGGCCTGCTGCCCCGGCCCAACAACACCGATGGTCAGCTGCTGCTTACCGGCTCTCTGAGCGCCGCCTTGCTCAACGCGCTCAACCAGGGCGAGCGCCTGTCGGTCGAGTTGGAGCGGCTGCGCCCCGAAACGCAAAAACTCGAGCTCCAGGCCGGCTTGCCTTACCTGTTGGGATTGCCATTCGGCGTGGAAGGCCGGCTACATATTTTCCGGCGCGACAGCAGCTGGCTCGATGCCCAGAGCGAGATCGGCCTGCGGTACCAACTGGAGGGCGGGAATTACTTGCAATTTTTTTGGGAGAACAAAAATTCGTCGCTGCAGCAGGTAGACACCCAGGTTATTTTGCTCAGCCGCCGGCTGCCCGAGGTGCTCGACTTGCGCCAAAATGGCTTCGGCCTGGAAGCGCTGCTGAGCCGGCTCGACTACCGGTTCAACCCGCGCCGCGGTTGGCTGCTTCAGTTGCGGGCGGTGGCGGGTTTTAACACGGTGTTGCGCAATAGCCAGATCGAGGCCTTGCGCGATCCGATTATGCCGGAATTTAATTTTGCTACTTTGTACGACAGCGTCGGTGGGCGGGCAGCGCGCTTCCGGCTGGAGGGCCGGGCAGAGCATTACTTGCCGGTGCTGGCCCGGAGCACCCTGCTCCTGCGCCTGCGCGGCGGCGCTATTTTTTCGGAAAAACCGGTTTATGCCAACGAGCAGTACCGCATCGGGGGCAACAAGGTGCAGCGGGGTTTCGACGAGGAAAGCCTGTTCGCCACCCGTTACCTGGTGACGACCCTGGAGTACCGGCTGTTGCTCAGCCAGAACGCTTATCTGTCGGCCTTTACCGACTACGGTTATCTGGAAAACCGAACCGACCGCAACCGCTTTTTTTTACGCCCCTGGGGCCTGGGCGCCGGGTTGAATTTCGAAACCCAGGCGGGTATCTTTGGCTTGAGCCTGGCGGTGGGCCGGCGCGACGTTGGGCAGGCGGTGGAGTGGCGGGCGCCGAAGTTTCATTTGGGGTATGTGAATTTGTTTTAAACTAGTTTTTTATCGCTGCATCCAGTTTCAGCGACAGCGGAACCACATCTTCCACCACTTTGTCTTTGGCCGTGCCGAGCAATCCGGAGCGGAAGGTGATGCCCCACTGGGTTCGGTTGATGACGAAGGTGACCGATTCGGCGTGGAGTTTTTCTCCGGTAATCGTCATGTGCACGGGTACATTTACCGGTTGGCTTTTGTCGCGAATGGTCAAATTGCCGCGGACCACCCAGTTAAAGGCAGGTTGGCTGCTGGGTAACACCTCTGTGATTTCGAAGGTGGCAGCCGGAAATTTTTTCACTTCGAAAAAATCTTTGTCCTTCAGGTGCGATTCGAGGGTGGCTTTTTCGCTCGGGTCGTCCATGTTGGTTACTGCGATGCTGGCCATGTCGATCGTGATACGGCCGCCGACCAGTTGACCCTGGTTCACTTGAAGTTCGCCGCCAGATACGTTGATCGTACCGATGTGCGCGGGGCCAAGCGCGCGTTTGGCCGACCAGAAAACGGTGGCGTTGGTGACGGCATAGGTCGAAGCGCCTTGTTTGGATGCTGGTTCAAACCGGATGGTGTCGGGAGTGGGTGTGGAGGAAGCTGGCGCCTGTTGTTCGGGGGCGTTGCCGGCGCAGGAGGCGAGGAGTATGACTGGAAAGAGGGTGAAGGAGAAAACGCGTGCTATTGGATTCATCGTAAATGTTGTATGTTTAAAAGGCGCTCAAAAGTACGGCTCTTGAAAAAACTTTGGGGTTCGGGCAGCACTTTTGCGGCTCCGGCGTTTTTCCTGCGCAAGATTCATCTACACGAGCATTTATGCGTATTGTATACCATTGGATTGCCTTGTTTTTTCTTTTAGCCTTCGTTGCTTGTAACACGACGACGTATGAAGAGCCGGATATTATTGTGACCCTCGATCCGGAATTCACCGTCGATTTGTACGAGCAGCGTGATCCCGCCGATGGGGGCGCCGAATTTGGCTTGTGGGTAGAAAGTATGGCAATTTTTGATTGCAGCAATTTTCAAGTAGCGGCGCGGGTAAGCGTTGATGCCGCCGCCATATCTGTGGAATTGCTCGACATTAAGGCGCCAGCGCTTTGCCAGGGTGGCCCCGACAAAGCCCGCGGGTTTGTTCCTATTGGCGCCTTGGCCGACGGCACATATGATTTTACTTTTGCCCTCAGTACGCTCCTCGAGAGCACGGGCACCCTGACGGTACAGAACGGTCGGTACCAGCTCGATTTGCCGCAGCAAAAAGGCATCGATTTTCAAAACCGCATGCTGGAAACCATGCCAACGGGTTATGTGTGGGGTTTCGCCGATACGCTTGCCGAGCAGGATTTGCCCCGGGCCGATCAGTTGATTCAGGACTTGAAAAACCAAACGGAAGCGCCCAAATTGCCGGCTGGGTTTTACAGTTATTTCACTGTTTCTGCTACTGGGCAGTACTTTTTTCACCGCAGTATGGCGCCTTTGGGCCAGCATCGGCCATTCCTGCGGCGTTTGGGGCCGGGCGGCGCCAGCACGGTGGGCGCTTTGCTTCAGAGTTACCGCAACGATCCGGTGCGCCCGCTGAGCATCCGGTGCTTGTCTACGCAAGGGGCTCTTTGAATGCCTGCATTAGCCTTCTTCCAATAAAAATCGGCGCACGAGATTAAGTCCAAAAACGGCGCTGAGCTGAATGTTTTTCAGGCGGTCGCGGCCGAAAATTTGTTTTTCTGCAACCACGCGCTGCCGGTTACCCACGGCCATCCAAACGGTACCCACCGGTTTGTCGGGCGTGCCGCCCTCCGGGCCTGCAATCCCGGAAACTGCCAGGGCGACATCTACCTGCAGCGCCTTGAGCGCGCCGGCGACCATTTCGCGGACGGTTGCTTCGCTGACGGCGCCTTGTTGGTCCAAGGTTTCGGGCCGGACGCCGAGCAAGCGGTTTTTCATTTCATAAGAATAGCAGACAATCGTGCCGGGAAAATAAGCCGAGGCGCCGGGAACTGAAGTAATGAGGTGGGCGATGTAGCCGCCGGTACAGCTTTCCGCCGTGCCGAACTGGAGCTTACGTTCGAGCAGGAGGCGCCCGAGCACGCTTTCCAGGCTTTCAGATTCGAAGCCGTACACCAAGTCGGGAAGGAGCGCCTGTAATTCCGTCTTTTTTTGCTCCAGCTCGCGTTCCAGTTGTGTTTGCTTTTCGGGCGTTGTGGCGCCCTCCCCGGTGCCGGTGAGGCGCAAACGCACTTGGCCCAGGCTGGGCAGGTAGGCGAGTTGGATGTGTGCGGGAAGCTGGTCTTCGAAATCCTCGATTCTTTTGGCGATCAAACTTTCGCCGGCGCCGGCGGTAAGCAGCGTTCGGTGCGCAAGCGGCGCGCCCGGGAAACGCGCGGTGAGGCGCGGCAGTACTTCCGCTTCCATCAGGTATTGCATTTCAAAGGGTACGCCGGGCAGGGAAATGTAAATTTTACCGGCTTTTTCAAACCACATGCCGGGCGCGGCGCCCACTTTGTTCGGCAGGATGAGGGCTGCTGTCGGGAGGGTGGCCTGGATGCGGGAGGAATCGGGGAGCGGGCGGTTTATTTTGGAAAAATAAGCGGCGATGCGGTCGTAGGTTTCCTGGTGAAAAGCCATGTCGGAGCTGAAATATTGGGCCAGGGTACTCTTGGTGCGATCGTCTTTGGTTGGACCGAGGCCGCCGGTCATAATCACCACATCGGCGTGGCGGGCGGCATACTCCATCCCGTCGATAATAGCGCCGGGTGTGTCCGAAACACTGGATTTGATATGGACCCTGAAGCCGCGCAGGTTGAGTTGACGGCTCATCCAGGCGGAATTGGTGTCGACGATTTGGCCAATGAGAATTTCGTCGCCGATGGTAAGCAGAGCGGTAGTCATGCCGTGGGAAATGATAAAGTGCTGTTTTGAAAAGAATGGATTTTTGTTTTGAAAATAAAATCTTAAAACAAAAAGTGTTTTACATTTGCTTTCAATCCTGATAAATACCGCGAACAGCGCAATTTGTTTAAAAATTCTCCTGCCTTGGCCTATGAAAAAGCAAAAAACACCTGCGCAACCGGCTGCAGCGTCAGGGTCTTCTGTGCAGTTTGACGAGTTTGGTTTTGTGGAGCGGGCTGCCCCAGCGCCTTCCGCGCCGCATATGCCTATGCGCCGGCAATTTCCCGGGGCTGGTACGCGGTACATGGGGGGCGCTAGCGACGGCTGGGAATACCGCAGTGTTTTTGCGGGCGCTAAGTTGGCCTATACCTACGAGATGGTGAAACAATTCCTGCGGGAAGAGGGCTACGGCGATGTGCCGGTACCGGAAACGGCGGCCGAGCTCCGGTTGTTTCGAAAGCCGCGCGGGCGGCAGTTGCAGTTATTCGAAGAGGCGGGGTATGTGCACAATCCGGTTAAAATTTTATTCCCTGCCGATTCACGCCAGTCCAACACCTTGATTCTTTGCTTGTACAACGAGCAGTTGGAGGGGCATTTGCTGCGTTTTCACGGGCTGCACCGCTAAAAACGTCGACACCGGACCGTGTCATTACACGCCCGGCGTCGAACCAAACCCTTACTGTGTTTATATGTAGGAAATCTCACGAATTTTCAAATTCCGCTGGCTCGGAGCCTACCGGATCAAAATTGCAAGTTTACAGGCAGACGGTTTTTTGCGGTGAGGTGGTTGGGTGGCAGCAATGAATCAGTTAAAATAATTTTTCAGCGCTTCCAGGAAGTTATCTTTCTGACCGGCAGATACGGTGAGGGTTACGCGGTTTTGAAGGACGACGTGACCGCCCTTGCCCCGTACATATTTTTTAATATGCCGCAGGTGGATGGTGTGCGAGCGGTGGATGCGGACGAATGCATGTTGTGGTAAAAGTTGTTCCACTTCGCCCAAGGTTTTGCACACCAGTGTCTGCCGGCCATCCAGAAAATGTAATACCGAATAATTACCGCTGGCCTCCAGGTAGGCGAGGTGTTTGATTTTTTCAAAGCACAGGCCTTCCATTGTTGGTAGTACAATTTTACTGCCTTTGCCGGCGGGTGGCGCGTGCGGTTGATCCTGCACCTCCGGCGGGCGGGAATAGCTCGGTGTCATCGGCACGGCACGGGCGCTTCGGCTGGCTTCGGCTGGTTCGGCTGCGGTAGGGTACGGTAGGGCATTCATCATAGCAGAGCAATTTTTAAACAACGGATGCCACAAAAGTACCGGCCTAATCATGGGTTGACAATCCAGGTTTGGCCGATAAGTCAGGCTTCCGGGCGGGTTATTCAATTTGGTGAAATGATTAAAAACTGACAATTTTGTCGGGTTTATCCACCTGAAAAAACTATTAAATGCAGCATAACCCGCTATGGCCAAAACACCTTCTGATAAATTATATCGCTTGGTCCGGGGGCTTTCGCCCGCAGAAAAGCGCTACTTCCGCCTCTTCATACGCGGCAAACCGGAGCGCGACAGCAAGTATCTGCAGCTGTTCGACGCCATGGCGGCCATGGAACCTTTCGACGACGAAGCCTTACGCTTAAGCATTTACGCTAGCGAGCCCGTCGAAAGCCGGAAATATTCGGAATTAAAGGCCTATTTGTACGACCTTTTGCTAAAGAGCCTTCAGGCTTTCGACGAACCACATTCCATAGAGTTCAGGCTAAATCACCACTTGCAAAGCGTTGGTGTTTTGTTCAAGCGCGGGCAATACGACGCCTGTCAGGATCTATTGTACAAGGCTTCAAAAATTGCCAGTCAATACGAGTGTTTTACGCAACTGCTGGAGATTAATCGCTGGGAAAAACACCTGGCTTACACACGTATGGATGTTGACTTTTTGCACAAGCAATTTGAGCAACTGCAGTTTACAGAGGCGCGGGCATCGGAGCAACTGGGCAATGTGGCGGAGTACCGAACGCTGTTTTTCCAAGTGTACACAACTATCAAACGCGAGGCCCAGCACCGGGGGGAGGCGCGCATGGCGCGGCTGCACCAGCTGGCGCAACACCCTCTGCTCAGCAACCCCGATCGAGCCCTGTCGCACACCGCGCGGGTGTTATACTATCGCACACTCAACCTGTATTACTACGCCGCTCTGGAAAGTGAAAAATTCTATGAAACCGGGAAAAAGCTGATCGGAATTTTGGAGTCGCAGCCCCATTTTTTAAAAGAAAACCTGGCCGACTATATCGCTGCGCTCAGCAATTTTATCCTGTCCTGTGGCTTGCTCAAACGCTACGACGAGGTGCGCAAATCATTAGATAAGTTGCGGAAAATGAAACCTTTAACTATTGATGATCAGCGAAAAATTCACCGGCAGTATTACACCAACAAATTTGTACTTTGCATTTTTACCGGCGCTTTCCAGGAGGCCCGGCAAGAGATGAAACGCTGCCAGGAGGAGGCCGAACGTTTCGACCCGCACGATTATGAAACAGCGAGCTTTTATTTTCAATACTGTTGCATTTGTTTCGGCTGCGGCGACTTCAGCGGCGCGCTCGATTACCTGAACCAGTGGCTGAACCAGCCCCGTACTGTTGAACGCGAAGATTTGCAAAGCCTGGCACGCATGCTATCGCTTATCCTTCATTTTGAAATGGGCAACCAGATGTTGCTGGAGTCGCTGCTGCGTTCTGCCACCCGATTTTTGCAAAAGAAAAACCGCCTGTACGATCTGGAAAGGCGGTTTTTAAATTTTATGTCGGAATTAATGCGCGCCTCCTCCCGGCAAGAGCAACGGCAGGCATTTTTAAAGATGCGTGAAGCATTGGCGCAGGACAGCGAACAAGCCGATGTGCAGGCATTGCTACAAACGTTCGACCTGGAATCGTGGCTGGAGAGTAAAGTTGGTAACCAGAGTTTTGCCGAAGCCGTACGGGCCAAATGGGACGCTCAACGCAAAGCTGCTTCCGGCAAAACTCCGGCATAGTCTTAGCCTTGCCGGAACCCCGGACGGCTGACGGCCTCGTTTTCGTCAGAACGCGTATCGACGGACGTCCAGCGGGTGCGGTAAGCAAAGCGGCGACCGCGCACGACATAAAACCCGCCTTTGAGCTGGCTCATTTCCAGATCGTTTAGGGTGGTTACTAGGCTGTCGACCTTGAGTTCGGTCAGTGTAAGTTTAGATTTTGCCATAAGACACGGAGTTTTTTACATCAAAAAAATCAGAAAATTAAAGATACACGAAAGTTAATTACCCATTCAGAAGATACACTTGCCAAGTTTTTGGAAAAGTCAGGTTTTTGGAATCAGATATTGGGAAGAGCGCGGTGTTTTTTAATAAGATTCGAATACCAGCTCCGGCTCAAATCCAGCGCGTACCAAGGCGGCCATCGTTTTGTTGCGTTGTAAGTATTCCGGGTCGGTACGGTATTGTTCCTTTTTTTTTCGCACCAGTTCGGCGAGCACGCGGCGGTACTCGCGCTCGTCAATAGAGGCCAAGGCGGTTTCGATGCTCCCTGTTGAAATAGCGCGCCGCTGAAGTTCCAGGCGGATGCGCACGCGCCCCCAGCGGTTGACGCGAAATTTTCCGCCGGCGAAGGCATAGGCGAAACGGGCTTCGTCGACAAACCCTTCGCTTTCCAGCACTGCGTAAATTTGCTCTGCCAGCGCGCTATCCAGCCCGAGTTCAGCCATTTTTTGCCGAACCTCCTGCGGGCAACGGTCGCGGTATGCACAGTAATGTTCAAGTTTAGCTAGTGCCTCCTCGGGCGTGATTTCCGTTATCTTCGCCCCTGTGTTTCTTGAATAAAAGGCCATATTGCCTCAAAATTACGCTACCGAAAGCAATTTGCCAATGCCGATCCATCCCCGTATCCTGCTGCTCATCTCTGGCTTGCCCGGCACAGGCAAAAGCACCCTGGCGCGCGCCTATGTGAGCCGGCACGGAGGCGAGCACATCAATAGCGATCTGGTGCGCGCACAACTGGGCTTGCGCGGCAAGTACCAACCCGGCGCCAAGGAGCGTGTGTACGCTGCCATGCTGGCCGAAACCCGTGCCGCTTTGGAAACAGCAAAAGGACCGGTAGTGGTAGATAGCACGTTTTATAAAGCAGCTATTCGAGAGCCTTTCGAGGCGGTAGCGGCCCAACTCGGCCTGCCCATCGTCCGTGTGCTGGTCGGAGCCGGCGAAGCAGTTATCCGTGCCCGTCTGCAACGGCCGCGCCCCGACAGCGAAGCTGATTTTGGGGTGTATGAAACCATTCGGGACCAGTACGAAACCTGGGAAAAACCACAACTCGAGCTGCGCTCGGACGAGCAATCGTTGGACGAAATGGTTGCTGCCGTACACCATTATGTTCTACAGCAACTATGACGGCCGCAGAAATACAGGATTTGGTCGACCGGGCTGCCTTTCCAGGGGAGGGCAAACCAATAGAAAGCCTGGAAACACATATTTCGTGGATCATCCTGACGCCGGAGTTTGCATTCAAAATAAAAAAACCGCTGCAGCTGGAATTTCTCGATTTCAGCACCGTGGACTTGCGCCGGCACTTTTGCCAGGAAGAGCTCCGGCTGAATCGCCGGCTGGCTCCGGACATGTACCTCGATGTTTTGCCGGTGGGTTTGAGCGCCGGCCGCCTTTGCATTGGAGCGAGCGACCTTGTTGTCGACTACGCCCTGCAAATGCGCCGCATCGACAGTGCCCGCCAAATGGATATTTTGGTGCAAAAAAATGCTGTGGGGCCGCAACAGATAGCCGAGCTGGCAGCTGTGTTGGCGCCATTTCACTTGGGCGCGCGGATGGCAGCCGACCCCAAGTTTTCAACCGGCATGTATTGGTCTGATTTTGCCGATTTGTATCGTTTACAGACAGATGTCGGGAAAAACCTGGGGCGCGCAGCAGCCGATGAGTTGCTCGGCTGGCAAGCGTTTTTGCCCCAGTTTTTGAGCCGGCACAGCGCGCGCTTGTACGACCGCCGGCAGCAAGGCTATTGGGTAGACGGGCACGGCGATTTGCACACGCGAAATATTTTTTTGCCGGAAGGCCAGGCGCCCATTGTGTTCGATTGTATCGAGTTTAGCCCGCATTTTCGCCAGACGGATATTTTAAACGAGCTGGCTTTTTTGTGTATGGACCTGGAAACGGAAGGACGCCCGGACTTGGCGCAATTTTTTTTGGAAAAATACGGGCAGCACTGGCCGCTTTTCTCTGAAAAAGCCGATCGGCTGCTGTTCGTTTTTTTTAAAGCCTACCGCGCGAATGTCCGCCTGAAAGTGCAGCTACTCGCCTTGCAACAACAGCGCTCGCCGGATTTGGAGCAACGGGTAGAGCAGTATTGGAAATCATTATCCGGCTACGTTCGGGCGCTGCAGAACAGTTGATTCCTGGCTACTCCACTCTGCTGACGCTGGCCACAAATTTGAACGCTTTCAGCGCCAGCATAGCTTGGTTGAGTTGGTCGGTATTGGCTACCACCAGCGATATCCGACCCTCGAAATACCCACCTTCACCCGAAATGGAAAACGAACGAATGTTGATACCCAAGCCGGAGATACGGTCGGTAATTTGTTGGATGACTCCCGGGCCGGCGTCGATGCCGGTGACCAAGATAGTGGAAACAAAGTCAGCCTTCACCGTGGCGCCCCACTCAGCCTTGTGCACCCGGTATTCGTAGTTGGCCAGTAGAAAAGGAGCGTTCGGGCAGGTAGTGCGGTGAATTTTGACACCTTCCTTTGCGCCGACATAGGCGAAAATCGGGTCGCCTTGCACGGGGTTGCAACATGTCGCAAACGAATAGGCGTAGTACGACCCCGGCTCTCCGTTGATGAACACGTCGGCTTTGCCGGCCGGCGTCCTGGCCGGGCGGGTGGCCTGGCCATTCTCACCCGAGCGCAGCTCGTGTTCCTGAGCGGGTTGGCTTTTTTCGCCTTCGATTTCGACGAGGCGGGGCCCGTCGGCCCGAAACTGTTTTAGGCCGCTGAGCTCGACCTGTTCGAGTGCGATGGCGCTGAGAAACTCCAGGCGGTTGGGGTAGCCGAACCAACGGGCCAGCATATCGGCATTTTCCTCGACTGGGCACTTGAACTGGTTTTGGAGTTTGCGCTCCAGGATTTCGCGCCCGAGCGCGGCCTGCTGGCGTTTTTCCTCCTTTAGCGCTGCGCGGATGCGGTTTTTGGCTTTTGAAGTGATAACGTGCTTCAGCCAATCTTCGCTGGGGCGCTGGTTTTTATCGGTAATGACCTCGATCTGGTCGCCATTATGCAATTTGTAGTGGATGCGCTCGACGCGGTTGTTCACCTTCACAGCCCGGCAGGTACTCCCCACATCGGAGTGAATGCTAAAGGCAAAATCGAGCGCGGTGGCGCCTTCGGGCAAGATTTTCATTTCGCCCTTAGGGGTGAATACATGTACTTCTTCGGAAAAAAGATTGCTCTGAAAATCGGCCAGGAATTCGACTGCATTGCCAGAGGTGACATTTTCCAGGGTTTCGCGCACCTGATTCAGCCAGTTTTCAAAAACATTGGCCTTGGTGCCAAGGCCGCGCACGCCTTTGTATTTCCAGTGGGCTGCGAAGCCGCGTTCGGCGATTTCGTCCATCCGATCCGAGCGAATTTGCACCTCGACAAAGCGGCCTTGGGGCCCTACCACCGAGGTATGCAGCGATTCGTAGCCGTTGGCTTTTGGGTTGGTGACCCAGTCTTTCAGGCGCTCAGGGATTGGTTTGTAAAAATCGGTGACGATGGCATAGGCTTGCCAGCAGGCCACTTTTTCGCGATCGGGCGGCACGTCGAGAATGATCCGGATGGCAAACAGGTCGTAGATATCTTCGAAAGCGACCTGTTTGGTGCGGATTTTATTCCAAATGGAATAGATGCTTTTAGGGCGGCCAATAATGCGCACGTCGGGGCCCAGTTGTTCGCGGAGGGCTTTCTGGAGCGGGCGTTTGAACGTTTCGATGTATTGCTCGCGGGCGCGCTTGGTTTGAGCTAGTTTGTCGGCAATGTCGTGGTATTCTTCGGCGTGCGTGATTTTCAGGCAAATGTCCTGGAACTCCGTTTTGATTTTGTACAGGCCCAGGCGGTGTGCCAGCGGGGCGTAGATGGTGCTGGTTTCGGCGGCTATTTTTAGTTGTTTGTGGGGGGCCATGCTTTTGATTGTGCGCAGGTTGTGGAGGCGGTCGGCCATTTTGATGAGCACGACGCGCACATCGGAAAGCATGGTGCGTAATACTTTGGTGAGGTTTTCGGCTTGCGGGCTTTCTGAGTCGTGCAGGCCGTCGAGTTTGGTCAGGCCGTCGACGATGAGCGCTACGGGGCCGCCAAATTGATCGTGAATTTCTTTAAGGGAAACAGCTGTGTCTTCCACCACGTCGTGCAATAAGGCGCAAACGACGGCTGTGGGGCCCAGGCCTATTTCCTCCACACAAATCCGGGCGACTTCGATGGGGTGCAAAATGTAAGGTTCGCCCGATTTCCGGCGCTGTTGTTGGTGGGCTTTGGCGGCCAGTTCGAAGGCGGCCCGGATGTTTCGGCGGTCTTCAGCGTCGAGGGGGCTAGGCATGTTGCGCAGCAAATTCCGGTAGGCGCGCTGGATGAGCGCGGTATCGTCGTGTTCGGGACCAGAGGTTTTGTGCTGCGTCATGAATTTCCTGCTGCGGCGTTTCAGGCGCTTTTTCGGTGCAACAATAGGACCGTTTTTAGCAATTTTAACAAAATTAGGGCAAACATTCGAACGCCCAATAGTTTTTAAGCCGTCTTAACGGATTTCTCTACAAGCCCTCACTTTGAATTTGTGGAAATAGCCTTACTTTTGCCCTCCTTTTTTCAAAACCTTCTGAATAAAAGGGCTTTATCCTGCGGGCGTGGCGAAATTGGTAGACGTACCAGACTTAGGATCTGGCGCCGCAAGGCATGGGGGTTCGAGTCCCTCCGCCCGCACTTGATTTTTTAAATTTGGCCGAATGCGGCGCCCGCCGCCGGCCCACCCACCGGTCCTCATTTTTTGCAACCATGCCCAACGTCCAACGAAAAGATATCGACAGTACCTCAGCTTTGATCACCGTTACCCTGACGAAAGCGGATTTAAAACCCAAAATCGACTCCGAGCTCAAACGTATCCGCAACCGCGCCACCATCAAAGGCTTCCGGCATGGTCAGGCGCCTATGGAGTACATCAAGCGCATGTTTGGAACATCTGTGTTTGGCGACAGCCTGAACGAAATGTTGTCGGAGCATTTGTACAACTATCTGCGCGACAGCAAGCTCGATGTGCTTGGCCAGCCCTTGCCCACCGAGAATCAGCAGCGCTACTCGTTCAAAATCGATCAGATGGAAGACGAGTACGCCATTGAGTACGAAGTTGGCTTCGTTCCGCTTTTCGATATCCAGGGCTTGAGCAAAGACCAGTCGTACGAGCGCCTGACCGTATCAAACCTCAACGAGTTGGCCGAGAACGACCTCGAATACGCCCGCAAGCGCATGGGCAAACGCAGTAACCCCGAAACCGATATTCAGGAAAAAGACATGCTGCGTATCGCCGCCCGCGAGTTGGACGGCGCCGAAATTAAGGCCGGCGGTTGGGAAACGACGATCACTATTTTGGTGGAAACCATCAGCGATGCAGCGCTGAAAAATGAATTTCTCGCCGCCAAAAAAGGCGATACGCTGCGCTTTAACGCCCGGCTGCTCGACATGGGCGACGACGAGGAGCGCTTCCGGAAGTACATCCTCAATTTGCCGGAAAACGATGACCGTACGGTGGGCGACTCCTTTGAGGGCCTCATCGAAGAAGTTTCCCGGGTGGAAATTGCCGACCTGGATGAGGAGTTTTTCACCAATTATTTCGGCGGCGGCGTGAACAATACCGAGGAGGCGCTCGACCAGATCAAACAGGGCATCGTGCGGTTTTACGATATCCGCGCCAATGCCCTGCTGATGCGGGCCTTTCAAACCCGCTTGCTCGAACTCAACCGCTTCGAACTGCCCAACGCATTTTTGAAGCGCTGGCTGGGCTTGAATAACGAGGAACTCAGCCCGGAAAAAATTGAAGCGGAATATCCTGCTTTCGCCGAAAACCTGCGTTGGTCGATACTGCGCGACCGCCTTAAAGAGCAGTTTGGCATCGAGGTTACCGACGAAGAAGTACGGGAAGAATACGTCAAAAAAGTGCGCAATTACTTCCAGGCCCAACTACCCGACCATATCATCGACAGCAGTGTGGCCCGTTTGATGGAGAACAAAAAGGATGTGGAGGAAACCGTCCGCGACCTGGAGACCGATAAATTGTTTCAGGCCATTCGCAACGAAGTCACCATTACCGAAAAGGCTATCCCCTCCGAGGAATTTCACCAAATTCTGGATGCCGTTACCAAAAAGGCGGAATCCGAGCAGCAGGAAGGCATTGCCTTGGGCGAAGCCGCCGAATAAATGGTGGCTTTGTTGGGCAGATGAAAATGCCTTCGCGTGTTTTAGTAAAGGAATTTTCGCCGTTTAACCCCCAAAACGGCAGCGTACATCCAGCAGCCCGGTTCCCGGCCGTTGACAATTAACCATCCGTTGAAATCCTTGTTATACTTGCCTCAAAAATATTGTACTATGTTCGACAAGCAAGAATTCATGAAGTATGCCACCAAACACCTCGGCATGAGTGGTATGCACGTAGAAAATTACATCGAAAAAACCACGCCGCGCACCCACCCGAACCTGCGCGGCCTCACGCCCTACGTCATCGAGGAGCGCCAGCTCAACGTGTCGGTACTCGACGTGTTCAGCCGCCTGATGATGGACCGCATCATATTCATGGGCGTGCCGGTGACGGAGCAGGTGGCCAATATCATCCAGGCCCAGCTGCTCTTTTTGGAAAGCGCCGACCCGAAACGCGATATTCAGTTGTTTATCAACAGCCCGGGCGGCTCGGTCATCGACGGTTTGGGCATTTACGATACCATGCAATATGTAGCGCCCGACGTGGCCACCATTTGCACCGGTTTGTCGGCTTCCATGGGCGCCGTTTTGCTGGCTGCCGGCACGAAAGGTAAGCGCAGCTGCCTCTACCACAGCCATGTGATGATCCACCAGCCCATGGGCGGCGCTCAAGGCCAGGTGTCGGATATTGAGATCACCTACAAGTTGATCAAAAAGATGCAAAAATCACTGTACGATATTTTGGCCCACCACACCGGCCAGTCATACGAAAAAATCGAAGAGGATTGTGATCGCGACAACTGGATGAGCGCTGAAGAAGCCAAAGCATACGGCCTGATCGATGAAGTGCTGAGCCGGAACAATCCGAAAAAAGACAAATAAAATGCCGGAAGGCAGATTTTTTGGTTACTGGTTGCTGTGCCTCGGCGCCGCAACCAGTAATCTTCCAACCTCTCCTGACCAGTAAGCTGTAAACATGTTAAAACGCGGCCGAGTGAATCCACATCAATGTTCATTTTGCGGACGAAGCAAGGAAGACGTCATGATTCTGATCTCCGGGATGGAAGCGCAGATCTGTGAGGTCTGTGTAGAAAAAGCGCAGGAAATTATCGATCAGGAATTGCACCAGCACGAACAAAATGCCGGGTCAGCATCCCAGGGCAACCCAGCCCCCAGCACTCCTGTCCGGTTGATTCCTCCTCGCGAAATCAAAGCGTTTCTGGACGATTATATCATCGGGCAGGATGAGGCTAAAAAAGTACTGGCCGTTGCCGTGTACAACCACTATAAGCGGCTCAACCAGATGGGTTCGGCAAAAGGCGACGATGTTGAGCTGGAAAAATCGAATGTGCTGTTCGTCGGCCAAACAGGCACGGGCAAAACCCTGCTGGCAAAAACCATCGCCAAATTGCTCAATGTGCCCTTTGCCATCGTCGACGCCACGGTGTTTACCGAAGCCGGCTACGTGGGCGAAGATGTCGAAAGCATTCTGGCGCGCCTGCTCCAGGTATGCGATTACGACGTGGCGGCCGCCGAACGCGGCATCGTTTATATCGATGAAATTGATAAAATTGCCCGCAAGCAAGATAACCCCTCCATCACCCGCGATGTCTCCGGCGAGGGCGTCCAGCAGGCCATGCTGAAAATGCTCGAAGGCGCCGAAGTGCTGGTGCCCCCACAAGGCGGTCGCAAACACCCGGAGCAAAAACTCGTCAAGGTCAACACCACCAACATCTTGTTCATTTGCGGCGGCGCTTTCGACGGCGTCGACAAGGTCATCGCTCGCCGGGTTAATACCCAGGTCATCGGCTACACCAAACCAGCCGAAGCCGGCGAAATCGACCGGGAAAACCTCCTGCAATACATCAACCACCAGGATATCAAACATTTCGGCCTCATCCCCGAGCTGGTGGGCCGCCTGCCCATCGTTGTTCACCTCGATCCGCTCGACCTCGAAGCGCTGCGCCGCATCCTTACCGAACCGCGCAATGCCATCTTGAGGCAGTACAAAAAACTGTTCGCTCTGGAGGATATCGAGCTCGAGTTTCAGCCGGAAGCTATCGATTTTATAGCGGAAAAAGCCATCGAGTACAAACTCGGGGCCCGGGGCCTGCGCTCCCTGTGCGAAGCCATCCTCACCGATGCCATGTTCGACCTGCCCATGAAAAACAAAAAAGGGACTAAAAAACTGCTGATCGACCGCGCCTATGCCGTCGACAAACTCGAGCGTTCGCGTGTGGGAAGGCTAAAAGCAGCCTGATCTTTGTCCGCCGGACTAGTAGAATAACTGGGCTACCCAAACTGAAACAAAGCCCACGGTATAACCCTGCCATAAATCGGCCGGAACATGCGCCTTTAGGCTGAGCCGGGCCGTACCCACCAGACCCGCCAACAGTACAGCCAGCGCCAACACTACCGTCAGGCTCAACTGAAGGCTCCATCCGAACACCTGCACATCCAGCGTGCCGCCTGCCCAGTCCATCGCAGTCAGGAGCAACATGCCTACCAGCCCCCCCATGCCCGTAGCGTGGGCGCTGATTTTGGTAAAAATATTGATCACAAAAGCGCCGAACAACCCAATGGTAGCCCCAAGCATACAGACCAAATACAAGGGCGGCGCCTGCCCCGAGGAGCGCAAGTTTTGATACAGCCAAATGTAAAAAACGCCGGTTATAATGTAGGGGCCCACCCGCTCCAGCCGGTCGGGCGATTCCAGGTTTTTCACAAATCCCAGCGGTTTCATGATGGCAATTCCGATACCCGGAATCAGGGCCGTGGTCGTAAATACATACAATAACAGTAAAAGCGCCTGCTTTTCACCGGGGCGGTACACGCCGAAGGCAAACGGATTTACTGCCATCAGCAGCAACAAAGCATAGCTGGGCAACAACAACGGGTGCCCGATCACAGAAAAAAAATGTGCAAAAAATCGAGACATAATCAGCGTAAAATGGCAGTTCCAATAGCGCATTCAAGGCATCGGCCGGCCGAACAATACTGGTTTTTCAACTGAAGCAAGGCTTGCGATTGGGCTGCATTTGCGGCATTTTGCCCCAAAGCGCCCCAGCCTTCCACCACCCGGTTGGCCTCCGGCGGCAAACTTTCCAGCAGTTGCAAGGCGCGATCTTGCCACTCCGGCGCCGCATGCGTTCGACCGTAATGAAACAGGAACGGCGCCACAGTATTGATAAGCAGCAAATGTACAAATTCGCGCCCCGGCGGTTTGTTTTTCGGTTCGGATGTTTTATCAAAACGAAAATGCGTCGACCAGTACGCGCTCGGCTCCACCTGAAACAATGCCTCCAACTCAGCGCTGTTGCGCGCTTCCAGCACCCGGCTCAGTACCGGCATCCGGCGGTGCAACAAGGCCGCCAGCTGGGCAAGCCGCAAACTGGGAAACCCCGAGGGCCGAAGTCGGAAGAACTTCATCTGCCCGGGAGCCAGGGGGCTGAGCCCATATTTATGTTGCAAAAACTGGTACTCGCGGGCCAGCGCGCGCGGATAGTCGTCGGCCAGGGTGTCGGCCAGTAAGCCTGCCTGGCCGAAAAGCATGGCTTCCAGTTGAAATAATTGATCTTGGTGTTTGGCTAACAGGCGCAGGGGCAAGCCCCGGGCCAACGTTTCGAACGGCCCGGTATTGATTTTCAGGCCGAAGTTGCGGGTGAGCAAGCGGTAAAACGCCTCCTCCCAGTTTTGGCCGCAAGCTTCCACCCGCTCGGCCGCCTCGATGGTTTTGCCTTCGAGCCGTTCCACCAGGAGCCGGTCCAGCCAATTGTGTCGCAGCAGCTCGGGTGCCGAACCGAAATCCGCAGCGCAGGGTATCCAGGCGCGTTCGTTGCGCAGGCGCCGGTATTTGTCCAGTAAACCCGGCGGAATGCGCCCCTTCAGTTCCAAACAGGGCAGATGCTGGCCGAGGGGCAGATCTTCTTCCAGCACGACGTGCAGGATTACATTGTCGTAGGCCGGGTCGGTGTCGTGCCGGTGCGCCAGCCAATCCGAAGCGCGGAGGTGAATTTCCACATTGCCGGCCCACAAGGTGCCGTCGAGGCGCACACGGGCGTTAAAAAAATCGGGACCAGCATCGGTGTTGCTTTCGCCGGGGTGCAAAATTTCGACCGCGGCGCCGGTGGTCGTGCGGAGGTCGTGCAAATCGAAGCGCCGCCAGCGCCATAAAAAGTGTAAAAAATCCTCTTGCATAGGTATGCCTGCGGGTTAAATTTCGAACGACAGGAGGAATAAAAATGCGCCTAATTTCAACCGGAACCCCCAGACCGTTTATATTTTTTGAAATTTAAAATAAGGGGAAATGCCTGTTTTTCAGCGGGTTGAACAGTTCCTGCTTGTGTCTATCTTTGCCCGACATGGATCAGATACCCGATGCATATTTAACCTTGGCGGAGCCCGCCACGGGCCAGTTCAAAGACCGCGGCAGTAAATTTTTTTCCTATGCCTATCCTGTTGCCGACGAGGCCGCGGCTTTGGACTGCCTGGCGGCTTTGCGCAAAGAACATTTTAAAGCCCGGCACCATTGTTTTGCCTGGCGCTTCGGTCTCGACGGGCAGCGCTTCCGGGCCAACGACGACGGCGAGCCCAGCGGCACGGCCGGGCGCCCCATTTTGGGCCAGATCGACGCCTTGGGGCTGACGGATGTGCTGGTGGTGGTGGTGCGGTATTTTGGCGGCACCCTGCTCGGCGCTTCCGGATTGATTCAGGCCTACCGCGAAGCCGCGGCCGACGCCCTGGAGCAAGGTCAGACGGTTGAGCGGATCGTGGAGGATTACGTTGCCTTGTCGGCGCCCTATCCCTTGGTTCCCGATTTGATGCACGTGTTGAAACAACTGGAACTTTCGCTCGTGGAAGAGCACTACACCGACAGCGGCGCCGAAATGGTGATCGGGATACGAAAAAGCCAAACTAGCAGTACCTTGCTGCAAGTGAAAGCCCTGCTCTGGAAAACCAGCCTTGCCGAAGCGGAAACGCTCGATTGGCCGCCCGGCATGACGCTGCGCGGCGTACCGGGCTTCACCAATAGTTGAAATCGCATCGCTTATGCATCCCGTCGATACTCTTCGCATCAACTTCAATGCCGACCAAATGGCGCTGCTGAATATTGCCATGGCCTTTCTCATGTTCAGCGTGGCCCTGGATATCCGGTTCTCCGATTTTCGCAAGGTGGTACAGTTTCCTAAGGCAATAGCAGTGGGATTGGTGGCGCAATACCTGCTGTTTCCGGTACTTACCCTGGGCGTCATCCGAGTGTTTCAGCCGCCGGTGAGCATAGCGCTGGGTATGGTGTTGGTGAGCATGTGCCCTTCGGGGAACATGACCAATTTTCTGGTGCATTTTTCCAAAAGCAACACGGCCTTGTCGGTTACACTGAATGCAATTATCATTTTGTTGGCCACGGTGGTCACGCCGGCGGGCTTTTTGTTTTGGTCAAAATTTGTTCCTGAGTCGGAGGCGCTGCGCAAGTCGTTCGTCGTAGGTTTCGGCGAGATGGCGCTGATCATCATCCAGCTGATTTTAGCGCCCTTGCTTTTCGGCATGTGGCTCAACAACCGGTTCACCCACCTGGTGGAGCGCATCCGGCCCTGGGTGCAACGCCTGGCGCTGGTGTTATTTTTTTCCATTTTAATTTTAGCCCTGCTCGGCAACGGAGAAAATCTGGTGAATTACCTGGGTTTCGCCTTCACTATCGTTTTGGTGCACAACGCCCTCGGCCTGGGCAGCGGCTATGGATTCGCCCGTCTCAACCGTCTACCGGAAGCCGACTGCCGCACCCTGGCTTTCGAAACCGGGGTGCACAACACTGCTTTGGGCTTATTGCTCATTTTCCGTTTTTTCAACGGCCTGGGCGGCATGGCCCTAATTGCTGCCTGGTGGGGCATTTGGGATCTGGTGACGGGCATTGGCCTGGCCGGCTGGTGGCGGCGACAGACGTCCCCGACCGACCAACAACACGAATTGACAAATAGCCTCTGACATGCAATTATTTGAAAAAATCGGAGAAGCGCAAGCTGCCCTGCGTGCAAAAACAAACTTCCGGGCCCGTACCGGCATTATCCTGGGAACCGGCCTGGGCCACCTGGCAGAAGAACTGGACGTGCAGGCAGAAGTGCCTTATCGCGACATCCCGCATTTTGCCCTGAGTACCGTTCAAAGCCATTCCGGCAAGCTGGTATTCGGGCTCCTGGGGGCGCATCCGGTGGTGGTGATGGCCGGGCGCCTGCACTACTACGAGGGTTGGTCGATGGAGCAGGTCACCTTTCCGGTGCGCGTATTAAAAGCGCTGGGCATTGAACGGCTGATTATTACAAACGCTTCGGGCGGCATCAACCCGCATTTGATGGGCGGCGATATTGTAGTGGTGCGCGACCATATCAATCTGCTTCCGGAAAACCCACTGCGCGGGCCAAACGACGAGCGCCTGGGTCCCCGGTTTCCGGATTTATCCAAAACTTACGATGCCGACTTGCGCGCGCGGGCAATTGGCATCGCCCGAAAACACCGGATTCGGGCCGCGGAAGGCGTGTACTCTGCCATGCAAGGCCCCAACCTGGAAACTCCCGCGGAATATCAAATGCTGCGGCTGTTGGGCAGCGACTGCACCGGCATGTCGTCGGTACCGGAGGTATTGGTTGCCCGGCATATGGATCTGCCGGTGCTGCTCCTGTCGATGGTAACCAATGTTTCGTTTCCTCCCAGCGCCATTCGGGAAACTTCCGTCGAGGATGTCATCGCCGTAGCTGCCGCCGCCGAACCCCAACTGCGTCTGCTCATACGGGAGCTCCTCCAGGACCTGTAACCCCCCTCTTCCCGAAGCCCCCTATTAAAACATTGACCACATTCCTCACATTGACCACATTAAAAAATGCTCGTTTCCGCCATAGTAGCCGCTGCTCAAAACAATGTAATTGGTAAAGACAACCAGATTCCCTGGTACTTGCCCGCCGATCTGGCTTATTTCAAACGCACCACGCTGGGGCACCACATTTTGATGGGGCGCAACAGTTTCCGGAGCATCGGCCGGCCATTGCCTAAACGCACCAACATTGTAATTACACGCGACCCGTATTTTTCAGCAGAAGGTGTGCTGGTGGCGCACAGCCTGGAAGAAGCCCTGGGTATCGCTTTCGACAATGGCGAAACAGAGGCTTTCATCATAGGTGGAGGCGCGATTTACCGCGACAGTATGGACCTCTGGGACCGCCTCTATCTGACCGAGGTGGAAACTGCTCCGGAGGGCGATGTTTTTTTTCCGGAAATCGACCCTGCGCAATGGCGGGAAACGTTTCGGGAGTTCCATCCGGCCGACGAAAAAAATGCGTTTGGGTACACCTTTCGGATCCTGGAACGCATCCCACCGGAGGAAGAAAACGACTGAAAAAAGGCTGCCAAAGCAAGTATTTCAACCCGGCGTAAAATTTCTTAGCGGACGTACTGCCTTAAATTCTCGTATTTTTTCTATAATTTTGCAGCCGATTTTGTTTCGTAAACGGCGAAGCAAACCCAGGTGGGATTATACACAAAAGTTAGGTTGCATACATGGAAAAGAAGCGTTTGCTCATTGTCACCCAGGAGATGGAACCCTACACCGTAGGAAACAACATCTCCAGGCTGGTGGCACAATTACCAAAATTTTTACAGGATAACGGTTATGAATTGCGCATTTTGATGCCCCGGTACGGCGTAGTCAACGAACGCCGGCACCGGCTGCACGAAGTCGTACGGCTCTCCGGGATGAATATTATCGTCGACGACGACGATTATCCGCTGATCATCAAAGTCGCCTCCTTGCCCGGCTCGCGACTTCAGGTGTATTTCCTCGACAACGAAGATTTTTTCAAACGCAAGTTCATTTTTGACGACGCCAGTGGAAAATCTTTTGAGGACAATCCGGACCGCGCCGCCTTCTTTTGCAAAGGCGCAGTGGAAACGGTGAAAAAATTTGGCTGGGCGCCCGACATCATTCTCTGCCACGGCTGGCTCACCAGTCTGATGCCGCTTTACCTGAAGGCTGCGTACAAAACCGAACCTTTGTTCGCCAATGCCACGGTGGTGTACAATGTGTTCAAAGACGAACATGAGCAACTGCCCAGCGAACGCTTTTTCGACAAAGCGGCCATCAACAATTTGTCGAAAGCCGATCTGGAGGCCTTCCTCGACGGCGACAACATTTCGATGCACAAAGGCGCCTGCGCGCATGCCGACGCGATTGTCATTGGCAGCGGATTGGTCGACACCAGCGTTGATTACCTGTCGGTTGCCCAAGACAAACCGATCCTGCCCTGGAACGGCCAAAGCGATGAAGAATTCCTCAACGATTATCTGGAGTTTTTCCGCCAGCTGACCGAAGCGGAAGTGTCGCAATAAACGGCTTGCCGACCGTTAAAACATAATTTGAAATAGCGGGCGAACGGATGTTTCGCCCGCTATATTTGTCTAACCTGTGCAATTAAAATCCAAGCAGGCAACCGCAGAAGCCTGCCCAGCATCTGGCAAAAAAATGTATAGCCGATGCTTCCCACGCGCATGAAACACTCCTCGCTCTCATCAGCCGCTGCCCTTTTTTCCTTGGGTTTGGGGCTCCTGCTTTGGCTCAGTTGTACCAAACCGACGCCCTTCGGCTCCGAACAGATCGACGACGGCCTCTCGGACAACTTCCGGTACACCGATACGCTTACGATCAATTGCTCCCTGGTTCGGGAAGACAGTATTTTGAGCTCCGACCGCTCGTCGACGTCCGCCTATTTGTTTTGCGGTCAAATCGACGATCCCGTTTTTGGGCGCTCCCGCTCCGATATTTTCACCTTGTTCCGAATGAGCAACCTGAACCCCAGCTTCAAAGGCGCTACGGTCGACTCTATCGTCCTGTTTTTAAACTACGACGGCGCTGGGATCTACGGCGATACCCTGCAGCCGCAGACCATCCGGGTACACCGGCTCGCCGCCGACACGTCGGTCCGTTGGGACAAGGACTATTACTCCAACCACAGCTTCCCGGTGGCCGAATTGTTGGGAGAAGCCACCAATTTCCTGCCGACGCCCAACATTGGAAGTACCCTGTTCGATACGACCAACAAAGCCCCCTACGTGCGTATCCCGCTGGACAACGCTTTCGGCCAGGAACTCCTCAACATCGACAGCCTTGACCTGACCCTCGATACAACCTTTTGGAAAAAATTGCGCGGTATCCGCATTTCTGCCGAGCCGGCCGCTAGCCCCGGCGCCATGCTGGCTTTCGACCTCAACAACAGCACGTTTAGCCGGATTCGCCTGTATTACAAACTGGCCACAGACACCAGTTCGAACTCCCGGACGTTCGACTACTCGTTTGTTGGCGGCAACAAAATGGCCAGTTTCACCCACGACTACAACGCCGCTCCCGCAGGCCCGTACCTCAACCAACCCTTCGACCAGTATATGTTTGTTCAGGGCATGAGCGGCTTGCGCCTCAAAGTGGAAATTCCGTACGCCCATTTGCTGGGCAACATCGCGGTGAACAAAGCTGAGCTCGAACTGAGCCAAGCCAGTGATTTCCCCTTGGACAATTCGGTACTCGGCCCCTCCAGCCAATTGGTTTTTACTGAAATTCTGGGCGATACGGCAGTGAGCCTGACCTCCGACGTGCTTTATTCGCTGGGCTCTACCGGTACGGGCGGGTTCAATGCTTTCGGCGGCTTCCCCGAAATGGAAAACGACAACGGCAGCATGGTCAACCGATACCGGCTCACCCTTACCCGCCGTTTTCAGGCCATGGTGAACAATACGAGCGGCGATATCAAAAAGCAAACGATCTACGTCAACGTTTACCCGCAAAGCCGCTCGGCCATGCGCGCAATTTTTTACAGTCCGAGCAGCCCGAAATTTCCTGCAAAGCTGACATTGAAATACACCATTGTTCAATAATCGGGTTAGTGCTGACCAAGCACCCAAACCCAGCCCACCTTCGTGGCGGGAATAAAACCTAAAACTCAAATGTGTGGAATAGTCGCCTACATCGGTTCCCAGGAAGCTTACCCCATCGTACTCAAAGGTTTGCAACGCCTTGAGTACCGTGGGTATGACAGCGCCGGTATTGCCCTGCAAAACGGCAAGCTGAGCGTTTATAAGAAAAAAGGCAAAGTTGCTGACCTTGAAGCCTATACCCTAGACAAAAATACCGCGGGCACCACCGGCATCGGCCACACCCGCTGGGCCACGCACGGCAAACCCGACGACATCAACGCCCACCCGCACATCAGCGGA
>CAZVZH010000043.1:10538-26764 GCA_964630705.1 uncultured Saprospiraceae bacterium | reverse complement strand
ATAAGGTGAAGCCTCAAAGACTTTATCCCCCCATTGGTTGTAAATCACCAGGGAGTTATCGGGGTACAGTTCGCTTCCCAGGCATGGGATTTCCAGGTAATCGTTGATCCCGTCATCGTTCGGCGTGATAATGTTGGGAATATAACTGCAGAAGGTTTCCCGAACGGTTATGGTCACCACAGCCTGGTCGCACAGGTCCGGACAGGCCTCCGAACAGAGCTGGTAGATAAAATTAACCCGGCCGTTATTGGGCCCGGCCTGATAGGCGAAAAGGCCGTTGCCAATTTCCGTGAGCCCGGTAAGTTGGCTCAGCAGAGTTACCTTAAAATCGTCAAATTCCAACTGGTCATTCAGCACCACATCGATGGAATCCAGCAAAGAGCTGGTCTCCACCTCGAAGTCCAGGTCATCCACGGCATCCGGTTGAATAGCCTGCCGCACCAGCGCAGAATCCAACGGCGTCAGGCACCCGTTTACCCGCGCCTGAACGGTATAAATCCCCGTCAGCGACGGCTTCAAGTCAGAAACAACCAGGTTGTTGTTGTTCGGATATGGCCCTTGCGGTCCTGTCCAAAGGTATGTCGCACCCGGAATTACCGGAGTGGAAAGCACAATATCATCGCCTTCGCAGCCAATTTTATCGCTCACTTGAGGGTTAAGCGGGTTGAGCGGCAACACCTCAATCTGTACGGAACACATGGCCGAGTTGCCCGCATCGTCCGTTGTTTTGAACTGCAAAACGTGCATGCCGGTCTCAAAAATCTTTCCTGTCTTATGGCCCGACAACTGCTCCACGATCGGGGCGCCGCAGTTATCCGTAGCCTTGGGCATTTCAAATGCCAACTCTACGCCATCGCAAGTGCCGATGGTGTCGGCGCTGGTGATAAATTGGGCCGCATCAGTCAAAATTGCGCCGCTGATATCCACGCGGACCGGCGATGCCGGACAGTCAAATTGCGGTGGAATACTTTCCGTAACGCTAATGGTAAAACTCGTGGTTGCCGTAAAACCCAAGGTATCGGTTACGGTATACACCACCGCTGTTGTTCCGACCGGGAAGGTATCTCCAGGCATAAAATTCGACGTGATCGTTGCCGGAGCGCAAACACCCGTGGGCGCCGGAGGCGTCCAGGTTGCTACCGATTCGCAACCGATAAAGGACTGGTTGGCCGGCGTATTGGCAAAACCCAAAGGCGGCCCAACCACCGTGATCCGAAACTGGCAGGTATCCGTATTGCCGCTGGGGTCTTCCACTACAATCAATACTGGCGTGTACCCCACAGCATAGGATGCGCCTGGCGGAGGAAAGGCCGTGACCGTCGGGGCTGCGGTGCAATTATCCGTAGCGGTCGGCAATGGCCAGTTGACCACTGCCGCGCAAGCGCCGTTGGAATTGACCATGGTGTCTTTCGGGCAGCCGCTGAACTGCGGAGCGACGATATCCACAACGGTTACATCGAAGCTGCAGCTGGAAGTATTCCCCCAAACGTCCACAGCCGTATAAGTCACCGTAGTTTTTGTTTCCGGAAAAACGGTACCGGGTTTAAAATTGGAAATCAAGGTGTCCAACTGGCAGTTATCTGTCGCTACCGGCGGCATCCAGTTGGCTGTTGCCGAACAAGTATCGGTTTGCAACAAAATATTGGAAGGGCAATTCGCTAAAACCGGCGGCACTTTTTCATCTACTGTGACCACAAAACTGCAGGTCATAATATTTCCGGTAGAGTCTTTAGCGGTGTACGTGACCGTAGTAAGTCCGGTGGGAAAGGCCGTTCCAGGCGCAAAATCCGGCGCCGGCACAATCGGGTAGGCATCACAAGCGTCGGTAACCGTCGGAGCCGTCCAGTTGACCACTGCGCTGCATCCATTGTCTGGGGTAGTCACGGTCAGATCTTTGGGACAATTGATCAATTGCGGGGCCGTCGTATCGGCGACCACCACTTTAAACGTACAGGTCGCCGTATTTCCACTTTCGTCTTTGGCCTCTAAAACCACAATCGACGTGCCGATGGGAAACACACTACCGGTGGGTACCGAGTACGTGACCGCAGGCGCCAAGGTGCAATTATCCGAGGTAAAGGGCGCTTCGAATTGGGCCACGGCCGAACATTGCAAGCCACTGGCATCCACATTTACATTGACCGGGCACTGGATTTTCGGCGCCACCGTATCTCTGACGGAAAGCACTTGTACCGCCGCAGCCGTATTGCCGCAGTTGTCCATGGCGACCCAGCGCCGTTGCAATTTATAGGTACTTGGGCTGGCGCTGCTCAGCACGGTTTCGCCTTGATAGGTAATCTGAACGGCGGCATCGCAATTATCGGTAGCGGTAGGCACTGCCGGCGGGGGCACTGCATCGCAACCCACAACGGTATCGGCAGGTGCGAAACTGAATACCGGGGCAACGATATCGCGCACAGAAATTACTTGCTCCGCAGTGGTGGAATTGCCGCAATTATCCACAGCCGTCCAACGGCGGCGCAACACATAAGTGTCCGGACAAGCGCCATTCGTTCGGGTTTCGCCATCGAACATAATCGTTACCGCGGCTGTACAATTGTCATTGGCAATGGGGGTGGCTACCAATGGAATGGCATTGCAATCCACCGTGCTATTTGCCGGCACAAAAGCAAATGCCGGCGGGGTATTGTCCTGAACGGTTATCGTTTGCTGCGCAGAAACACTGTTGCCGCAGTTGTCGGTGGCGGTCCAGCGGCGAACCAGGGTGTAATTACCCGGGCAGCTGCCGTTGGTTTTGGTTTCACCGTCAAAAACGATGTTAACGGCCGCGTCGCAGTTGTCTGTTGCGGTAGGCATGCCCACTGCCGGCACTGCCGCGCAGCTGCTGGTGAGGGAAGCCGGCACGGAGGTAAACACCGGCGGAGTCAAGTCGCGCACGGTAAGGCGCTGCTCCGTCGAAACGCTGTTTCCGCAATTATCCGTCGCCGTCCAACGGCGGATCAATTGGTAACTGTCGGGACAAGCGCCATCCACGCGGGTTTCGTCGGTGAAAACAATGGCTACGGCGGCGTCGCAGTTGTCGGTGGCTTGCGGACTGCCGACAGCCGGCACGGCATCGCAGGAAACCACCGCATCGGCGGGCACGCTGGTGAAGGCCGGGGCGACTAAGTCGTGCACCGTTATGACCTGTTCGGCCGTCCGGGAATTACCGCAGACGTCTTTAATCGTCCACCGGCGGCGCAGTTTGTAGCTATCCGGGCAAAGGCCATTTACGCGGGTTTCTCCGTCAAAAATAACCTCTACGTCCAGCGAACAGTTGTCGGAAGCGGTAGGCGTTTGCAGGGCCGGCACGGCAGAACAGCTCACCGTGGCATCGGCCGGGAAAAGCGTGAATACCGGGCGGGTAGTGTCCTGAACAGTTAAATGCTGTTCAGCCGTGGCAGAATTTCCACAGTTGTCGACTGCCGTCCACCGGCGGACGATCATGCCGCCGCTCGAGCAGTTATTGTTGATCAGCAGTTCCGTTTTAACCGAAATGCTCACACTTTGATCGCAATTGTCGGATACCGTTGGCGTGCTGATGTTCGGAATCGCCTCACAGTTTACCGTAGCGTCGGCCGGCACAAAAAGAAACACCGGAGACTGGGTGTCCTGCACCACGATTGCCTGCTCGGCGGTAGCGGTGTTGCCGCAATTATCGCTGGCGGTCCAGCGGCGCAGCAGGGAGTAACTATCCGGGCAGCTGCCATTCATGCGGGTTTCGCCTGTAAAAACGATGGCAACCTGAGGGGCGCAATTATCGCTCGCCACCGGGTTTTCCAAAGCCGGCACATTTTCGCAGCTCACCGTAACGGCTGCTGGCACAAACGTGAATTGCGGGGCCGTTTGGTCGATCACTTCGATCCGTTGCGCGGCGGTAGCTGAGTTGCCGCAGGCATCCGTCACCGTCCAACGGCGCACGAGGCTGTACCGGTCGGCACAGGCGCCGTCGAGGCGTTCTTCGCCTTCGAAAACAAGGCTTGGGTTCGGGTCGCAGTTGTCGCTTGCCTCCGGATTCACCAATACCGGAACGCCTTCGCAGCTGACGGTGAGGTTAGCCGGAATGTTGGCAAACACCGGCGCCGTCAAGTCCTGCACGGTGATTTTCTGTTCGGCTTTTGCCGTATTGCCGCACTCATCGGTGGCCAGCCAGCTGCGCAACAGGGTGTAGGCGTTGGGGCAGGCGCCATTGGTGCGTTGTTCACCTTGGTAAACAACCGCTACATTTTGAGCGCAATTATCCGCAGCGAGGGCGGCGCCAACTTGCGGCACATCCGCACAGTCGACGGTTACATGAGCTGGAACGGAAACAAAAACCGGGGCGACAATATCTTGTACGGTGATTTGCTGAATGGCGATTTCAGTATTCCCGCAATTATCCGTGGCCGTCCACTGACGCGACAAGGTATAGGTTCCCGGGCAGGCGCCATTGGTACGGGTTTCCCCATCGTACGTGATCGACACCGCTTGGGTGCAATTGTCAGCGGCTTCAGGCGCTTCAAGGGCTGGCACGGCAGCACAATCTACCGTGACATTGGCTGGGACAAAGGTAAAAGACGGGCGGGTGGTGTCCTGCACCTGGAGCACCTGCCGGGTAGTGGTAAAATTGCCGCATTCATCCGTAGCGATCCACGTTCGCGTCAGGGTATACGTATTGAAACAAGGGCCATTTTCACGGGTTTCTCCATTAAATACGACCGGCAAATTCACGGTACAATTGTCGGTTGCCGTGGGAATTCCAACCATTGGAATCTGGTGGCAATCCACCGTAGCGTCGGCGGGAGTAGCGGTAAATACCGGCGCTACCACATCTTGTACGGTCACCAGTTGGGTAGCGATACGGGTATTGCCGCAACGGTCGGTAGCGGTCCATTGGCGTTTTAACTTGTACGTATTGGGGCAGGCGCCGTTTTCACGGGTTTCCCCATCAAACACCACCAATACCTGCGTGGTACAATTATCGGTAGCAGTAGGCGCTTGAATGGCCGGCACAGCATCGCAGCTCACCGTCGCATTTGCCGGAACATACGTGAAATCCGGCGGCGTAACATCCTGAACGGTAATAATTTGAACCGTCGAACGCGTATTTCCGCAAGCATCGGCAGCCGTCCAACGGCGGGTCAGCACATAGCTGTCGGCGCAGGCGCCATCCGCGCGGGTTTCTCCGTTGAAGCTGACGATAACATTGGCGGTGCAATTGTCGGAGGCGCTGGGTTGTTCCACCGCTGGAACAGCCTCGCAGGCTACCGTGACATTTGCCGGTACTGTAACAAAAACCGGTTGGGTGATATCCTGTACCGTAAGTTGTTGGGTGCTTTCTGTGGAGTTTCCGCAGTTGTCCGTAGCGCGCCATTTGCGCAAAAGCAGATAGCTGTTGGGGCAGGCGCCGGCAGTTTTTTGTTCACCCAAATAGCTGATAGAAACATCCGAATCGCAATTGTCTGTAGCCACCGGAGCGCCGGCGGCAGGCACGGCATCGCAACTGACGGTTGCATGGGCCGGCACCGAGGTAAATACCGGCGCCAGTTTGTCCTGCACCGTTATTTTTTGTTCGGCGGCATCTGTATTTCCACAAACGTCAACGGCGGTCCAACGGCGCGTCAGCACATAGCTGTCCGGGCAGGCGCCATTGGTTCTGGTTTCGCCATTGTAGGCGATGTCTACCGTTGCGGTGCAATTATCGGTGGCCTGGGGCATTTCGGGCGCCGGGATGGCCTCGCAACTCACGGTAATATTGGCAGGGATGAGTACAAAATTTGGCTTGGTGGTATCCTGAACGGTCAGTTTTTGTTGGGCGGTGATGGAATTGCCGCAGTTATCTACTGCTGCCCAGGTACGCAAAACAGTGCCTCCGCTGGCGCAGTTGCCGGAAGATTGCGTAACGCCCAGAAAGTTGATCGACACACTGGCATCGCAGTTATCGGTTGCGGAGGGGCTACCCAAGGAAGGGATCGCTTCGCAATTGACCGTGGCATCTGTTGGAACGAAGGTAAATACAGGAGCCTGTTGGTCCCGAACCGTAATGGTTTGTTCAGCGGATCGGGTATTGCCGCAATTATCCGTAGCCGTCCAGCGCCGCTTCAGGGTATAATTATCCGTGCAACTGCCGTTTATGCGGGTTTCACCGGCATACGAAATCGCTACCGAGGCGTCGCAATCGTCGGTTGCCGTAGCATTGCCAACAGCGGGGAGCGCATTGCAGCTGACCGTAACGTCGTTGGGTACCAAGGTAAACACTGGCGATGTTTTGTCTTCTACCAGAATGATTTGCTCGGCAGTCCGGGTGTTGCCACAATTATCGCTGGCAGTCCAGCGGCGAATCAGGGTGTATTGATCCAGACAGGGGCCGTCGGTTCGAAACTGACCGTTGTAGGTGATGGCCACATTGGAAGCGCAATTGTCGGTAGCGGTTGGGGCGCCAACGGCTGGAATGGATGCACAGGAAACGGTTACGGCCGGAGGGACAGATGTGAAATTGGGCGCAACGACATCCTGAATACTAAGTATTTGTGTTGCGATGGCCGTATTCCCGCAGGCATCCGTAGCCAACCACCGACGGCGCAGGGTGTAGGTATCCGGGCAAGCGCCGTTGGTGCGCACCTCATCTATAAAATTGACGGTTGCATTGATCGAACAATTATCGGAGGCTGTTGCGGCGCCGACCGGCGGAATCGCATGACAGCTTATGGTAGCATCTGCAGGAACTGCCGTGAAAACGGGTTTAATATTATCCTGTACGGTGATGAGTTGTTCGGCGGTTTTGGTATTTCCGCAGTTATCCGACGCAATCCAGCGGCGCGTCAGCACATAGCTGCTGGGGCAGGCGCCGTTGGTTCGAAGTTCGCCATCGTACACCACCGTCACCTGGGTATCGCAGTTATCGGTAGCTTGGGCGGTTCCGGGGGCGGGCACGGCTTCGCAGCTCACCGTCAAATTTGCCGGAACAACCGTAAAGGAGGGCGCTGTAAAATCCTGAACAACAATTATTTGCTCTACAGAAGCGGTATTACCACAGTTGTCGGTTGCCGTCCAGCTGCGCCGCAGGGAATACGCGTCGGGACAATTGCCGTTAATTTTGCTTTGCCCGTTGTAATTGATGGAAACACTGATATCGCAATTATCCGTGGCAAGCGGGCTTCCGACGGATGGAATAGCATCACAACTCACCGTAACACCGGCCGGAATGCTGGTAAACGCCGGAGCCGTGTTGTCTTGCACGGTAATAATTTGTTGAGCAACCGTGGAGTTCCCACAATTATCGGTGGCTTGCCAACGGCGCACCAAGGTGTAAGCATCGGGGCAAGCGCCGTTGTTACGTTGTTCACCGAGGTAGGTGATACCTACTCCTGCACTGCAATTATCAGAAGCTGTTGGGGCGCCAACCGGCGGAACAGCCGAACAACTGACAGATACCGGTCCGGGTGTAAAAGTGAAAACCGGCGGTACATTATCCGCAACCTGAATGTTTTGTGTGACCAAAATGCTGTTGCCTGCCGCGTCCGAAACCCGGTAGGTGCGCAAAACAACCAAGGGATCGCCGGGGCAGCCGCTCCCGCTTGCCTGCACATCCGAAACGTGCGTTACCGTAGGAGCGCCGCAATTGTCGGCCTCATCCGTCACTACATTTACATTGGGTGCGGGGATTGCCGCCAGGCAGGTAATCCCGGTGAGCGGAGCGGGATTCGTCGCGGTGGGAAACTGGTTGTCGGTCACGGTTACGGTAAAGGTGCACGACACCATATTGGAGCCGTCATCGACAATGTACTTGGCAATTGTCAGCCCACTTGAAAACGGAACGGTGTTGGACAACTGCCCGGAACCGTTTTTCACCGTAGCGCCGGTCAGTTGATAGTTTACGCCGACTGTTGGGCAATTGTCGCTGAAAACAGCGTTGATGTTGGGAATGGTTGTGGTACAAAGGCCCGGATTTGCGACCCCTACGGCATTCGCAGGACACGTCAATGTGGGCGGGGTATTATCCTGCACCGGTATAACTGCGCTGTAGATTTTCGAACAGCCTTTGCTGTCCTTCACCGTGACGGAGTAGGTGCCTGCCGGTACGTTGCTTAGGTTTTTAGTCGTTGCGCCATTTGACCAAAGATACGTGTATCCCGGTGTACCACCACTCACGGTAAGCGTGATGGCGCCGGTGGGTACTCCGGCGCAGGGCACAGGCGTCGAGCTTGAACTAACCTGGATGGGCGAATTTATTGTTACGGCCACGGAGCCGCCACAGGTGAGCAGATATGGCGGTTCGGGCCCATACGGGTCAAAAATGGCCGACATATTGACCGAATATACGGTAGTGTTATTCGGAGCGACCGGATAAGGCCCCGCAGCCGGGCCAATATTGGGCGTCCATAAATAAGAATATCCCAAGGTACCGCTGGCCAACACGCGGAGTCGGGCGGTGTCGCCAGGCTGGCACAGGGTAAAATCGTTGTAGTTTCCGGAACTGTCCGTTTCCACAATAAAGGCATTGCAGCAGATACCAATTTCGCTCACACAGCCGGCATTGTTCACATCGGAAAAAGCATGCGGTGCGCCGATACCGTTACAGTTGACCGTTTTTTTAGTATCGAAATATAAAGCGCGCAAGCTATTGCAATCCGGCGCATTACTCGATACCGGGCGGAGCAGACCGCCGTTGATTAGAATGACTTTTGCCGCATATCCCAATTTAAACCAGACATTAGAGGTCCAGGAAATCACGCCCCCATCTACCAAAAGAATGCCTTCGAAAGGCACCCCCCCGATAATCGGTTCATAATTGATATCAATGGCAAAAGAATCGCGGATAATGATGGTATCCGTTCCGGCCGGGCAACTGGCAAAGGGGTTGGTGGAAGCCAGTATAAAATGGTCAAACACACAGGTTTGCGCCTTTAAGTCCGCAGATTGCGCCAGTGAAAAAACAAGGACGGCAATCCAGCTAAACGAGCCTAGTTTGGAAGAAAGAGGGCGTCGAGAAAAAATCTGCATCAGATTATGGCTTAGCATTGGCATGTTGGTAAAGGAGTCGAGTAATGGAGTGAGTTTATAAATCGCGTATGATTGGATGGTTTTGATCTTCAGCAACGTGTAGGGATGCCAGGATTAAAGAGTTGGGACAAGCAGCAGCGTGCCCCAAGCATGGGCACAGCAGTGGCTCCATCAGCCAGATTGTGCTTTCACGAGAACGGAAAACCGGGACAGGAAGATAATACTAGAAGATTGCGGAGCCTTTTCAGTTGCAATCCGAAGGGAGGAAGAGCAACGCGCACCAAACTAATCGCCGAAGGGCTGGGGAAGAAAAAATTAAAATAAAAAAGGCTTGGCCAAGGTATTACATTTCCTCGCAAATTTGCGCCCAATAATGTGCCAAAAATGAGGAATTCAACAATATTTAGAACTTATTCACAATATCTTATACGCCGCTCAGGGTAGTTTCCTTTTTTTAAATTGCACTTCACTGCTCGCCGTCCCGCTAATCGATATTTTATCATGCACGATTTACGCTCAGCAATAGCCTCCATTCTCCTTTGCCTGGTTTTTGGCGCCTCCCTGCCCGATAAAGTTTCCGCTCAATCCAGCGACATCCGCCCCATGTTGAAAATCCTGGCGCCCAATCAAAAACAGCTTGTCTTAAAGTACCTACAGCATTTGGGCGCTTCGTTGGACGACGCTATCCAGTACAGCTTTTCCAACGTTCCACGCGAAAGCCAAGCCAAAACAATACAGTTTGTAGAAGCGCTCCGCAAACCAAAAGATCAAAGTGACCTGACGACGGTACGTTGGAGCCACGACACCTTATTCTTTTCTGGCGTTACTCAGGAAAAAAATTATATCGATTCTTTCTCCGTCATAAATACTGGTCGCTACCCTTATCTTATCACCGGAATTCAAACTACTTGTGACTGCACCGTCGTTCAGGCTCCCGACCATCCGATCATGCCGGGCGAATCTGCTATAGTGCGCTTTGATCTAAAAACAAGCGATAAATTGGGGGAAACCACTCCGGCAATCATTATTCATGACAATTCTTATCCAAATAAAAGGCAGATATTGTACCTGAACGGGGATATTAGACTCGCTAAAAAACCGCGGAAATACCCTTGGGATTAAGCTGGACTTTAGCCTTTTGAGTGACAAAAAAAGTGCTTGATACGCATCAGAAGGAGGTTTTTGAAATTATGGACATCCCGATTTTAGCGTGCTGTCCATAATTCGCCTTGGGTATAAACTATTTCCAGCCGCAGGCGGACTTGTTTTTTTAAGGACAGATTTACAGGACTAAAAATCCTGTTGATCCTGGAAATCCTGTCCCAATTCTCTTGGTCGGCCACAATCTGGAGAAAGTATTTTCAACAGTTAGTCTGACGCGTTTTCGGTTATCAAAAAAGGCTGAAATCCAGCTAATCGCGTGAAATCGAGTTACAGACGAACGTTGGCGTGCAAAGTCATTTGGACAAGGTGATTTTCTTTGTCGCCAAGCCGACGATTTCCAAACGGCAGCATTTTGCTGCCTCCATTTGCCTCTAAAATTTAATTTTGTTTCAACGACAACCACCCCCGCATTTCAAAATGATCGCCATCGTTTGGCGATTCGTTAACAAATTTCTATTCAAATAACCTTTTTTTCCTTTCCGGAAAAAACGTACTTTTGCCCCTCATTTTTTACGACATGAAAAACATCCGGAATATTGCCATTATCGCCCACGTTGACCACGGTAAAACGACCTTGGTCGACAAAATGATCCTTGCCGCCAAGGTATTCAAAGACCACCAGGTGACTGGCGAGCTGATTCTGGACAATAATGATCTGGAGCGCGAACGTGGAATTACCATTTTGGCCAAAAATGTAGCCATTCAGTATAAGGACACCAAGATCAATGTGATTGACACGCCAGGCCACGCCGACTTTGGCGGGGAGGTAGAGCGTGTACTCAACATGGCCGACGGCGTTCTGCTGCTGGTCGACGCGTTTGAGGGCCCGATGCCGCAAACACGGTTTGTGCTTCAAAAAGCATTGCAATTGGGTAAAAAAGCAATTGTGGTGATCAATAAAGTCGACAAACCCAACTGCAACCCCGACTGGGCGCACGAGCAGGTTTTCGATCTGATGTGCTCCATGGATGCTACGGAGGAACAACTTGATTTCCCCGTACTCTACGGCTCGGCTAAACAAGGCTGGATGAGCCATGACTGGAAAAAGCCTTCCGAAGACATTATTACGCTGCTGGAAGACATCGTGAAGTACATTCCAGCACCGCAGGTGCAGGACGGGACGCCTCAAATGCTCATCACTTCATTGGATTACTCCAATTATGTCGGCAGGATTGCCGTCGGGCGACTGACGCGTGGCAAATTGGCGAGTAATCAGGCGGTATCGCTCGTTAAAAAAGACGGCACGGTTCAAAAACACCGGATCAAACAAATTTTCGTTTTTGACGGCCTGGCCAAAAAAGAAGCGCCCGAAGTAGCCGCTGGCGACATCTGCGCTGTCGTGGGTTTGGAAGGGTTTGAAATTGGCGATACGATCGCCGATTACGAAAACCCGGAAGCCCTGGAGCGCATTGCCGTGGACGAACCGACGATGAGTATGTTGTTTACCATCAACGATTCGCCGTTTTTCGGTCAGGAAGGCAAATTTGTGACCAGCCGCCACGTACGCGACCGCCTGTTACGGGAACTGGAGAAGAACCTGGCCATGCGGATGCAGGACACTTCCAGCGCCGACTCCTTTATGGTTTTTGGCCGAGGGGTACTGCACCTGAGCATTCTGATCGAAACCATGCGCCGCGAAGGCTACGAGCTGCAAATCGGGCAACCGCAGGTTATCGTGCGTGAAATTGACGGCGTCAAACATGAGCCGGTAGAGGAACTGACCATTGACACCCCGGAGGAATTCAGCGGAAAATGCATCGAGCTGGTCACCCGCCGAAAAGGCGTGATGAAAAGCATGGAGCCCCGAAACGACCGCTTTATCCTGCGTTTTGAAATTCCCTCTCGCGGTATTATCGGTTTGCGCTCCAACATTTTGACCACCAGCCAAGGCGAAGCCATCATGACCCACCGCTTTTTGACTTACGAACCCTGGAAAGGTGAACTGCCCGGTCGTCAAAACGGCTCCCTGATCGTCATGGAAACCGGCACCGCCATCCCCTACTCTATCGACAATTTGCAGGATCGCGGGATATTTTTTATCGAGCCGGGCGAAGAGGTTTACGAAGGACAGGTCATTGGTGAAAATAACCGTACTGGCGACCTGGTGGTCAACGTCACCAAAACCAAAAAACTCACTAACATGCGCGCTTCCGGCTCTGACGACAAAGCATCCATCGCCCCGCCGCGCCGGTTTTCGCTGGAAGAAGCGCTCGAGTACATCCAGGAAGATGAGTACGTGGAAGTGACGCCCAAAAGCATCCGCCTGCGGAAAGTTTTCCTAAAAGATCACGACCGGAAAAAAGCGCAAAAAGAACTGGCAATGGCCTAAGCATCCACGGGAGCTAGCCAATTCGAATCAAAATCCTGGTCCCGCTTGTGAAATCCGCAAAGGCAGAAATTCTGGTTGAGGAAGAAAAACCATTCCCCGATTTCTGCGTTTGCTGAGAAATTCTATTTTTGCAGCCATTTTTATGGCCATTCCATTAGCGCTCCTGCTCTTTATCTAAATTCCTGAAAAATTCCCTGCCGCACTTCTGGTCTTTGACCGGCGAACACAATAAACTGTTATGCGAACCAAACTTAGCACTTTTAATTTTGACCTACCCAAAGAGCTCGTTGCTCAATATCCCAGCCAAGAACGCGACCAAAGTCGCCTCATGGTGGTACATCGCGATACCGGTAAAATTGAGCACCGGGTATTCAAAGACGTGCTGGATTACTTTGATGAAGGTGATGTCATGATTTTCAACAACACCAAGGTTTTCCCGGCCCGCTTGTATGGTCAAAAAGAAAAAACCGGCGCTAAAATCGAGGTGTTTTTGCTGCGCGAACTCAACCACGACGCCCGGCTATGGGATGTGTTGGTCGACCCTGCCCGAAAAATCCGCGTAGGGAACAAACTGTACTTTGAAGATGAAAATGGGGAGGACGCATTGGTAGCCGAAGTGGTGGACAACACCACTTCCCGTGGCCGCACCATCCGGTTTTTGTTTGAAGGCGCGGAGGATGAGTTCCAACACGAACTGGCTCGCCTGGGCAATACCCCCCTACCAAAATATATCAACCGCGAGCCGGAAGCCATCGACCGCGAACGCTACCAAACCATTTATGCCAAAGAAATTGGCGCCGTTGCCGCACCGACTGCTGGCCTGCACTTCAGCCGCGAATTGCTCAAACGCCTGGAAATTAAAGGTATAAACTTTGCAGAACTCACCCTGCATATTGGCTTGGGCACCTTCCGCACGATCGATGTGGAAGACCTTTCCAAGCACAAAATGGAAGCCGAATACTTCCGGATCGGAGAAAAAGCCGTAGACACTGTAAATGCCGGCAAATCGGCCGGTAAAAAAATCTGCGCCGTGGGCACTACGGTAATGCGTTCGATCGAAACTGCGGTTTCGGCAGAGGAAATGCTAAAACCTGTAGAAGGCTGGACCAATAAATTTATCTATCCGCCCTACGATTTTCACATTGCCAACAGCATGATCACCAATTTCCATCTGCCTAAATCAAGCCTGATGATTATGATCTGTGCATTTGGCGGCATTGAGCTCATTTTGGATGCTTACAAAGAAGCGGTCAAAGAAAAATATCGCTTCTACAGCTACGGCGACGCAATGCTGATTCTTTAACCGATCTCCACCTTACAACAACATTTATCAACCGGATCACCTATGTATTGGACTCTTGAATTGGCTTCCCACCTCGAAGAAGCCCCTTGGCCTGCCACGAAAGATGAGCTGATCGACTATGCCATCCGTTCCGGAGCCCCGGGGGAAGTAATCGACAACTTGTCTGAGCTGGAAGACGACGGCGAATTGTACGAAGGTATCGAAGACATTTGGCCAGATTATCCACGACACGACGACTTTTTCTTTAACGAGGATGAGTATTAGCCTCCCAATGTGTATCTAAACCATTCCATTCGTTGCCGTAAAAACCACCGCATTTCCCCTGAATGCCCCCTGCCACAAGCGCCATTTCAACAGCTGTTGAAATGGCGCTTGTTTTTTGCCTGGCAACGGAAATGGCTTGGTTTTCGTCCTGTAATCTCCCTTCTTTTGTGAAATCGCCATAAATTATCTTGGGTGGTTCGCCCAATCTAACTTTTTGATTTTTAACACCATTGTTTTCCAGACCTAAAAATAAATTCCCGACAAATACACAAAATTGTCCTTTTCACAGGAATAAAGTACGCCTACTTTTGTACGGTACTTATTGGGTCTTTCAAAAATTTAATTGAACGTCGCATGGTTTCTTAAGTATTTACCCCGCATGCCCCCGGTGCCACCCAATGAAAATTGGAACCCTTGCTCGCAAACCAGTAACCTGCACAACAAACACAAAACTACCGCCTATGGACACGAGCAATAAAATACAATTTTTCAGTCGCCTGCCGCTGTTTGAGGCCTTGTCGCCGGCGGAGTTGGAGCAATTGGCCGAAATCGCTCAGTTTCGCCGGGCCCCTAAATTTCAGTTCATTTTTATGCCCGATGAACCGGCCGACCAACTGTACCTCCTGCTCAAGGGGCGCTTGAAAACCGGAACCTTTTCCGCCGATGGACGGGAGGTGATCAAAGAAATCCTCCAGCCGGAAACACTTTTTGGCGACCTGGCCCTCGCTGGCGAACAAAAACGCAGCGAATTCGCCCAAGCGCTCCACGATGAAGTCGAATACCTCGCCATCAAGGTGCCTGAATTTATCCTGTTGATGCAGCAAAACCAACGCCTGGTGTTTGCCTGCCTGCACCACCTCAGCCAACGCCTGCAACGCGTGGAAGAACGCCTGGCCAAACTCGTGCTGAAGGATGCCCGCGAACGCATCATCGAGTTTCTCATCGAAACAGCAGGCCGTGAGGGGCGCCGCGTAGGCTACGAAACCCTGGTCAAACACCACCTGACCCAACAGGACATTGCCAATCTGACCGGGACCAGCCGCCAAACAGTGACCTCGGTGCTGAATGATCTGCGGAAATCCAACCTCATTTACTTCAACCGCAACAGCATTTTGATTCGCGATATTGAAAAATTAGCATGATGCACCATCATTTCTGAGGCGAAAAAAGGATACCATTCCTGCCCAAACAAATAAATCGCTGCAAGTTTGATGTTTCGAAGGCTTCCTGATCGCATCAGGGAGCCTTTCGCTTTAGACATACGCTTAGCCCTTTTATCCTACGGAATACACCTTGCCCTCCTCCGCCGCCACAGTAGCCGAAAACACCCCGCGCGCCTCGGCCAGATGCCGGTCCAGATCGGTATACCTGCCGGAAAAATGCCCGAGCAACAGTTGCTTCACCCGGGCACGACGCGCCACACCAGCCGCCTGCGCCGCCGTGGAATGAAAGGACAAACGCGCTTCTTCCGTGTGCTCCTCCGTAAACGTTGCCTCATGATACAAGAGGTCAACACCGCGCACCGCGTCAACCACCGCCTCCGACGGCGCCGTATCGCTGCAAAACGCAAATGCTTTCGCCGGACGCGGCGGCTTGGTTAACTCCGAATTGGGGACAAACCGGCCGTCCGGCAAGTGCAAGCCCGCCCCCGCCTTAATGCCCGGTATCATGCCCACGGGTATCTGGTACGCGTCGATCATTTCCTTTCGAATGTTCAGCAATTTGGGTTTTTCCCGAAACAGCCAGCCGACACAAGGCGCGCGATGCGCCAGGGGAATCGTCGAAACCTCCACCAATTTATTTTCAAATACCCGCTCGACCACCTCTGTTTGCACCTCCACTATTTCCAGAGTATACGGAAAAATCACACCGGACAAACGGGCATTTTGTTCGACCAGCTCGCGCAGACCCGCGGGGCCGAAAATCTGCATTTTTTTGCTCCGTTGTTTCAGGCAATACGAGGTCAGCAGCCCGATCAGGCCAAAGACATGGTCGCCGTGCAAATGACTGATGAATATTTGCTGAAACCGGTCGTACGGCACGCGAAAGCGGAACAGCTGATGTTGGGTACCTTCCCCGCAATCGATCAGAAAATACTGGTTTTCAAGCTGAAGAACCTGAGCGGTGTAGTTTCGCCCCTGGAACGGACCGCCGGCGCCGTTGCCGAGAATGGTGACTTGCATG
>CAZVZH010000043.1:6776-10438 GCA_964630705.1 uncultured Saprospiraceae bacterium | reverse complement strand
CACCGCCGGCGCATCCGAAGCCGCACCGGGCTGCCTGGATTCCCGCTCCGATTTTTTGCGCAGGGCGCCGACAATCAGCTTATTCGTTTCGTCGTGTAATACCTGCTCGGACACATCCAGAATAGCCGCGCATTCTTTTAAATACAAACCCCGTTTAATCGGGTCGGGAATCAGCGCAATACTGCTCAGCACATCTTTCAGCATGGCCGCCTTCCGGATCGGATCGCCCTGGGTTTCTTCGAGCAACAGCCTGGTTTTGAACAGGATAAAATCCTTGGCTTCCCGCTGGATATACTCGGCAAAGGCCTCCGGACCGATTTTTTGCACAAAACTATCCGGGTCATCGCCTTCTGGCAACAACACCACTTTTACGTTCAGGTCCTGCTCCAAAGCCAGATCCAGCCCCCGCAGCGCCGCTTTGACGCCCGCCGGATCGCCATCGTACAAAATTTTGAGGTTGTTGGTGTTGCGTTTGATCAACTGCAATTGTCCCTCGGTGAGCGAGGTGCCGCTGCTGGCTACTGCGTTTTCAATGCCCGCCTGGTGCAGGGAAATCACATCCATGTAGCCTTCCACAAGGATGCACTCGTCCTGTTTTCGGATGGCTTTTTTAGCCTGAAAAGCGCCGTACAGGATTCTGTTTTTTACGTAAATCTCCGTTTCCGGGCTGTTGATGTACTTCGGGATTTTTTTGTCGGCCGACATGGTGCGCCCGGCGAATGCGGCTACTTTCCCCGACAAATTGTGGATGGCGAACATCACCCGGCCGCGGAAAAAGTCGCGCGCGCCGTCCTGGCTGCAAAGCCCCAGGCGCTGGAGCAGTTCCTGGCTGTGGCCGGTCGCGCGGGCGCGTTGCAGCAGCAAGTCGCGCACATCGGGCGCATAGCCCAGGCCGAAATCGCGGATAGTTGCCTCGCGCAGGCCGCGTTTTTTGAAATACGACAAAGCGACCGACTGGCCTTCGTCGGTATCGAACAGTTGCGTTTGAAAATGTTGCAGGGCAAAATCGTTGACCAGGTACAGCGAATCGGCCAACTGCTGCTCGGCCATCTGCTCGGGCGAGCGCTCCACCTCCTGAATTTCGATATTGTATTTGCGGGCCAGCCAGCGCAGGGCTTCCGGGTAGGTAAACTGCTCGTGTTCCATCAGGAAGGTCACCGCATCGCCGCCCTTACCACAGCCGAAACATTTGAAAATGTTGCGCGTGGGGCTGACGTTGAACGAGGGTGTTTTTTCACCGTGAAAAGGGCACAGCCCAATGCGGTTCACCCCGCGTTTACGCAGGTGCACAAATTCCTCGACCACCTCCTCGATCCGGACGGCGTCGATAATTTCCCGGACGGTATTGGGCGGAATCATGGAACAAAAATAGCGAAATCAGGCCGCGATTTTTAGCCTTCGAAGTGGAGCGAAATGGTAAAGGTGCGGGACATCACTTTTTCCAGGACATTGCTGGCTTCCAATTTGCTGTTGTAAATCAGCACGTTGTTGAATCCCTGCGAAATTTTGAACTCCGGTGAAAAAATAAAGTACGGGAAAAAGAACTGGATGCCGGCGCCGTATTCAAACTGAAAGTCGGTCGGCGCAATTTTCACCAGCCCGGCTGCCTGCCGCGTGCGCGAGTCGCTGGCTACGTCGAACACATACTTTACCCCGGCGATCAGAAACAAACGAAAATCGTGGTAAGCAACCGATTTGTACCGCACCTGAAAGGGCATTTCCACAAAAACCGATTCTACCCGGCGGGTGACCGAGAGTGTGCTTTCGCCCGGCGGCGCGTATTGAATGTTGCGCTCCACGAAGGAAAGCGTAGGCAAAAACCGCACATCGAAGTATTCGCCGATTTTCAGGTTGGATACAATGCCGAGGTTGAACCCGGGGCCGGTAACTGATTGGGCCTGGCTGAACGAGTCGTTGCGGATAAAATCGCGGGAGTGGTAAATCCGGAAATCGCTTTGGTTCAAGCCCAGCGTAATGCCGAAATAATAGGATTTGGCCTGGAAATCCTTGTAGTTGAAGTTGTGCCCTTGCGCGCGTTGGGCTTGTGCGACGCCAGCCACAGCCAGCAACGACAGGAGCAAGAAAATACCGCGGAAACCCGAACCGTTCAGGCCGCCTTTTCGGCAAAATAAATCGAGCATATGCCAAGAGTGAGTCGTTCGCATGTTGAGTTAGTAAAACCGGTTTTGGATAAAATGGAAATAAAATGATCGCCTTCGGGAAAAGCTTGTACGCTTTCGAACAGGTAACTGTAGGCGCGAGTATCCCGGCTGGTTAAACGTCCGATTAGCGGCAAAAGGTATTTGAAATAGGCGTTGTACAGTTGTTTGAACGGGAAAAGCCGTGGCCGGGAAAACTCCAGGATCACCGCGCTGCCGCCGGGCCGCAACACGCGCGCCATCTCCGCAAGGCCCTTTTCCAGGTTTTCAAAATTGCGGACCCCGAACGCCACCGTTACCGCATCGAAGGAGCCGTCGGCAAAGCGCAGGTTTTCGCTGTCGCCGGTTTCAAGCACAATTTCCGAGTCCAAATGGGCTTTCCCAATTTTTACCCGGCCGATCTCCAGCATCTGGTTGGCGATGTCGATACCGATAATGCGTTGGGGTTTCAGCATTTTCGCCGCCATGATCGCTACGTCGGCTGTACCAGTGGCTACATCCAGCATTTCCCGGATCGGCCGGTTTTTGAGGTAGGCCAAGGCCCGCCGCCGCCACCACACGTCGATGCCCAGCGAGAGCACCCGGTTGAGCAGGTCGTACCGGGGCGCAATTTTATCGAACATGCGTTCAACTTGCGCTTTTTTGCTCTCTTCAGCCTGTTGGTACGGGGTGACTGCGGGTTTGTTTTCCATAGTTAAAAAGTGACGCAAAAGTAAACAATTGGGTTGGATGGCGCCGCGCAACGGCAGGCTGTTTCCGCATTTTCACTCTATTTTGATGTTTTCCACAATTTCCAGCCCATAACCGATAAATCCCGTCCGCGACTTGGGATGGTTGGTCAGCAAGCGAATTTTACTTATACCCAGGTCGCGCAGGATCTGAGCGCCCACGCCAAAATCCTTCTTTCCCATGCTGGTGTGCAACTCGAATTTTTCCGGCTCGCCGTCGTCCATGTACTGCTTGTAAATACGCAGGCGGCTCAGCAAATCGGCTTTGTCGCCCTGGCGCAGGTATACGAATGCGCCCTTGCCCGCCTCGGAAATGGTGCGCAACGCTGTTTGGATTTGTGTGCCATAGTCTGCCAGGAGGTTGCCGAGGATACCGCCGGTTTCCGACCAGGAGTGCACCCGCACCAACACTGGTTCGTCCTCTTCCCATTGGCCTTTTTTCAAAACCAAATGCACGTCGTCGGTAGAAATATCGGTGTACACCACCACCTCGAAATCACTGTACAGGGTTTTCATCGAGGTAGCCAGTTCCCGGCGGACGAGCCGCTCGGTGCGCATGCGGTAGGCCACCAGATCGTCGATGGAGATAATTTTCAGATCGAATTGCCGGGCTACATCGAGCAGTTGGGGCAGGCGGGCCATCGAACCGTCGGGGTTCAAAATTTCCACCAGCACACCCGCCGGGTAAAAACCGGCGAGCCGGGCCAGGTCGACCGCCGCCTCGGTGTGGCCGGTGGGGCGCAGTACCCCGCCGGATTTGGCGCGCAGTGGGAAA
>CAZVZH010000043.1:0-6766 GCA_964630705.1 uncultured Saprospiraceae bacterium | reverse complement strand
GCCGGGCGTAATCGCTGGGTTTGGCTTGCGGATTGGTCAGGTGCCGGATCCCGGTAGCCCGGTCGTAGGCGCTGATACCGGTGCTGCAGCCCTGGCCGATGAGGTCGATCGACACCGTGAAGGCTGTTTCATGCAGGGCAGTATTGGCATTCACCATCAGGTTCAAACCCAACTCTTCGGCCCGTTTTTCCTCTATCGGCGTACAAATCAGGCCGCGGCCATGCATAGCCATAAAATTGATGATCTCCGGCGTGATGGTCTCCGCCGCACAAATAAAATCGCCCTCATTTTCGCGGTCTTCGTCGTCGACAACAATGATGACTTTTCCGGCGCGCAGATCGATCAGGGCTTCCTCGATGGTATTCAGTTGGGACATTTTACAGGTAGAGTATAGGTTGTAAAAAATTCATGCTCGGTTGGTGCGCTGCCAGGCGCCGCTTCGGATACCCCGCGCCCATTTGAAAAATCCGTCGAGCAGGGCGAGGTTCATGGCCAGGAAGTAAGCTATGTTTTTCAGCGGGGCAATCGAAAAGCCCGGCAGGCGGTGTTGAAACTTCAGCGCTGCCCAAACGCCGGCGTAGCCAATCAACTGGAGCCAAAACAAGCCGCAATAAAATTGGTTGTGGAGGCCCAACATGCCGGCGCTCAACAACATAGCCAGCAGAAAAAAACCGCCGAACCAGCGCAGCACCTTGTGCGAAAAAAAGGCAAAACCCAGTCGCGTTGCCGGCGGTAGTACCCAGCGCCGAAAGCGCGCCAGATTTTGAAAACTACCCGCCGCAATCCGCTTTTTCCGCTGATACTCGTCCGACACCCGGTGGGTAGCGCCTTCCAGGCAAACGGCGTCGAGGTCGTTGATGGCCCGGAAGCCTTTTTCCAGCACCCGGAAAACCAGCCAGAAGTCGTCGACCAGCGAGCGGGGCGGAATCGGCTCAAACAAATCGGCGCGCAAGGCATAACAGCCGCCGAAAGGGCCGATCATCATACCCCAGGCCAGGCCTTCCCAGTGTTTCAGCTGCACCTCGCCGCTCAGGTAGCGGTCTTCACTCCGGCTGATGCCCTCGGCTTGTAAACCGGTACTGCGCATGTGCGCATCCACGGCGCCGATGCCGGGGTTTTTAAAATGTTTGGCCAGGTGGTACAGCGTGTCGGGTTGCAGCATGACGCTGGCGTCGGTCAGCAAAAACACCTGTTGCCCGGCCGCTGCCGGCACACCCTCCCGGGCCAGCCGGGCCAATTCGTTGATCACCGGGGGTTTACCCCGGCGCTCGGCGAAGGCCTCGAAGTGAAAGTGCCCGGCGGGAAAGCGGCGGCGATAAGCGGCGACGAATTCGTTGGTCGCATCGTCGGAGGCATCGGAGCCGATGAAAACAAACAACTTGTCCGGCGGGTAACGCAGGCCGTGCAAATGCTCCAGCTTTTCAGCAATCACCCGCTCTTCGTTGTACACCGACATGAGCACCGACACTACCGGCAACTCCGGGTCGTCGGGCGCAAATACCTGCTCATTCGGGCGTTTCCCTGCGGCCAGCAAACGCATCAACTGGGGATAAAACACATAACTATGCGCCATGGCCAGCGCACTGCCCCAAAAGATGATTTGCAAAAAAAACTCCATCGGGACAAAGGTAATTTGGGGAACTGGCATGCGCGCCCCATTCTAAGCAAGGTGTCGGAAATAACTTTCTAAAAGAATTTGATTTGGCGAAACCTGTTTCACTCAGGGCCGCCACAATACCCGCGCCGGCGCCTGATCGCCTACCCGAAGCGCATACCAGCCGGCCGGTAAATTGGCCGGACGCAGTTCCAGGTAGTTTTCCCCGGGGCGCAAATCCCAGTGCTGCCGGTACACTACCCTACCCTCCGGACTCAACAATTCCACGGGCAAGCGTTCGGCTGCGGCGTGCTCCAGCCAAACGCCGATCCAGGCGCGCGCCGGATTGGGCGCCACGGTCAAACCCGACGCAGATCGGTTCCCGAAAACCCAGTCCAGCGACAGCCTTTCACCGGCAGCGGGATACGCCTCCGTCGGCAGCCTTTTTCCCGCCTGGAGCCCGTCCGACAGCCGTCCGGCGCGCAAAGCCCTGCCTTCGATTCGGAGCACTGCCGCGCCGGCCGGCAAATCAACCGCAGCGCCGGCCAGCCAGCTCCAGCGGACTTGGCCTTCGCGCAGTTGCCAGGCTTGCGGGTTCCAGCCAGACAGCGCATCCGAGTGCAGAGCGGTAATTTCCACCGCCCGGGGCTCGAACAGCAAACTACCCTGAAAGCCTTCCCAGGCGGCCGAGCGGTCGATCCGGACCTCGAGTTGAAAAAATTGTCCGGCTTGCAGTTCCGGATCGTCCAGCCACAAACGCCCCGAAAATCCGGTGCGGTCATTGCCGGCCATCAGGCTGTCGGCGCTGGCGTTTCCGTTGACATCGCCGCGTTTGATGGCGGTAAAATCGGGGCAGGCCAGCGGGCTGATGGTATCCTTTGCGGGTGCGAACACCCAGGAGGGCGAATTCGGCAGGGTATCGTACACGCCCAGGATGAGTTTGCGCAGTTCGACAATGTCGAAAGTGGAGATGGAGCCGGAGTTGTTGGCGTCGGCGGCAACAAACTGCCAGGGCTCCTGAAACGGGGTAATGCCCAGGATTTGTTTGTTAATCTGCACCAGATCGTAGGTGCTCACGCCGTTGAGCGGGTCATTTTTTTTGGAGGCCGCAATTTCAAAAAAAGGCAAGCCCGGCAGGTTGCCGAAACTTTCCAGGGTAAACACCCCGTCGGCCACCTGGTGCTGGACGGGCGCGCCGCCCGGCACGTCCAATTGCAGCCGGTAGTTGCGCAGGGTGTCGCCCAGCGCCGTGCGCACGCGGCATTCCGGCAACAACATCCGGGCGATATGCTGGTGGATAGAATCCATGGTAGCGGCCGGGCCGCTGCCGCGCACATCGAACAGCACCTGGCCGGTGCCGGGCGTGATGATCACAAAGGTCGGTGTGCCGTAAAACGGGCCGAACTGCCCGCTTTTGTAGGGCTGCACGGCGCTCAGGCTGCCGCCATCGGAGCCTGCGGCGAGCATGGTGAGGCCTTTACTGGTTTTGTACTGGGCGACCGCCACGTTGTTGTCGGCGCTCTTGTCGCTCAGCAGGATAAATTCCACCTTTCCGGGGTACTGGCTTTTTACCGTTTCATACAGACTTTGCCAGTGGGGCGCATGGGTGGCGCAGGGCGGGCAAGTCGTAAAAAAAACTTCGAGCACCACCACCTTGCCTTTGCTCACGTAGTCGGCGTAAAGTTTTCGGGTTTTACCGTCGGAATCGGTGATGGTGAAATCGGGCGCCTGTTGCGCGTTCAAAACAAAAACGCTGAGCAGGCCGAGGACCAGGAAAAACTTTTTTTTGAGCATCGATTGCGGGAATTTGTCCGCAAAATAACAGCTCAAGTCATCTTTTCCGCCCGAAATTTGTTCCCCTAACCGCGCAATGCCTGCTATGCGACAAATTTTTTCAAACCATGAAGGATCAAGAAAAAAACTGGAATGCTCTTAACCCCGAAGAGGCCTACGTTATCGAAAAGAAAGGCACCGAACGCGCCTTTACCGGGGAGTACTGGGACCACAAAGCCCGGGGCAGGTACATCTGCCGGCGCTGCAACGCCCCGCTGTATCGCTCTTCCGACAAGTTCGACAGCGGTTGCGGCTGGCCATCGTTCGACGACGAAATCCCCGGAGCCGTCCACCGCACGGCCGACAACAGCCTGGGCATGCGGCGTGTTGAGATCACCTGCGCCAACTGCGGCGGCCACCTCGGTCATGTGTTCGAAGGCGAGCGCATGACGCCGAAAAACACCCGGCACTGCGTCAACTCCTTGTCAATCCGTTTTGTGCCAGCAGAAAAAGAACTGTAAAATCAATCCTGCCGGTCGGCCCGGGCTTCCTCCCGTTTTTCAATGTACTCTTCCCAGATGGCGCGGTAGTCGTACGAGAGATAAAACTCCGTGTCGTAGGCCCCCCAGGCGCCATTTTCGATGGCCAGGTTGAGGCGCCGCACAGCATGTACCGGCACCTGAAGCACGATAATGTGGCCCAGGCCCATGGCGATGTTCCAGGAAACGACGCGTACATCTTTCGGTGGGAACATATCCCAAAACCCTTGAGATTCGAGCACCCGGCGGATTTCGGCGAGGTTTTTATCCTGTTGATGTTTCAGGATCAGGGTGACGAGCACGCTGTCTTCTATGGTAATCGCTTGCGGCTCGTAGGGTGGCCCGGGGGAAGTTTCGGCGGGTTTTACAGGCTCTTGTGCCTGCGCCGTTGCGGCGAAAAGCCCGAGCACCAGCCCGAGCAGGAGTATTCCTTTGCGTTGCATAGTGTTGCTGAATTGCTGTTTTGGAGGGGCAAATATACACGCTGGCCAAACGCCTGCGCTATTTAAATTTTTTTTGCTGCGCCGCCGGTTTGAAGTAAATAAATTGGCCGCCGGGCCCAATCAGAAAATTCCGACAGCCCCAGGGGCAAGCAGTAAAAAGCCGCCATTTCTTTCCCGCGCAGGCTTGCAAAACTTCGATTTGCGCCTATTTTTGCCTCCACCTTTTCAAAACGAATCTGCCACTGCCATGCGCAAACATCCACCCGGCCTGCCTTATTTGTTTTTTACCGAAATGTGGGAACGTTTCGGCTTTTATCTCATGATCGGGATTTTCTTCCTGTACATGACCGACACGACGACCGGAGGCATGGGCTTCGAGCGGTCGACGGCTTCCGACATTTACGGCACTTTCATTGCCCTCATTTACGTGACGCCTTTCATGGGCGGTTTGCTGGCCGACCGGGTGTTGGGTTTTCGACGCAGCATTGTACTGGGTGGGGTACTTATGGGCGCTGGCTATTTGCTGCTGGCAATACCGCACAACCTCACCACTTTTTATGCTGCGCTCGGGTTGATGATTCTGGGCAACGGTTTTTTCAAACCCAACATTTCCACCTTGCTCGGCAACCTCTACAACGAGGAGCAGTACAAAGCGCGCAAAGACGACGGCTACAATATTTTTTACATGGGCATCAACATCGGCGCCCTGATCTGCAATTTCGTGGCGGCTTACCTGCGCAACAACTACGGCTGGGGCTATGCCTTCGCCGCTGCCGGCATCGGCATGTTCATCGGGGTGGCGGTGTTTTTGAGCAGCACCCGGCATATCGCACATGCCGACGTGCGCAAGGAGTCGAATCCGGCTGAAGCCAGCGTCCTGACCATGCTGTCGTCGGTGTTGTTGCCGGCCATCATCACCGGTTTGCTGGCCTGGAATATCCCCGGCGATTTGCTGGGTTCCGACTCGACCGACGCTTTCGTGTTCGGCTCGCTCCCCATCGTCGCTTTTTTCCTCTGGATTTTGTGGAAAGCCACACCGGCGGAAAAGCCGCGCATTCAGGCGCTGTTGGCTATTTATGCGGTGGTGATCGTGTTCTGGGCAGTGTTCAAACAAAACGGAACGGCCCTCACCACCTGGGCAGAGTTTTACACCGACCGTTCGATGCCGGAATGGGTGGAAGGCCCGGCCAAATTCATGGGCACCGTTCAGGAAATCAAATACGAGCAGGATTCTTTCCCCTTGTACGACGCGCAGTTCCGCACGCAAAAAGACCCGGTTAGCGGCGAAATCGCCAAAGGCCTGACCCTGCCGCCGTATTTCCAGAATGTGTCGGAAAACCAGCGGCCGGCGGAGGGCAGCACGGTCAAACTGGTGTCGACCGAAATCTACCAATCGGTCAACCCGTTTTTTGTCATTGTGCTTACGCCTTTGCTGATCTGGTTTTTCAGCCGTTTGCGCGAGCGCAAACGCGAGCCAACGACGCCGGGTAAAATCTGGCTGGGCCTGGTCATTACGGCCTTGTCGAGCCTGGTCACGGTTTTTGCGGTGTACGCTTGCCACAACGGCGCGGAGAAAGCCTCGGTCTGGTGGCTCATCGGCACCTACGGCGTGGTCACGGTGGGCGAGCTTTGCCTCAGTCCCATGGGCTTGTCGATGGTATCGAAAATGGCGCCGCCGCGCATTGCGGGGTTGATGATGGGCGGCTGGCAGCTCGCCACCTCGATCGGCAACAAACTCAGTGGAGTGCTGGCGACGCTGTGGGATAAATACGACGACAAAGCCAATTTTTTCTGGGTCAACTTTGCCCTCCTGGCTGCGGCTGCGCTCATTTTAACGCTGATGTTGCGCTGGCTGAACCGGATATTCCGGGAGCAGGGCCTGAGTTAGCGACAAAAGGTTGACTTTACATCAGACAATACAAAACCATACCCAACTATGGCACGCAGACAGAGATTCAGCAAACCGCGGCAAACGGCCCGGGACAGCAAGGAGTTAAAAAAATTTTTGACCATTGTGGCCATCGCCACTCTGGCGCTCATTATCCTGATGTACCTGATTTTTGCCGGTTGACCGGGGCGCAAAACATGTCATTCCGAATTTTCCTGGAGGCCAAACAAGCAGATTGACCGCTGTGACCATGTTTTTTCGACAGGATAAACAGGATTTAATGTTTGGTCAGCTTTGCCGACCAAACAACCAAAGGCGGTGAAACTGGCGAGCGCCGGTTATGCATAAACCGCTCGCGATTCGACCCCACCCCCGGCCCCTCCCCAACTGGGAGGGGTGACGTAGGTCAGACCACTCTGAAGGATTAAACTTCAATTTATTGAGTGCAAATACTCTACGTCACCCCTCCCAGTTGGCTCCCGATTACCCAAAAGTTCTTTGAAATATTTGTCATGTGTTACAAGAATAT
>CAZVZH010000042.1:13527-27569 GCA_964630705.1 uncultured Saprospiraceae bacterium | reverse complement strand
CAAACTTCAAACTCCCACCACAACACATGAATATCGCCTTAATTACCGGCTCGGCCGGCCTCATCGGCAGCGAAGCCGTCGTTTTTTTCGCCGACAAATTCGATCTCGTCATCGGCATCGACAACGACATGCGGGCCTACTTCTTCGGCCGCGAAGCTTCCACCCAATGGAACCGCAACCGCCTCAGCGAACATTACCCCAACTACCGGCACTACAATGTCGACATCCGCGATACCGAGCTGCTGGCCAAAATTTTTGAGGAATACGGCGCCGACATCCGCCTGGTGGTGCACACCGCCGCCCAGCCCAGCCACGACTGGGCTGCCCGCGAGCCCTTTACCGATTTCACTATCAATGCCAACGGCACGCTCAACCTGCTCGAATTTACCCGCCAGCACTGCCCCGAAGCCGTTTTTATTTTTACCTCCACCAATAAAGTGTACGGCGACAACCCCAACCTCCTGCCCCTCGTCGAGCACGAAAGCCGCTGGGAAGTGGCCCCCGACCATCCCTACCACGCCCACGGCATCGACGAGCTGATGAGCCTCGACCACACCACCCACTCGGTGTTCGGCGCCTCCAAAGTGGCCGCCGACATCCTGGTGCAGGAATACGGCCGGTATTTCAACCTGAAAACCGCCACCTTCCGCGGCGGCTGCCTCACCGGCGCCAACCACTCCGGCGCCCAGCTCCACGGCTTCCTCTCCTACCTGATGAAGTGCAACATCACCGGCAAGGAATACACCATTTTCGGCTACAAAGGCAAACAGGTGCGCGACAACATCGACAGCTTCGACCTCGTCAACATGTTCTGGCACTACTACCAGAACCCCCGCCCCGGCGAGGTGTACAACGCCGGCGGCAGCCGTTTTTCCAACTGCTCCATGCTCGAAGCCATCGCCCTGTGCGAAGAAATTTCGGGCAAAAAAATGAACTACACGTACAGCGATACCAACCGCATCGGCGACCACATCTGGTACATCAGCGACGTGGGTAAATTCAAACAACATTACCCCGGCTGGGACTACCAGTGGGACCTGAAAAGCATCCTCGCCAAAATGCACAAGGCGCTCACCGAACGCGTGTAATTTTTTAAAAAAACCAATACCTCCCGGTGTCCGACCCATTCGTTTTTCTCACCCGCCACTATCCGCCCAACCCGAACATCAACGGGGAGTCGGTGTGCGACCTGGTGGAGTACCTCGAACAGGAGCACGGCATCCGGAGCACGGTCATTTTCACCGACCGCAGCTTCGCCGGCGGCGGGCGGCGGCGCGAACCGGCCGGCAGGCTCGTCCGGATGTGGACGCCCTACCAGGGCCAAAACGCCCTGCTGCGTTTTTTCACTTTTTTTTACGACGGCCTCGCCCTGGCGCTAAACGCGCGGAAATACCGCCACAGCTGGATCGTCTGCACTACCAGCCCGCCGTTGCTCCCCTTTTGGGCGGCGCTTTTTTTTAAAAAACGAAAATGGGCGCTTTGGGCCTTCGACCTGTTTCCTGAAGGGTTCAGCGCTACGGGGCTGATCGGCGCCAACAACCCGTTTTACCGCTTCGTCAAACGCCTGACCTACCGCGGCCGCCCCGACCTGCTCATCACCCTCGGCCCGCGGCAAGCCGCCCACCTTTGCCGCGAATACGGCCGCGACATCCCCACCCTGTTGCTGCCCTGCGGCGTGTTTTTTCATTTGGAAAAATCGACCGAGCAGCCCGAGTGGTACGACTCGGACAAAACAATTCTCGGCTATTGCGGCAACCTCGGCGACCCGCACAACCCCGATTTCGTGCGCGCCGCCATCGACCACATCGACCCCGCAAAACAACTGCTGGTGCTGGCCCTCTACGGCAACCAGGCGCCGGCCGTCAAAGCCTATGCCGCCGGCAAACCCGGCGTGGTGCTCGTCGACAGCGTGCCCCGCAACCAACTGCATTTTATTCAGGTACACCTGGTGTCGCTCCGCCGCTCCTGGACGCACATTGCCGTGCCGTCCAAAGCGGTGAGTGCTGTGTCGATGGGTGGGGCCTTGTTGTTTTGCGGCGACCGGGATAGCGACAACTGGCACATGTTCCAATCAGCCGGCTGGTTTATCGATGAGCAAGGGGATATTGCCGGGCAGGTCGCCGGATTTTTGCAGGCGCTCACACCAGAAGCCGTTCGGGAAAAACAAGCCGCCACGCCGGGCCTTTACCGCGATTTGCAGGCGGCGGTGCGCGAGAGTTATTTGGAGATTTCCCGGCTGGGATAGCGCAGTGTGATGGGAGCGCGGACGACGCGGATTTTTGCAGATAGCCGCAGATTTTTTTAACGCACGCCTAAACCCTGTTTCAAAAAGTATTTATTTGTTTCGGGTCCCGGACAACTGGAATTTACCGGTGTAGCAGCACCCGCCCAACAACAAACACGCCGCCACCTGCCGCAATTTTCAAAAAATAAAACCCATTCGCCAGGTCTGCCGGCAGTTCCAGCGCCTGCGGTTCGGGGGCGCCTCGCAACGGCCAGGATGCGCATAGCTGGCCTTGCGCTGTGTATAAAAATACCCGGAGCGCTTGATCGGGCCAGGCGCTGAGGTCCAGGAACAAAACGCCAGTTGCCGGATTTGGGTAAAAATGAAATGTTCCGCGCGTTTCATCCTGCGCGCCACCGCGGTCGAAAGCTGGCTGCGCAAGGGGTACTTTTTCAACCGGACAATTGAAGGTATTCAGGTGCGCTTCCAGCAGGCTTTGCCCAGTCAGTTTGGCGGCTACATGGATGTAAAGCGGCTCGGACTGCGGCGGCAGGGTATACTGGAAAATATCGGACTGCCCGTTTTGCAATCCCGGGCCCTGCGGTTTAAACCGGATGGAATAGAAAGGCGTAAAATTCGGATTGCGCACGAGGTAGTTGTTTCCGCCCGGCGCCGCGTACACCGAGCCAGTCGCAGGGCCTGCCGCTACTACGCCATCGGGTTGTTGCACAGCCAAATATGACAGCGCGGCATTGCAGTTATTCGTCAGGCGAATTTGATACGACCGGCGCCCCTGCGAATCCTGCGCAATCCGTAACAACTCGTACTTCAGGCAACCGATCGATTTGATATCGCAGGCTTCCTGAGGCGGCGTGGTTACGGTCACCTCAAAACAACAACTCGCTGTAGTTTGACAGGAGTCGGCTGCAGTAAAACAAACCGCCGTCGTGCCGATTGGAAAGGCGCTGCCGCCGGGAAAGCCCGAGCTTTGTACCAGGCTTATGCCCGGGCAAACACAATCGGACACGGCAATGGCCGGATCGAAGGATACCGGCGCGAAATCCGCGCCCAACCCGGCTTCGACCGTGACGGAAGCCGGGCAGTCGAGGGTTATATTGGCTGATTGGCCTGCGTTTGCAAATTGCAACAGATAGGTCGCCACGGTATCGCAGCCGAGCGGTCCGGGCAGGGTATCCAGCACCATTCCGGGTTGGTGGTAAAATTGCCCGTTTAGCCATACGCTGTCGCCCGGACAAAAATTGACGGTTTCGCTGCGGGTTTGAAGCGGATAAACGCTCAGGGTATATTCCACCACCGAATCACAACCGCTGACACTGGTCAGGGTGTCGAATACCATCGCCGGAGCGGTGTACAACACGCCGCCGATGATGATGATCTCTTCGGGGCAAAGTTGCACTTGCCGTTGGGTATAGGGCGCCGCCGTGCAAAAATCTTCAACGCTCAGCGATACTGGTTTGACGGTCAGCGCTTTCGGGCCGGGCGGCGGCAACGAACCGACGACAGGTGCAAACAGAACCGAAGTCACCGGGTAATTGGAAATCAGCACGGGAAACGGTCGGAAACAACAGCCCTCCACCAAGCCGTTAGGGTTCGTCCGCAAAAGCAAAACCCGGTGTGCGTCAGCTATGCGGACGCTGCCGGTAAAAACCAGGTGCCCGTTGGGTTCCTCCACAACGTTTTGCAGGAAAAGTGCCCCCTGTGTGTCCAGACCATAGCTCCAGTCGAGAAAACCGGAAGCGTCGATTTTGAACGCAACCGGCGCCGAGGGCGCACTTTTCCGGCAGGCAAAGACCAATCCGCCGTCCTGCGTAGCCTGGAAGCCGGCTGCCGTCAGGGTCATCGCTGCTTCGCTGTACAATTTGGACCATATGACCTGACCGTTGCGGTTGATTTTTGCGCACCAGATTTTATCCAAAGCCAGTCCGCCGCGCCCGAGGAGAAAAAATTCACCGCCCGGAGTCGGCAGGAGCCGGCTATTTTCAGCCGCTCCGTTGCCGTTGCCCATGAGGCGGACGGCGGAAAAAACATCACCCGTAGTCAGGCTTATTTGGGCAAAACAATACCGCGTGCCTACCGGGCCGCCGACAAACAAAGTATCGCCGGATACCGAGCCGGCCACCGGGCTGAAATCGTAACTCTTGTGCCAAAGGGTGTTTCCGGCCAAGTCGATCCGTAATATAAAACCCTGTGTTGCGCCACTCCGGATACCGGTTACCAGATATCCGTCGGGTAAGGCCAGAAGGTTCCACCAAGGTTTTTGGTTGGTGTTAAACAGGGTTACTGTATTCCAGCACAGGTTCCATAGCAAATTGCCCGACGCGTCGGTTTTCAGCAGCAGGGTTTGCATTTCGCTGCCGTTCAGGGCCACTTGCCCCAACACGACAAAACCGCCGTCCGGGGCTTCCACCGACTCCATGAGATGGGCGTATTCCCCTTCGAAAAACCGTTTTTGCCAGAGCGTTTGCCCGGTCGAATCAGTCAAAAACAACAGGCCGTGGTTCATTAATCCGCCATCCAGGCTATCGGTCAGGCCGGCCACCAGATATTGGCTGGTACCGGTAGGCAGCACGTCGAACCCCCGGGCATCAGCCTTCAGATCAGGATCGGAAAAAACTTTTTGAAACGTGAGGTTTTGGCTGTGCAAGACATGGAATGGGAGCGTCCAAAGCAGCAAAAAGGCGAAAGACGAAACGCGGCACATTGATTCAGGGATGGTACGGGTGAACAATTGGAGGTTGACCTGAATTGCGCACAAAAATCAATCCACCCGGCGGAGCGGTATGCCTGAAAAACTGCTTTGGTCGTTTGAGCGCTATTCCAGGAAATAGCCCGGGGGTTTAAAACGCCTCGTCGTGACGGGATAGGAGCGCGGACGACGCGGATTTTTGCGGATTGGGGTCGATTTATTTTCCGGCTGACGCCGGAGGGATTTTTTAAAAAACACATAGGCACATAGAACACATAGGTTTATGATTTTCAAAGAGATGAACCTATGTGTTCTATGTGCCTATGTGTTTTCTAAAAATCAGCGGCTATCCGCAAAAATCCGCGTCGTCCGCGCTCCTATCCCGATCTTATTGCCGCACCAGCACCTTCCGCACGCCCATCTGCCCCCCGCTTTGCAGCCGCAGCACATACAAGCCCGAAGGCAAGGCGCCCAGTTGAAGGGTGCGCAACTGCCGGCCGGCGGGCAAATTTTCCGGTGCAGAGCGGTAAGCCACTCGGCCCATTGGGTCGATCAATTCGATCACCGTGCGGCCAGAGGCGGGCAAGTCGAAGCCGATTTGCAGTTGCTGGCCGGCCGGGTTGGGAAAGGCGGACAGTTCGAGCGCCGGGGCAGCGGGAGCCTTCGTGCCCACGATGTCGCTATGCGCCAGGTAAACCATGTCGGACAAACCGTCCTGCTCCCCGGTTAGTTGCACCGCAGAGCCCGGGGTAAAATCGCGCTGGTAGGTAAAATGAAAGGCCCCGTCCGCTTTTTTAAAGGCCATGGGCCACACGCCTTCGCTGAGGTCGGCAATGATCGAATCCATGCCGGCAGCGGCGAGGTAGTGCACGTCGACGGGGTCGGACCAGGTGACGCCCAGGTCGGGCGATTTCATGGTGTACACATGTTTGTAATTCTGGTCGAGGAAATCGTTGAGGTTTTCCACATTGGCCGAGTAGGCCAGGTAGAGGTTGCCAAACTGGTCGGAAGCCGAGGTGGGCATGCTCGACAAGCCGGTTCCGTAGCCGAGCAAGGTGCCGGTGATGTCGAGGGTGTCGTTGTTGTTCCAGTCGCGGGAGAAGGTGATTTCGCGCAATTCCTCCGGGTTCAGCTCATTCCAGTACAGTAGGCCGTTGATGCCGGGGTAATAACTGGAGCCGCCGTCGGCCAGATTGTTGTCGAGCACATACGTTTCGCCCACCCACACGTGCACGTAGCCCAGGAGGTCGATCAGGATGGAGGCCGAGCCGTCGGTGGTGAAAATAGCCAGGGAATCGGGCGCGTTGGGGTCGGCGCCGCCCAGGTCGGCCGTGGTGTAGCCCTTGTCGGTCACGTATTTTACCAGCGGAAAATCCCAGATCGTGAAAGGCGTACCCCAGGTGTCGCCGCCATCGGTAGATTTGAACACCTGGGCGTCGTTCCAGCTGTCGAAAATGCCGATAGCTACCGTGCCATCGCGAGCGTCGATGCAGTATTTGTCGGCCTGTATTTGGGCGAAAGCCGTGCTGTCGATGCCGGGGATGATGCCGTCGGTAATATCCCAGCTGAGGCCGCCGTCTTTGGAGCGCGAGTAGAGCAGGTGGCCGCTCATGCCGCGGTACAGGTCGCCGAAGGTGGCGCCGCCAGGCGGGGTGGAGATAGCAATGACGTGTACTGTGTTGCCGTCGATGGCCATTTTGCCCCAGAGTTTGCCTTTGGGCACGACAGTCGGGATGTCGGCTTCCGTCCAGGCTCCGGCGCCGCCTGTGCGGCGCAGGCTGTGTAGCTGAAAACCGCCGCCGGCTTTGGAGCGGTGGCACACGATCAGTTCGGCGCCGTCGGCCGTCACGCCGTAGCTCGGGAAGCCGGTGCGCAGGTTGTTGGCTTCGATGCGCGCGGTGGGCTGGATATTTTGCAGCCAGTCTGTCCGGCGGTTGTAGGCAGTGCCGCGGTCGGGCCAGCCGCTGCCGTCGGCCGAGCTGGAGAAGGGCCATACCGCGCTCACTTCGCCGCTGGGCCATACGTACAGACGAGCCGATTCGGAGCCGTTCGACTGGAGGTCGTAGGTGGTATTGCCGGCCACTTCTTCCTCCAGAGTGGAGCGCAGCGTGTTGTTGGCCAGCGGGATAGCCGGGGTTGTCGCGGGCTGCGTTTCCAGGCCGGTAGCCGCCATGCGGGCGGGCGCGGGCTGGAGCAGGTGGTTGGGCGTAACTGGTTTGCCCGGATGCCGGACCAAGCGTTGGGCCGAAACCATTTGAACGCCGGCGAGCAGGCAAATGAACAGTAGGTAGCGGTATTTCATAGCGGATAAGTTGTTAGGTGAACGAGTACAAGAGCGGGCAAATATAAAAACTGCAGAGACGGGGCCGGCCAAACAATCGGCGCATTGCCAAATTTGGCGTTGCAGATAGAGCCTCGCCGACGCCAATGCAAGAGTGCTCAAAAAAAACAACTTATTTTAAAAAAATAAAAACAAAATTATTTGTATTTAAAAACAAATCGTTTATTTTTGTAGCGGCTTTTAAAACAAAACACATTTACAAACAACACAACAGCCATGGAATTGCACGTTTTTGAAAGCAAATACGGTACAAAGGTCGTCGCGGCATCCAATTTATATCAGGTACTACGCCTGCCGGCCCTGCAATACGGTCCGCAAATGCGGCGCTGGATGAAGGACCTGTATGAATTTCCCGACGGGATTCGCCGGCCGCAAGCCCTGCGCGATTTTGCCAAACGGCCCCGCCCCGGCGAGCCGGTAGAGGATTTTTACCTCTCCCTCGAACTGGCCAAGCTGATTACCTTGCGCACAAACAGCAAGTTCAAACTCAAATACGCCCGCCTGCTTGAGCTGGTCGCGCAAAACGGGCAGCTCGATATGTTCCGCCAAAACCTGCCGGCGCAACCCAGCCCACCCAGCCCACCCAGCCGGCGCCGGGCGCGCCAGGCTGCCTGAGGGCTCCCACTACCATCCATGATTTTACTTAAGCTATGAAAACATTTATCAATCTGCCGGTGCACGACCTGCAGAAAACCCGCAGTTTTTTTGCCCGCCTGGGCTTCGCCTTCAACGAACAGTTTTCCGACGACAAAGCGATCTGCATGATTATCAGCGAGCAATGCTTTGCCATGCTGCTGACCCAGCCCTTTTTTCAGTCGTTCACCGACAAGGCTTTAGCCGACGCGCACCAGTCGACCGAAGTACTCGTTGCGCTCGAACTGGAAAGCAAAGCGGCCGTCGATTCCTTTTTTCAAAAAGCCCTGGCTGCCGGCGCCACTAAAAACCGGCCAGCCTCCGATCTCGGTTTTATGTTCAGCCAGAGTTTCAGCGACCTGGATGGGCATATCTGGGAAGTTTTTTGGATGGATGCCAACGCTATGCCGCAGGAGTAAAATCTGGCCTGCTTCCCGCCTGGCAACCGGCTGAACACCTCCCCTGAGCACCAGATATGCACCTTCCTACACTACCCTATTCAAAGCAAATTTTCAATGAAACAACTCAACGTCTATTTGATTTTCCCTGGCACCTGCGAAGCAGCCCTCCATTTTTACAAACATTGCCTCAATGGTGAAATCATTTCCATGAACCGCTTTGCCGAAAGCCCCATGGAAAGCGCTCCGGAGCACGGGCAACTGGTGATGCACGCCGAATTCAAAGCCGAGGGCATTTACTTCATGGCCTCCGACAGCATGCCCGACCAACCGACGCAACCGGGCAATATCGTCCAGCTCAGCATCAACCTCGACAACGCCCAGGAACAGACAACCATCTTCAACCGGCTGGCCGAGGGCGGCCAGGTGCTCATGCCCCTGGAGGATACTTTTTGGGGCGCGCATTTTGGGATGCTGATCGACCGGTATGGGGTGCATTGGATGTTGAACCGGGAGTTGGGGAAAGGGAATGGGTAAAATAAAATTATGAAACTACCCAATGCTGAACATGCGTATGTCGATGATCGCAAGCTATTGGAGTATTGCCTCAACCCCGAACATAAAGCGGGAAAACATAAGGCAAGGGTATTTGCCGCTGCATTGAGCATTACTTCTAAAAACTTCTTTATTTTGAAGGCTGCAATTTTAAACGCAGTAAGCACCGAAGAAGCGATCTTGATAAAAGAGAATAGGTTCGGGAAAAATTTACCAAGTAGATTTTTTCATGACCAATCAAGAAAAATATGCTTGGGTGCGCACCGGTTGGATTATCCTGAGAACAGAAGTTGTCCCAAGATTAACGACCTGCTTTGTTTTGACCTAATCACACAGACGGTATGAAAATTCAGTTGTTGGATGTCGTTGTTCTGAAAAACGCCATTCCCGAGGAGAAGCTGCAACAAGGCGCCATAGGTACGGTCGTCGAAGTGCTTGACGACGCATTGTATTTGGTCGAGTTTGCGGATAAAAACGGCGTCGCTTACGCCATTGTCGATTTACCTGAGCAACTGCTGATGAAAGTTGTGCAGGAACCGATGGCTTCGGAGGTATAATACAGGTCGTTTGATCGGCCCAAACCTCTCCAAACAATCGATTCCGGATGCAACCCTTGATTATCGACCAAAACCTACAAGCCGCCTATCGGCGACATTTATGTAGCAAATACCCCGAGGCGTTTTCGGGGAGAACCCGCGTAGCGGTGGCATTTTAGGATGTCGCCGCTATGTGATTTTATAAAATACCGGATTTCTTAGCGTAGCCTCGGCATGACTTCAAATCATGCCGACGGTTCGGCACAAGGCAAAAAAAGGGCGCGCCCAGCGCAAAAAGAGTAAAAGGGTAAAAGAGCCAGAGGGTTAATGGGTCCTGACCAGACGGAAGCCGACGCTGCCGTAGCGAGGATCAGGCGAACCGCCACCTGGCAATACTACTGCCCCAAAGCCATTTTTCAAAAAGCCTGCCCACCCTGCCACCCAACTTCTTTTAACCGAACCTTAAACCTTTCTTAACTTCCCCCGTCTCATACCACAAATACGAACGGACTTGCAGGCCAAGGCAACCAACCAACCACCCGCTTCAGACGATCAGATCCTCCAGCTCCTGCGCGCGGAACACAGTTTCGAACGCGGCTTCCGGCTCCTGATGGCTACGTACAAAGAGCGCATGTACTGGCACATCCGCCGGATGGTACTGGTACACGAAGACGCCGACGACGTGCTGCAGAATACCTTTATCAAAATCTACCGGGGTATTTTGCAATTCGAAGGCAAATCCAAACTCTACACCTGGCTCTACCGGATCGCCACCAACGAATCGATCACCTTCCTGCAAAACCGCTCGCGCCGCCGAACCAACTCCATTGACGAGGGCGAAAACGCGCTCAGCCAACGCCTCCGCGCCGATACCTGGTTCGACGGCGATGCCCTGCAGCAACGGCTCCAGGACGCAATTGCCCAACTGCCCGACAAACAACGGGTGGTGTTCAACCTCCGCTACTACGAGGAAATGCCCTACGAGGAAATGTCGGCCGTACTCGACACCTCCACCGGCGCCCTCAAAGCGTCGTTTCACCACGCCGTAAAAAAAATCGAAAACTATTTCCGCGAAGCGGACCAACTCTGAATACCTGCAAAACTGAAAATTATGAAAAAGAAAGATCCCTTGCTCGACGAATTGAACGAACAAGCCCCGCTCCTGGGATCGCTCAAAGAAAAAGCCGGCGCCGGCTTCCAAGTGCCGGAAGGCTACTTCAGCGGACTCGAAAACGAAGTGTTCCGCCAACTCGACGCCATTGGCGCCAAACGCCGGCCCGCACCCGCGCCCGAACGGCCTAGCCTGTGGCAATTCCTCGAGCGCTGGTGGCGCCCCCGTACCGCCCTGGCCCTGGCCGGCATGCTCACCTTGGCCCTGGCCGCCTGGTGGTACTTCCGCCCGGCCGCTGCCGAGGTCGACGCAATGGCTGCCAACGCCGTCACCGCCGAAGACGCCGAAGCCTACCTGTTCGACAACCTCATGGAACTCGATCCGGCACAACTGGCAGCCGCACTACCCGCCGAAAAACTCCCGGCCATCAGCCTGCCAACCAACCCCGAACGCCCCAGCGCCGAACCTGAAATTGAACTCCGACCCGAAGACCTCGACAACCTGCTCCGCGACCTGACCGACGAAGAACTCCGCGAACTCCTTTAAGCCACCATGATCCACCTGTGTTCACCAAACATACTAGTCACGCCATGAAGCGCCATTTTTTCACCGTGTTCATAATCCTGTTCGCCGCCGCAGCGGCCTGGGCCCAGCCCGACCCCGACCGGCGCGACGAACGGCTCAACGCCTACCGCATCGCCATCTTCACCGAAGTGCTCCGCCTGACCACCGAAGAAGCCCAGGCATTTTGGCCCATCTACAACGAGTACCTCGACAACCGCAGCCAGATGCAAGACGACCTGCGCCCACGCAAACAACTCGACGCCATGAGCGACAACGAGGTCGAAGAACAGGTACGCCGCCATTTCGAACTGAAACAACGCGACCTCGACCTGGAAAAAGACCTCTACCAAAAACTGCGCAAGGTGCTGCCCCTGCGCAAGATCGCCAAACTGCCCAGCGCCGAACGCGAATTCCGCGAACGCCTCCTGGTCAAACTCCAGGAAGCCCGCGCCAAACGCCAAAACCTCCAGCGCCGGCCAGGCAACCGAAATTGACCTGTATCGCCATAGAAATGGGTGTCCAGCCAATCCAAAGGCAACGTTTTAGCCTACAACAAAACAGCCGGCCTCCCGCCAAATCCGCGGCAATCCGCTCAAATCCGCGTCCAGTTCTTCTCCGCCAATCAAGCGGGATAGGAGCGCGGACGACGCGAATGTGAGCGGATTGCCGCGGAGTTGTTTTGTTCAGCAGGATACTTCCGTTGGCAGTTTAGCCCCTGATTTACAAGATTCATGTTTCCAGGCCAAACCCGTGACAAGCGTAGCTTAATCCATATTTTTGGGGCCGTAACCATCAAATTCGCGCACCACACATGGAAACCGAACAGCCGCAACCCGAGAAAAAAACGCGCCGTAAACCGTTCAAAAACCTCGCCGCCTGGACCGGCTTGTTGCGCAACTTCGCAACCATCATCGCTTCTTTTATTTCGCTGGCCACGCTGGTCATCCTGCTCAAACAAAACGAGCGCACGTACCGGCCCGATCTGGTGTTCCAACCTGAACAAGCCGCTTTTCGCATCCGCTATCAGGAACAACCCGTCTCCTGCAGTGATATCGACCTCAGCGGTATCGCCGACAGCCTTCCCCTGACCGTTCAAATAGTCGCATCCAACATCGGGCTCGGCGCCGCCAAAGACCTGAAAATCTCCTGGCAATTCAGCCCCGAACAATTGGTCGGCACCCAACGTTTCGGCGCGCTCACTATCCCAACCCAAGCCACTTACAATGCCGACTTACAAACGGTGCTGTTTCAAAACTGCTTCCGGGAAGAACCCCACGATCAATACGCCGAGTTTTGCCTGCCGGTCAATATGGAAAAAAGTCCGGTTCAATTTGCCTTGCCGGGCAACTACATCCACGCCCTGTGCAATATCCTGATTCGCATCTGCCATTACCCCGATGCTTCATTCTCTACCCGCAAAGACGCTTTGCTGGATGCCATTCGAAAACTCCAAATGCTCGAGTTTTCAGCCAGCTACCTCGACATCAACAACCGCCAGCACTCGAAAAATTACCGGTTGCAAATGTTTCCCGTACTGATTAACATCCAAGATAAAGAAATGCTGTTCGGATGGAGCCTCAGCCCGGCTTCCAACTCAAAAGCGCGGCCGCGCAAGCTGCACCTCACTATCAGTACCAACATTACCTCGCATTTCATCGTCCCGCTTGAGTTATAAAACCCTGTAAAAAAGCGCTCCCACCGACGCTTTTTGGCTATTTTCACTCGCGTAAGCCGCCATTCCAGTCCACCACTACTTACATGAAACCCGAACTGCAAACCCTACTCGAATCCTGGCAGCAAGAACTCGATTTCTTGCAGGAGCAACTGCAATCCAGCGTTGCCGAGGGGGGCTTTCTGGCCGCTGAAGCATACCGGGAAGCGCTGACCCATACCCGTGAACAACTGCGCGTTTTGCAAAACCTCAAAAACCCCAACCACGATAAAATCGACTCCCTGCGGAAGCATATCGATTGGATGAAAAACATTGCCGGCCCAAACCAACACCATCTGATTTCCGAACACACGAAGGCCTACGAGTCCCAGCTAACGCAACTTCAGGCGGAAACACCGGCTCCAAGGCCCCAAACCAAACGCCTCAACGCCTGCCTGGAACAACTACTCTCCGGCCATCTTCACCGGTTCGAGCTGGAGTTCGAACACGAGTACCTTCGCTTCGAGTTTTTTAAAACCGACCAAGGCCTGCGCCTAAACCTTGTCCAGACAAGGGGGCAAGCTTTGCACCTCCACACCGACGCCGGCGGTCGGGCTGAATTGAAAAATATGGGTTTTGAATTGCAGGAAACACGGGCAGCCATTCGGTTAGAACCGCATCCCACAGCTGAGGAAGTTCAGCAGCTGCTTTCCAGAATCATTTTCGGCATTTTTCGGCTGTATGGAGGCAAAAAAGCGGTGCTGCGTTTGCCGGATTGAGCCGGGATGTTAGCAAGTAACAGGATAACACGCAATTTCACGTAGCCCGCGTTTTTGCCAGTACACTAAGCTGTTAGACCTCGAAAACTGTTATATTAGCGGTCAATAAAGGATGTACCATATGGGCAAACTTGAAATTCAAAAATCGATTATCAAGGCTTTAAGTGAAATGTCTTTGGTTCAACAAATGAAACTTTTAGAGTTCATAAATTCCATGCTAGGGATTTCGAGCGGTAGAAAACCAAAAGGAATTTTGCAATTCGCAGGTGCGTTTGACGCCACCGATACCAAAGAGTTTGAGGCCTTTTTGAAGGATACCAGGCAAATTGACACAGATGAGCGGTAGATATTTACTGGATTCCAATATTGTCATCGCACTTTTTGGCGGCGACCAATCAGTCATTGACAAAATCAGCCAAGCCACCGAGGTTTTTCTATCTGCAATCACTATAGGTGAGTTGTACTACGGTGCCTTTAATTCCAGTAAGATGCAAACAAATATCGATCGAATCGATCAGGTATGCTCCCAAATTTCAATCCTGG
>CAZVZH010000042.1:0-13427 GCA_964630705.1 uncultured Saprospiraceae bacterium | reverse complement strand
ATGCAAACAAATATCGATCGAATCGATCAGGTATGCTCCCAAATTTCAATCCTGGATTGCAGCGATCGCCATGCTATATGAACTCATCCTGTCCACCAGAGACCACCATTTTGATCGCATCGAAGCACTGAATCTCGAAAATTGGTGACAGGCTTGCCGCATAGCCCCCTCAAGGACGGTTCATGTTTCTTTATCTATAGTAAAAAACAGGGCAGCGCGGAAAGATCGCGCTGCCCATCGTTTTTCGAACATCGGCGTTCGAGACACATCAAATTGCTTATTGTTTAGCGAACGTGCTGTCGAGTCGGGCGCCTGCCGTTTGAACCGACAAGCGGTACAAGCCGGCGGGCAATTCGCTGACGTCGAGCTGGAAGGCCCCGGCATTGGGCACTACCACAGTGCGCGCCAGGCGGCCGTCGGCATGGCGGATTTCAACCGTTGCCTGTCCGTTGGCGATGCCATCCGTCAGCTGGGCCGTTACCGTCAGCCAGTTGGCCGTTGGGTTGGGCGACAAAGCCAGTTTGCCGGCCGGGCTGCCGGAAGCTTGTACTTGCGGCGTGCAATCGACAATTCCCACATCCACGGCGTCGTGGCAGTCGGGGTGGTTGTGATCGCGCACCACGAATTCATATTTGGTTAGACCATCGCCGTTGAGCGGGCCGAGCAGGATGGGTTGCACCTTGTCGTAGCCGAAGGTACCGTAGTTGACGCCATTGCCCACGATGTCGAAGCCGGCGCTGCCGCCGTTTTTATGCTCGAAAGTGACCACCGCGAAGAACTGGCCGCAGAGGCAAGCCGTCGTCAACACCTGCAGGTCGTAAATCTTGCAATCGACGCTCGGACAATCGGGCACTGCAAACTCTTTGGATTTGCAGCACAGCGGTTGCGTAGCGTTGGGTGTCACCAGGCACACTTTCACCACGTCGTTCGGGCCGCCGTCGGTCGGGAAGTGCTCGATGTGGTAGGGCAGGTTGGTGAGCGGGAAACTGCCCAAAAACTTGCCGTTGGCCCACACGGCGAAGAACAGGCCGGTGGGCGTGGTGTTGCTCACCTTGAAGTCGATCCAGGCGTGGTAGGTGCCGTCGTCGTTGCAGTCGCCGGTTTTCACCGTCAGATCGACAATTTCGCAAGGATGGCTGGCGCAATCCGGCACTTTGAACTCGAGGGTTTTGCAGCACAAAGGCGAGGACGCCGGGTCCGGATTCAGGATGCACACTTTCACCACATCATTCGGGCCGCCGTCGGTCGGGAAGTGCTCGATGTGCACCGGCAAATCCGTCAGGGCAAAATTGCCGATGAAATTACCGTTGGCCCAGAGGCCGAATTTGGCGTTCGCCGTAGTGGTCACGGCCTGGAAGTTGACCCAGGCGTGGTAGGTACCGTCGGCATTGCAGTCGCCGGTTTCCACCTTCAGGTTGGTAATTTCGCAGCCGGTCACCGCGCAGTCGGGGGCTTTGAATTCCACCGTTTTGCAGCAGTTCGGGTTGTCGTTGATGCAAATTTTGAGCACGTCGACGCTGTGGCCGCTGGCCGGGAAATTGTTCAGGATCATCGGCAAGTCGGCCAGTTTGAAATAGCCCAGGTATTTGCCGTTGCCCGCCCAAAGTTCGAAGAAATCGTTGCCGGGATGGTCGACTTTAAAGTCAACCTTGATCTGATACGTACCGTCGTTGTGACAGTCGCCCACACCCACCTGCACATCGTAAATTTTACAGGCGCTTCCGGGCACACAGTCAGGCACCGGAAACTCCAGCGTTTCGCAACAGGCGATGGCGCCGGAATTGGACAGGCAAACTTTGATCACGTCGTTCGGGCCGCCGTCGGTCGGGAAATGCGGGACGGAGAGCGGCAGCTGGGTTAGCGGGAAAAAGCCCAGGAATTTGCCGTTGGCCCACACGCCGAAGTGGGTGGAAAGCGCGGGCGGATTGTTCACCGAGAATTTGACCCAGGCCTGGTAAGTGCCGTCGTCGTTGCAGGGGCCGGTTTCCACCTTGAGGTCGACAATGTCGCAGTGTTTCAAAATACAATCCGGCGCTTTGAATTCCAGCGTGCGGCAACAAGTGGAGGAGCCGGGCGGCACATTAGCCGTAGCCAGGCAAACTTTCACGACATCTACCTGACCGCCGCCCCAGGGGAATTGCTGGATGGTCAGCGGCAAGGCGCTCAGGGCGTAAGTGCCCAGTTGGGTACCATTGGCCCACAGGGTAAAGTGGGTGGCGCCGCTGGGGTTATGCACTTTAAAATCGAGGTAGAGGCTGTAGGTTTTGTCGGAGGTGCAGGCGCCCGGGTCTACTTTCAGGTCGTAAATTTCACAGGGGCCCGTTTGCAGGCAGTCGGGCACTTTAAACTCGACGGTTTCGCAGCACAGCACCGTGAGCGGGCTGATGATGCACACTTTCACCACGTCGTTCGAGCCGCCGTTGTAGGGAAAATCCTTGATATACAGCGGCAGGGCGCTCAGCGGGAATTCGCCGTAGAGTGTGCCGTTGGCATACACCGCAAATTTGGTCGTGTTCGTCGGGTTGTTCAGTTTGAAATTAATCCACACCTCGTAGGTTTTGTCCGAAGTGCAGACGCCGGTTTTCACGGTCAGGTCGGCCAATCCGCAGGGGTTGCCCGTGCAATCGGGCGCTTTGAACTCCTTGGTGCGGCAACAGACGGGCGTACCAGCCGTGGTGGTCAGCAAGCAAACCTTCACGGCGTCGACGGCGTTGCCGCTGCCCGGGAAGTTTTTAATGTGGATCGGTAGGGCGCTGACGGAAAAGGTACCCAGAAAAGCGCCGTTGCCGGCCCACACGCTGAAGCCGCCGGCCAGGGAAGTCGTTTTAAAATTGACCCAAATCTGGTAGGTCCCGTTGTCGTTGCAAGGCCCTGTTTCCACTTTCAGGTCAAAAATCCCGCAGGGGTCGCCCAGGCAGGCCGGCGCTTTAAATTCCTGTACTTTACAGCAAAACGCGTTGGAGTTCGGACTGCCGACGCAAATTTTTACCGCATCCACAGAATTGCCGTTCCAGGGGAAATTCAGGATGGTGACAGGCAGGTCGGCGATAGTGAAAGTGCCCAAGGCTTTCCCGCTGGCGGAATACACCACAAAGGGCAGGTTCGTGCCGGGCGTCGGGTTGCTGAGGTGGAAATTGATCGCAATTTTATAGGTGCTGTCGGACGTGCAGTCGCCGACATCCACTTTCAAATCGACGATATCGCAGGGTTGGCCGGCACAATCCGGCGCATTGAACTCCTTGGTTTCGCAGCAGGCGCTGCCGAAGCAGATGAGCACCTTGTCGGTGCTCTTACCGCTGGCCGGGAAGTTTTTAATATAAATCGGCAGATCGGCGGGCGTGAAAAAGCCGAGGAATTTGCCCGTGCCCGTCCACACGCCGAATTTGCTCAAACTGGCCGCCGGCGTCTGGAAATTGATCCACACCTCGTAGGTACCGGCGCCGGTGCATTGCCCGGTTTTGACTTCCAGGTTAAAAATGCCGCAAGTAACGCCGACACAATCGGGCGCGTCGAACTGGATCACTTTACAGCAATATTCCTTGCCGTCGGCGTTCAGCAGGCACACTTTCAAGGCGTCGGTTTTGTCGCCATTCCAGGGAAAATTGATGCCGACGGGCAAATCAGCCGTGCTGTACGTGCCCAGCAAATCGCCGTTGTCGGCGTATACATTGAATTTGACCGGGGCCGGCGTGGGTGCAGCCAGGATAAAATTGAGCTGCAGTTTGTACGACTTCGGCGTCGTGCAGCCGCCCACTTTCACGCTCAGATCGTTGATGCCGCAGGGCGGCGCCAGGCATTCGGGTACGTTGAACGACTTGGTGCGGCAGCAGCTGTTGCTGACGCAAACTTTGATGGCGTCGACCGAGCCGCCGCCCCAGGGGAATTTTTCAAAATAAATGGGCATGTTGGCTGTAGCGAACCGGCCCAGGTAGGCGCCGTTGCCGGCCCACACGTCGAAGGAATCGACGGGCGAAGTGGCCGCTTGCTGAAACTTCACCCACACTTCATAGGTACTGTCGGAGGTGCATTTGCCGGTTTCTACACGCAGGTTTTCGATGCGGCAGGGGTTGAAACAGGGCGGCGCCTGAATTTCGGCGACGGTGCAGCAGTCGGGGTTGCCGGCAATGCAAATTTTGATCTTGTCGACCGGTCCGCCGCCCCAGGGGAAGGGCAAGCTGAGCGGCAGTTGGCTGAGGGGGAATTTGCCAAGGGAAACGCCGGCGCCGGTCCAGAGTTCGAAAAAGTCGCTGCCGGGGTTGGTCGCTTTAAAATTGAGTGTCAGTTTGTACTGGCCGCCCGGCATACAGTCGCCGGTCACTAGTTTTACGTCGGTAATCTTGCAGGGGTCGAGGGTGTTGCAATCGGGGGCTGCGAACTCTTTGATGCGGCAGCAGTTCGGGTTGTCGTTGATACAAACTTTGATGTAGCCGGTCGGGCCAACATTGGGCAGTTTGACGGTCAGGGGCAGCTCGCTGAGTTTGTACGTGCCGATGACCTGGCCATTGCCCACCAGATTGAACAAGTCGTTGGTGGCATTCGAAACTTTAAAATTTACCTTGACGGTGTAGGTGCCGTCGCTGTTGCAGGGACCGTTGTCGACGGTCAGGTCGTAAATCTCGCAGGGGCCAGTGGTGTTGCAATTCGGCGCCACGAATTGTTTGATGCGACAACAATTCGGATTGTCGTCTATACAAACTTTCACATAGCCCGTCGAGCCGACGTTGGGAAAATGGTTGATGGTCAGCGGCAGATCGTTCAGCGAGTACGTGCCGAGGACCTGGCCGTTGCCCACCAGATCGAATTTGTCGCTGGTAGGGTTTTCAACTTGAAAATTCAATTTGACGGCGTAGGTGCCGTCGTTGTTGCAGGGGCCGGTTTCCACAACGAGGTTGTAAATTTCGCAAGGACCGGTTTGAGCGGCTACAGACATAGAAAATGCCAGCAGCAGCATCGGCAAAATGTTCGGGATGCGCATAGCAGATTAAGATTGTGGTGAGTGAGAGAATCAGGTAAAAACGGATTAAAAGGGAGGTATAAAACCTGTACAAGATACACTACCCCCGGTTTTCGATGCTTTGGGCCACAAACTTAATCAGAAAAATGTCGATGGAAGATTAAAAAATTCGATGCTGAGTGGGTGGTACGAGCGCGTTGGGATAGGAGCGCGATGAGATGGGAGCGGCGACGAGATGGGAGCGCGGATGACACGGATTTTTGCGGATAGCCGCTGATTTTCCGGCTGACGCCGGATTGGTATTTTAAAACACACAGGAGCAGTAGAACACATAGGAGCCACCATTTCGAAAAGATGAATCTATGTGTCCTGCTGATCCTGTGTGTTTAAAAAAATCAGCGGCTATCCGCAAAAATCCGCGTCCTCCGCGCTCCTATCCCATCGCAATCCCATCCCAATCAAAAATAAACCGGGTGAAATCGCAGCCTGCCACGGCTGGTCATCTCCAGCGCCGGCGCCGGAAATTTCAAAATATTGACCACGCCCAGCAGGCTGCGCAAAAACCGGTTTTTTACGCCCAGGCGCGTAAAATCAATGTCGGCCGACAAAAAAAACTGCCGCGTGCGCGGGTACTGCTCCGGGTCGAGGCGGTACGTCAGGCAGCCGGGGCCCACGCAGTTTTTATCGGCCTGCCAGGCGTAGCCCTGCCCGGCGAAAAGGTTGTCGGCGCCCATGCCCACCGCCAGGTTGAGCCAGGGCGGCAGCCAGGCCGGGCGCTCGGGCAAAAAAGCCGCCGGATTTACCGAAACCCAGACCACCAGGGTGTTGTAATTTTTCAAAAACAAGCTGACCGGCCCGGCACCGTACAAATCGTGGGCGCGCTGCTCCAGCGTGGTGGCAGCCATGCTGCCGGCGGGCTGACTCGGGTAAACGGGCGTCGCGGGGTACCGCACCGGCCAGGCGCTCATTTTCATCACCAGCCGCTGCTCGCCCCAGGCTAGTTGCTGGCCCAGGAACATGCCCGAGCCCAGGAGGTTGAACCCCACATCGCTCCAGGAAAAACCCCACTGGCTCGAAAAACCGTCGAACACCTCGAGCGAGGTTTGGATAAACTGTCCGCCGGCGAAGCCCAGCCAGGCCGCTGTACGCGGGCGCAAACCCGTCCAGCGCGCACCGCCGTACACCCAGCGGCTTTCATTGTACGACATGAGCCAGTGCCCCATTTTGTCCATCTGGTTCCATTGGTCCGCGTCGTTCACCGTGTGGAAGCGCCCGGACGGGTAGTCGGCATACCAGGCCTGGTACAAGCCCGTCATGGTGGCGGCGTAGGTCGCGGTGCCGGCGCCGAGCATGGTCCAGAAGCGGCCGGAGTGCAGGCTATCGGCGGGTTGCAGGGAAAAAAGGGGCGGGCGTTGGCAGCTGGCGGCAGCGCAAACGGCGAGCAGAAAAATTGCGGTGCCGGCGCGGCAGATGCGCAGTTGGAGCATGGGCATGACGGCGCAAAAAACCGGAAAATCGCGGGGTTCCCGGAATTCGCGGGGTTAAATTTTAGCAAATACGCCCCTACTCCCCCGCCCGCCACGACAACAACCCCACTCCCGCCAACACCACTGCCGTACCCGCCAGTTGCAACACCGTCACCGGCTCACCTAAAAACCAATAGCCCAGAAAAATCGTCGCTACAGGTCCGACAAAACCAATGATGCCCGAGTTGTTGGCCCCGATCAGCCGGATGCCTTCCACGATCAGAAAGGTAGGCACCACTGTGGCCACTACCGCCAGCCACACCGACAGGTGGTACACCTGCGCATTGAAGCCGAACAGGTCGAGGCCGTTGTGCCACTGCGATTGCAGCAGCGCGGGCGCCGTGGCGGCCAGCACGGCATAACAGGTGAATTTGGCCGTACCCACCCGGTGCACGTATTCGCCGGTAAACACGACGTAAAACGAGTATGTGAACGCGCAGGCAAACACCAACGCGCCGCCCAGCCACACATTCCGCTGACTGCCCAACCCTTGTTCGGCAGCGAAAGCCAGCACGATGCCCGCATACGTGAGCGCGAGGGCGAGCAGTTGCGTGCGGGTCACCTTTTTTTTTAAAAACACCGCCGACAACAGCAGCACCATCGTGGGATACGTGTACAAAATGAGCCGCTCGACGCTGGCCGTCACATACTGCAGCCCCCAAAAATCGAGCATGCTCGACACGTAATAACTCAAAATGCCCAAGCCGCTGATGGCCAGCCACTGGCGCCCGGTAAGCCGCACATTGGCCGTGCGCCGGTGCAAATACACCGCGATGCCGACGTAAAACGGTAAGGCAAACAACATGCGCAAGGCCAGCACCGTGGGCACGTCGAGGGCTTCGCGGTACAGTAGTTTGACCAGCACGGCTTTGCCGGAAAAACAAATGTTGGCGATGGCGAGCAGGGCGGCGCCTTGGAGAAATTGGCGGCGGTGGGCGGGGAAAATGAAAGTTGGATTTTCATTTTCCCCGCCTTCCGGGAGTTCATATTCGGAATGTGGATCGCCCATGGTGTGGAATATGGTTTTGCGCCTCGGCTCATAATCAGCAGGCTGGCGCTGAAATTGAAGCCCGGACAGTTTGCTGAACTGTCCGGGCTTTTTTCCCGCCGACGAACCGTCGGCGTTACACCTCCAGCCGTTTCGTTACTACTTCTTTCCCCTCCATCACCGACTTCCGGCCGAAAAACAGCCCGGCGCCGTCGGCGTCGATCAGGATGGTGTCGCCTTTGACGTAGTTGCCCGCCAGCACGTGTTTGGCCAGTTCGTTGACCAGTTCGCGCTGCAGGGTGCGCTTGAGCGGGCGGGCGCCAAACTGCGGGTCGAAGCCCTGGTCGACCAGTGATTTGGCGGCGGCCGGCGTCAGTTCGAGTGCAAGTTCTTGCCGTTCGAGCATGTGGCGAACGTCGGCCATGAGGATGTCGAGAATCAGCCGTACCTGGTCTTTTTGCAGCGGATGGAACACGATCACCTCGTCGATGCGGTTCAGAAACTCGGGCCTCAAGTGGCCGCGCAGGGCATCCAGCACCTCGCTTTTAGCCGTGTCGATCAGCTCGTGCCGGCGTTTTTCGGGCACCTCCTGGTAGTCTTCGAACACTTCCATGATACGGTCGCTGGCCAGGTTGGAGGTCATGATGATCACCGTATTTTTGAAATTGGCGGTGCGGCCCTTGTTGTCGGTCAGGCGGCCGTCGTCGAGCATTTGCAGCAGGATATTGAACACGTCGGGGTGCGCTTTTTCGATCTCGTCGAGCAAGACGATGGCGTAGGGGCGCCGGCGCACAGCCTCGGTCAGTTGGCCGCCTTCGTCGTAGCCCACGTAGCCGGGCGGGGCCCCTACCAGACGGCTCACGGAGTGCCGCTCCTGGTATTCCGACATGTCGATGCGGGTAATGGCCTTTTCGTCGTCGAACAGCACCTCGGCCAGGGCTTTGGCCAGCTCGGTTTTGCCCACGCCGGTGGGGCCGCAAAAGATGAACGAGCCGATGGGCTTGTCGGGGTCGCTCAGCCCGGCCCGGTTGCGGCGAATGGCGTCAGACACCGCCGTCACGGCTTCATCCTGGCCGATCACGCGTTTGTGCAACTCGGCTTCCAGGTTGAGGAGCCGTTCGCGCTCCGACTGGAGCATTTTCGACACCGGGATGCCCGTCCAGCGGGCCACCACTTCGGCGATGTCGTTGGCGGTGACCGTTTGGGTGGTCATGCGGTTTTCGGGCGCCAGTTCGGCGAGTTTTTCCTCGGCCGCGCGCAGCATGGCTTCCTGGGCCGGGATGTCGTTGAATTTCAGTTTGGACGCCAGTTCGAAGTTGCCCTCGCGTTCGGCGCGCTGGTATTGCAGCTGCAGCTCCTCGATGCGGAGTTTGCAGTTTTGAATGGCCTCCACGATCTCTTTTTCCGACTGCCACTTGCTGCGCAGGGCGTCCAGTTTTTCGCGCAGTTCCTCGATCTGCTTGTTCATCACCGAGAGTTTGCGCTCGTCGTTTTCGCGTTTGATGGCTTCGCGTTCGATCTCGAGCTGACGCAGGCGGCGTTCGAGCTCGTCCACCTCGTCGGGCACGGAGTTGAGTTCCAGGCGCAGTTTGGCGGCGGCCTCATCAACGAGGTCGATGGCCTTGTCGGGCAGTTTGCGCTCGCTGATGTAGCGGTGCGAGAGCTCTGCGGCGGATATCACCGCTTCGTCGAGGATTTGCACTTTGTGGTAGTTCTCGTAGCGTTCGCGCAGGCCGCGGAGGATGGAAATGGTGTCTTCCATCGAAGGCTCGTCGACATACACGCTCTGGAAGCGGCGCTCGAGTGCTTTGTCGGTTTCGAAAAACTTCTGGTACTCGTCGAGCGTGGTGGCGCCGATGGTGCGCAGTTCGCCGCGGGCCAGCGCGGGCTTGAGGATGTTGGCCGCATCCATGGCGCCCTGGCCGCCTCCGGCGCCAATGAGGGTGTGAATTTCGTCGATGAACAGGATAACCCGCTCATCGGAGTCGACTACCTCCTTGATGACGGCTTTGAGGCGCTCCTCGAATTCGCCCTTGTACTTGGCGCCGGCGATGAGCGCAGCCATGTCGAGCGAGTAGATTTTTTTCGATTGCAGGTTTTCCGGCACGTCCTGGCGGAAAATACGCCAGGCGATACCCTCGACGATGGCCGTTTTGCCCACCCCGGGGTCGCCAATGAGGATGGGGTTGTTCTTTTTCCGCCGGCTGAGGATGTGCAGCACGCGGCGGATTTCCTCGTCGCGGCCGATCACCGGGTCGAGTTTGCCCGATTCGGCCTGTTCGGTGAGGTTGATGGCGTATTTCTGCAGGGCGTTGTACACGTGCTCGGTGGTTTGCTCGGTTACCTTGCGGCCCTTGCGCAGTTCTTTCACGGCGGCGGCGAGGGCGTCGAAGCTAGCGCCTTGCGCCCGCAGCAGCTTGGCGGTTTTGTCGGCGCCTTTGGCGATGCCGAGCAAGAGCAGTTCGAGGGAAATGTACTCATCGCCGTACTCCTTGAGCAGGGCTTTTGCAGCGGCGATGGCTTTGTTGGCTTCGTTGGTGAGGTATTGTTTGTCGGCGCCTTCCACTTTGGGGGTTTCCCAAACGAGCTTATCGAGGTCTTCCTCGAAACGCGCGAGGTTGACGCCGGCTTTTTTAAGTAAAAAATCGGTTACCGAATCGTCGACCTTGAGCATGCCTTTGAGCAAATGGGCGGTGTCTACATTTTGCTGCCCGTAATCGGCGGCAATTTGCTGCGCCTGGAGAATGGCTTCCTGGGCTTTGATCGTGAAATTATCGTATGTCATTTTGTTGGTTAGAAGGTTACTGGTTTCTGGTTGGAAGGTTGCTGGTTGGGGCACAAAAATATAACCAGTTGAGTGGGTGCGATTTTTTTTCGGTAAAAATGGCGGGCAAGAGGTGTTTTCCGTGTCAAAATGGCAAATGGCATTCGAGCAGGCCGCCGGTTTTGGCAGGTTGGGAAAAAAATATTCCGGGTGTACGCTGTTATCGAAGCCAAATAATCTGGACATTTAACTACTCGTACACCATTTGGTGTAGGATTGGAGCGCGGACAACCCGGATTTTTGCGAATTTTCACTGTTTGTTTTTTTTAAAAAATCCGCGGTAATCTGCAAAAATCCGCGTCATCCGCGCTCCCATCCCGCACACCTTCTCCAACCGGATCCAAACGCTACCCGCAAACAAGATGAAAAAACGCCTGCCCCCCGCCGGCCATTTTTTAGCCGCCGTTGCCCTCGCCTGCCTGCTCGCATCCTGCGCGCATCCCATGAAAAAAGGTTACCGCCATTTCAAAGGCGGAAAGGCCGACAAGGCTGAAAAACTGTTTAAAAAATACCAAAACGACCCGCTCTACGACCTGGCTGCCGAGTACTACCTGCTTCGCCTGCGCACCAAGCGCGCCCGCACGCTGCGCGAATGGGCCGCTGCCGACAGCGCTTTTGCCGAGCTCTCCCGCCGGCACATCGGCATCAGCCCTGAAAAAGACGCCGCACTCAAAACCCTGCGCGCCCGCCGCCGCAACGTCGAAGGCGCCCGCCTGCGCTTTCAGCGCCGCGCCATCCAACTGGCCGACCAAAGCCCGACAACCGCCCTGCTCGACAGCGTTGGCCGGATGTTTCCCGACCTGAATGCCAAACTCTGGCCCGAATGGGACAGCGCCCGCGCCCATGTCGTCAACCGATTGCTGCCCACCACCGACTACGAAACCGCCACCTCCATCCTCAACCGCCACCGCGACGTGGTGTACCCACACCACTACCGCCACCTCTGGAAACTCGACGACGACATCTGGAAACTGTTCCGCGACCGGTACGCGCTGTGCGACCTGCACCTGTTCCGCGAAGACCACCCCGACCACGCGTTTTCCAAAGACTGCTGGTTCGACGAGGCCCGCGCCATGTTCTGCGCCGAATCGGTCGACAGCGCCTTCGCTTTTTTAAAACGCTACCCCTACAGCGCCCTGGAAATCCTGGTGGTCGACTACCTGCTCGAAGCCACCCAGAACCAATCGACCGCCCAACTCGACGCCGACAACAGCCGGCAACTCCAAGACCTCCACCATTTTTACGACCTTGCCCGCAACGCGCAGTGCGAACTCGAAAGCGGCAAGCTTTCACACGAGCAACTCTACCACTACCTCGACAACTACTCGCCCCGCTCCACCGCCTACTACCTGCTGCGCACCGCCGCCGATTTTTACCTCAAAACCAACCGCCCCGGCGATGCCCTCCTGCTGCTGCTCGACATGCGCCCCAATTTCCCCGACACCTTCGTGTGCAACACCCGCTATGTTTTCCAGATCGATAAACAAAGCTGGATTCAAGGCGCCATCCGACACCTGGAAAAACAGACTGAAAACCTCCGCCGCCAAGCCGCCAAACAGTGGAACATCGCCGGCACCCACTGCTACTCCGCTGTGTCGTGGGACGAAGGCCAGGAGGTGTATTTTACCTTGAAAAAAGGCCGCCAGTCGCGCATCATGCGCTCGACCTTGGAAGCCGACGGCCTGTGGTCGATCCCCAGCGTCGACAACACGCTCTCCATGCGCAACGGCGCCACGCCCCTGTCGATGACCGACGACGGACTGGAAATCCTGCTCAAAGTCGGCGACCGACTCTACATCAGCAGCCGCAAAAGCGAAACTTCCGCCTGGAACTACCCCATCCGAATCCCCTACGTTTTCCGAAACATGAGCCGCGCCTGCCTGGCTCCCGACGGCAGCGCCATCCTCCTCGACGCCGCCGACGGCGTGGCCACCGCTCAAGCCAAACCCCGCTCCAACCTCTACCTCTGCCTGCGCAACGACAACGGCCGCTTCCACAAACCACGAGCGCTCAGCGGCGGCCTCAACACCCGCGACCACGACATCAACCCCTACCTCTGCGCCGACGGCAAAACCCTGTTCTTTTGCAGCGACGGCCAGCCCAGCAACTACGGCCTGCTCGACGTGTACGTCAGCCGCCGCACTCCGCCCGCCTGGACGGAGTGGTCCACCCCCGTCAACCTGGGCTACGGCCTCAATACCTCCGACGACGACTACGGCTTCACCTGGGTGCCCGAAACGGGCCTGGAGGCGCTGATTACTCAGATCAACCCCTGCGACAAGGTGCGCGACATCTGGGCGGTCGACATCCCGCAGGATCACCGCCCCGGCCTGCCGCGCCAGTTACGCGGCCTTATCACCGACCATGAGGGGCAGCCGCTCGACAAGGGCGTGGTCGAAATCCAACTCAATGCCAACCCCAAGCCCCTGCGCATCCCCGTTTCTCCCAGCGGCCGGTATCGCTTCCCCCTGCCCGACTCGGTGCATACCGTCGGCCTGTACGTCAATGTGCCGGGCTACTTCACCGGCCGCGACACCTTGCACCGCATCGCTCCCGGAGCACCGCCCGCCACTGTGCGCGACACCTTCCAACTAGTCAAACTGGCAGTGTTGCGCAACCGGTTTTTCCTGCGCCACGGCAGCTTCCGCGAGGGTACCGCCGAATTCGACGACCCGCGCGTGTACAAGGAGCTCGAACTCCTGCACAAGTTTGTGCTGCGCCGCCGCGCCGTGTTGCATTTCAAAGTATACACCGACAGCCTCAGCCTCAATGCCCAGCCACTCACCGAAGCCCGCGGGCAAACCATTCTCCGATACCTGCTCGACAGCCTGGGCACGCCGGCCAAACGCCTCAGCGCCGAAGGCCGCGGCGCCGCCGACCCGCTCTGCCCCAACGCTACCGCCGAGGGACGCGCCTGCAACCGCCGGGTGGAAATCGGATTCACCATCCTGCCCCCGCCCCCCAAAGCCGAACCCGACCCCTTCCTCCAAGCCAGCAGCGCGCCCGGCCGCACCGCGCCCTCTGCCGAACCCGCCGAACCAGGCGGCGGCAAAACCGCCCGACGCGCCGGCCCCACTGACGAGCTTTTTGAAGAAAAAAAACCGCGCAAACGCAAATGGTGGCAGCGGCTGATGT
>CAZVZH010000041.1:6699-27684 GCA_964630705.1 uncultured Saprospiraceae bacterium | reverse complement strand
GCTCGCCCTGTTTACCAACTGTGAAAAAGACCCGCAGATCATCACCGAAACTATCACTCGTTTTGGAAAAAGGCCGGGCGCAAGTGGTGCATTTGCGGTATGGGGATCCGACGCCATGAACGGGGGGAAATGTACGGCAGGGGCCACTACTGGACGACATTTTCGGTAAAGACCTTCCAGGTTTCGAAAACCTGGAAGGTCTGGATTCACCCGAAGAACAAAATATCCAGTCATGTGCCGGCAGGGGCCACTTTTGACTTTTCAAATTTCAAATTGGACTTTTGACTGCTCTTGCGACATCGCGAGCAGGCGCGTTTTTTAAAGTCAAAAGTCCAATTTGAAAAGTCTAATTTGAAAAGTTGGGGCAGGCCATCAGTGCACCATGTTCAAGGGCTGAAACGCCAGCGTTCCCAGCACCCCGATGGTTTTGCAGTTGGAGTTCACCAGGTTGTCCAGATGATCGATCCGGCGGCTGCGCTCGGCCAGCGACTGCGCCGGCGCCCGGCCTGCCGGGTCGGGCACTGTCAGGGGCGCCAGGTTGGTGCTGGTCATAAATTCCGACAACAACACCGCGCTGCCCGTAATGCCCGGTCCCGGCCGGATGTGTTGGAACGGCAGCGCCGAACCGGCCAGGTGCGCCCCGCGGGTATGGCACTCGCCGCAAGTGTTGAACCCGAACATTTGCCTTTTCACATCATCCGTAATGAGCGGTACGCCAACATTCAGCGCATCCCAATGGTAGTTGGTGTTGACGCCCGGCACCGAACGACCGCCCAGGAAATTCTGACCGGCTTCCATCAGCGGCACATTGTGCGTATTGTTCAAAACCTGCGCCTGCGGCACGGCGTTGAGCCAGTTGGCAAATAGCTGGCTGAGGGCGAGGTTGTTGCCGGGCTGGGCGTTGTTGAAGCGCAGCTGCGGCTCTTTTTTCACCGTGGTATTCACCAGAAAATGCGGCGTACAACCGGCCAGCACCGGGTCGGTGGGGTTGCAAATATTGAACTCGAGCAGCTCCCATAGCGTACCCAGGGAAATCTCGTTGGTCCGGATCTGGTTGATGGAGCTGCCGTTGGGCTTGCTGGGGTTGGTGTTGGCCAGGGTAAACTGGTCGGTAACCGCTTGCAGCGCAGCGTTGTACGCGGGCGTGCCCACCGGCATAGTCGTGAGGTTGTACCATTGCTGGGCGTAGGCTTTCACATTGGAGCAGCCTTTTTTGTTGATCCCGTATTCGAAAATGATGGTGAAATCCCGCACGGGTACGCAAACGCCGCCCACCCGGCGCACGGCGCAAAACACGAAACGGCCCTCGCCGGCGTCGCCGCCGCCGTAGCCGAAGCTTTTGCGCAAGTCCATGCGGTTGACAATGGCGATCAGTTTGAACGGCGCGAACCGCATCTGGAAATTGCCGTCGAGCGCGCCGTCGAGCACATCCCAGGTATCGATGAGCTGCTGGATGGTAGCCGCTTTGGCGGTGATGTTTTCGCCGTTGACGGTGCGCAGATTGCTCCAGGTTTGCAGCCACTGGAGGGTGAAGTTGACCGGGGAAACGCCGGTAGACCCCGTGTTGGCCATTTCGGTCATTAGTTTGGCGAAGGTCCAGGCTTTGTTTTCATCGCCGGGGGCGGCGGCGCAGGGGTTGGGGATGGTGCGGGTGGGGTCTTCGATCACGCCCAGGTCGGTAATGACCAGGCTGTTTTCGAACAAATTGGCTGGCGGCAAAAGGCGCAGGAATTTGAGCAGGTCGGTCACGCGCACGCGCTGCCCGGCGCGGAAGCGGTCGAGTTCGAACGGCCGCAAATCGCGTTTGGGTTGTACCAGCCGGCGCAGCTCGAACCAGCGAAACAGGCTTTTGTCGGCCTCCCGGATGGATTTGTTAGCAGTTTCGATGGCGCCTTCCAGTTCGGCGAGTTCGTCGGTAAGCACCGCTGTGAAAATCCGGTCGCCGGCTTTTTCGTCGGGCGCGACGCCGTTGTCCCACAGCACGATTTTTTGATCGTCAAGTTCAATTGCGAAAGCCTCGGAGCTGTCTGCCCGAATCTTAGCGTACTCCGCCTCCTCAAAAACGGCTTCCAGTTTGAGGTTGCCGGCTTTGTTGTTTTCCAGTTTTTGGATAAACACCTCGGAGGCAATCGGTGGGTTGGTTTGAAATTCAGGGCGAATGTTCGGCGCCGGGGGCGGCACAGGGGTTTCGGTTCCCTGGCAACCCAGCACCGCCAGCGCCAGCAGTAGAGCCGCGATGCATCGCGGCTCCCGCATAAAATGTAGCTCCCGCATAAAATGCGGCTCCCGCATAAAAAGTGGTTTCATGTTGATTTTTTTTGTCGTGAAAAATAACGTTGGGAATCGTTCCCAACAGCAATGCACGACAGGCCGGGCAGCGTAAACCCCGCACGGGCTTCGGGCGGAATTTTAAGCCGGAATTAATTCGGAAAAGCTTGGCGCGCAGCCAAACCAAAGCCAACTTTTACAACCGTTTCCCATAAAACAAGCCGCAGGCCGTGTGCCCGGTACTGCCCATCGGACCCGACAGCGGCTCAAAGTCCAGGCGCCGGTACAGCCGGTTGGCTTCCTGCATGGCGGCAATCGTTTCGAGGTACAGGTAGCGAAAACCGCGCTGGCGGGCTTCCGTTTCCAGCAATTCGACCAGGCGCCGGCCCATGCCCAGTCCGCGGGCTTCGGGCAGGAAGTACATTTTTTTCAGCTCGCAGGTGTCGGGGTCGCCACCCAGCAAGGGCGCAATACCGCCGCAGCCGAGCACCTGGCCTTCGGCCGATTCCACTACGGCGAAAAATGCGCGCGGCTGGTGGTAGGCAGTGTACATGGTGTCGACTTCCGGGTCTTCAATCGAATACCCTGGCCCCACGGCGCCGTATTCGGTCATGACGGTGCGGATGATCTGAGCGACGCGGGCCTCGTCGGCCGGGCGAATGGGGCGGAGTCGGAGGGCAGTTTCGGTAGGCATCTTGTGGCGAAGATACGGCTCCGGCTATTTTTTCTGTTTCCCGAACACATCGATAAACGACTCTTTCAGCCCTTTTTCCGTCAGATAATCGAGCAGGTTCTGGGCTGCCGCACCGCCGCGTTGAGCATGGTGCAACAACGTAAATCCGTGCGGCCCGATGGCGCGCAATAAAGCGGGATAGCGCTCCAAAGCCGCTTGCACCACCGCCGTCTCGCCCAGCATAGTGAGTACAAACAAGTCGGCCCGTCCGCCTTTTTCCAGCAAAAACTCAGCGATGTCGCGGCGGCCCACATGTCCGGCAGCCCCGAGGGCGGTTTCAAAATCGCCATCGCCCCAGTCCCAAGTAGCGTGCAAGGCCAAAGGCTGCTGCTCCAATATTTCCCGCACGCGCTCCAAGCTGCTATGGGCTTTTCCTACAAATTCTTGCACCAGCTCGGGCGCTAATGGATCGGCGCCAGCCGGGCGAAGGGGTGCCGCAGCCAGCCGGCCTAATGGAGCCAAGCCGGCGGCCAGACCGAGGGCGGTCAGGCGGTTTAAAAAATCTCTTCTCGGATAAAACATAGGTAATTAGGCCGGGATTTACAGCCGGCAGGTAGAAATATCCGCTTAGACGGGCAATTAAGCCGCCATTTTCGGCCAAACAGCCGGCAATCGCCCGTAACAAACTACACGAAGGTGGTATTTAGCAGGCCGGGGTTTCGCATTTTTACCCTAAAAAAAACACCGCCATGCCCACTGCCGACACCATGAAAATTGCCCTGGCCCAAATCGCCCCACACTGGCTCCACCGCGAAAAAACACTGGAAAAAATGCTCGATGCGGTGGCCACCGCCGCGGCCCGGCAGTGCCGGCTCGTAGTCTTCGGCGAAGCGCTGCTGCCGGGTTATCCGTTTTGGCTGGAGTGGACGGGCGGCGCCCGGTTCAACGACCGGGTGCAAAAAGCCTGGTTTGCCCACTATTTTGAGCAGGCCGTCCAGATCGAGGCCGGGCAACTCGATCCGCTCTGCGCCGCCGCCCGGCAACACCGGTTGGGCATCGTCGCCGGCATCGTCGAGCGCCCGGCCGACCGCGGCAGCCACAGCTTGTATTGCTCGCTGGCCTACATCGACGCCAGCGGAAACATCGCCAACGTGCACCGAAAATTGCAGCCCACCTATGAGGAGCGGCTGGTGTGGGCGGCCGGCGACGGCCACGGCCTGCGCGCATTTTCGCTGGAAAAATTTACCCTCGGCGCGCTCAACTGCTGGGAAAACTGGATGCCCCTGGCCCGAACCGCCCTGTACGCCCAGGGCGAAAACCTGCACCTGGCCCTCTGGCCCGGCAACCGCCGAAATACCGAACGGCTCACCCCCGTACTGGCCCAGGAAGGCCGGTCGTACGCGCTCTCCGTGTCGGGCCTGCTGCGCCGCAGCGACATCCGGCCCGGCATACTGCCCCATGCCGACCAACTGCTCGACCAACTCCCCGAGGTATTGGCCGACGGCGGCTCCTGCGCAGCGGCACCCGACGGCACTTGGCTCCTGGAGCCGCAAACCGGAACAGAAGGGGTTTTTATAGTGGAAATTGACCACCTCCGCGTGCGCGAGGAGCGGCAAAACTTCGACCCCGCGGGGCATTACGCCCGGCCGGATGTGCTCCAACTCCACCTGAACCGCGAACGACAAGCCCTCCTGCGCACTACCCCATAAACCGGACGTACAATTTGGGTAGAAATACAAGTCCCCCCACGACCAGCGCCCCAAGAGCGACAATCAGCACCGCCGCGGCAGCCAGGTCTTTGGCCCTGCCGGCAAGTGGGTGCGGGTCGGGCGAAACCAGATCGGTCAAACATTCCAGCGCGGTGTTTACCGCTTCCAAGGCGAGCACAAGGGCCATGCACAAGGCCAGCGCCAACCATTCCAGCCGGGAAATGTCGAGCCAGGCGCCGAGTGCGGTGGCCAGAACAGCCGCTGCCAGGTGGATGCGGGCGTTCATTTGCGTACGCACCAGGTAACGCAAGCCCTGAAAAGCATAGCGAAAACTAGCGATGCGGCGCTGCAGGCTCATAATACAAGGAGTTGTGCAGTGTATGTTCGGGGGGCCGGGCTTGTGTTTCATTGTAAAACAAGCAAATAGCCGCACTGCAACCCAGGCAAACGAACATCAGGCGGGTGCGGTTAAAAACAAGCAAAGCCATGGCAGCCAGCACGTAAGCCAACGCGATCCAGTGCGCCTGTTGAGCCCACCATTCCAGCCCAGGCTGCCCGGCCGCCACCATGGTCAGCACAGCCAGCAAGAGAAGCAGAATGGTGGTAGCTTGCCGGGTGCGCCGGCGGAAAAGAAATCCAGTGTTCATTTGGGCCAAAGATACGGAGCCCGCCAGAGCGCCGGACAAGATGGCGGCAAAATGCCTTCATCTATTCCTGTTGCACCAAAAGCCGTTCAACCCACACCTGCCCCTCAGCCGTTCGGACGCTGACCAAATACAAACCGGAAGCGATACCCAAGGCATGCAGATCGATGAAAACGGGCGCTTCCCCGTCGCTCCATATTTTTTGCTCGTAAACCAAAGCGCCATGCGGGGTAAGCAGCGCCAGCTGGAGGCTTTTCCCTTTAAAATCTGCCAGATCAAGGCGCACCCGACCGCTCGCGGGATTGGGTACCAAGCGGAAACCGGGTACTGCCCGGTTGGCTTCGGCCCCGGTTTCCCGGCCCGACACCCCGGGAACATATTGATTGGGCATAACGGTAATGGTCTGCGTGTGCAGCCGCGTGTTTGCACACAAATCCGCAGCGCGCCACCTGCGCTCGATGGTATAACCGCTTGCGCAATCGCCCGGACTGGTGGTTTGCCCCAAGTAGGTAACCGTAGCCGACCCGCAGTTGTCGGTAGCGGAAAGCGCGGGGGCGCCCGGGATGTTCGCACAGGTAACCGAAATATTGGCCGGAGGGTTGTTAAACACCGGCGCCTGCACATCCCGTACGGTAATGACCTGGCTGACCGTCGCAGAATTTCCGCAATAATCTTCCGCCCGCCAACTCCGGGTCAGGGTATAGTTGTACAGGCAGGAGCCGTCGGTGCGCACCGTCCCGAGGAATGTCACTTGGGTGAAGTTTCCGCAGGAGTCGTAAACCGTCGGGTTTACGGTAGGTGGTATCGGGTCGTTGCAGTTGATCGTAACCGGCGCCGGCACACTGGTAAAAACAGGGGCCTGATTATCCTGAACCGTAATGATCTGACTACCGTAAGCCGCATTGCCGCAATTGTCCGTCGCCTGCCAGTAGCGCAGCAACTGATAGGTTCCCGGACACGTGCTGCTCATGTTCCATTCGCCGTAGTAGGCGATCGAAACGTCGGTGTCGCAATTGTCGACCGCTGTCGGCTGCCCGGGCGATGGGAGCGGTGTGGTACAAGCGATGGTGATATTCGCCGGTATGAAGGTAAATGTCGGCTTTTGCGTATCGCGCACGCTGATCCGTTGGGTAACGGTGCGGGAATTGCCGCATTGATCCGTGGCTCTCCAGGTGCGTACAAGGGTGTAAGTATCCGCACAGCTGCCATTGGTCCGGGTTTCGCCCAGGTAACTGATCGTGACGCCGCCGCCGCAGCCATCTACCGCCACCGGCGTGCCTACAGACGGAATAGCATTGCATTGCACCGTTGTGTTGGAGGGGGAAGACGTGAAATATGGCGTCTGCACATCGTTGACGGTAATGACCTGCGTACAGGTGGCGGTGTTGCCCGCCCCGTCCTGAGCCTTGTAGGTCCGGGTAATTTTAAACCGGTCGGCGCAAGTTTGATCATACGGCGCCGAATCGCTCAGGTGCGTGATAAAGGCGGGGCCGCAGTTATCAAAGGCAGAGGCCAGGCCCGGATTTGGTAGGGGGATATTGATGGCACAACCGCGCAACAACGGCCCCGGGCAGCTCACTACCGGCGGGGTGATATCTTTCAGGGTAACAGTCAAACTACAAGTCTTGACGTTGCCATGGCCATCGTCGGCCGAAATCGTAACATTCCGAAAACTATTATGCCCAACCAAAACGGTATTCGCGTCGGGCACCTGGGTCTTGATGATGTTCGCAACGGGGGTACAATTGTCTTTCAAATCGGCGACCAGTAGGAAAATATCCCCTACATAGTTGTAGCAAAACTGATTGGCCGCCACGGTGTGGTCCTGCGGGCAGGTCATCGTCGGCGGAGAAATGTCTTTGAGCGTCACCTGGTAATTACACGATTTGGTGTTGCCGTTTCCGTCATCGGCTGTAACCGTCACCACCTGAAAAGCATTGTGCCCCGAAATTACCGTATTTGCCGCAGGCGACTGCGTCAGGGCGATGGCAGCGGCGGCCGTGCAGTTGTCCGACACGCCCGTCACCAGGGCGGTTCCGTCGCCGACCAAACCCTCGCACTGGGCGTCGGCCGCCAGGGTAAAATTCGCGGGGCAGGTGATCGTGGGCGGGCTGATGTCCTTCAAGGTTACGTTGAACGAGCACGTTCCCGTATTCCCGGCCGCATCCGTAGCGCTGAGGGTTACCGCGCGAAAATCGTTGTGCCCCGACAAAACAGTAGCCGCTGCCGGCAACTGGCTGAGCGCGAGGCTGCCTGCCAGGGTGCAATTGTCCGACAAACCGGTTGCCAGGTTCAGGCGGTTGCCTACCAGGCCGGTGCAGGCGTTGTCGGCCGCCACCGTTTGGTCGGCCGGGCAGGTAATCGACGGCGCCGTCGCATCTTTCAGCGTAAGGGTAAAGGTGCAGGAGGCCGTATTTCCATTGCCGTCGTCGGCAGTGAGCGTCACCGTTCGGAAATCGTTGTGGCCGGTTAAAACAGTGCTCGAGGCCGGCATTTGGGTCACCAAAATATTTTGCGGGTCGGTGCAATTGTCGGTCAGGTTCGTCGCTTTGCTGCGGTGGTCGCCGAGCATACCCTGGCACGAACTGTTTGCCGCCAGGGTAAGGTTGGCCGGACAACTGATCGTGGGCGGCAGCGCATCGCCCACCGTAATGCTGACAGTTGCCGTACCGGAGCATCCCGTATTGTCGGTCACCGTTACAGTATAAACCCCCGAGGCAGCCGCCACGGCGGGAAAACCCGGCGGGTTTTGCTGGTTGAACTGGTAGCCGTTCGGGCCGCTCCAGGCATACGCAGTGTACACGCCCGAACCGCCGGTAGCCGACGAGTGGAGTAAAATATTTCCCGAAAGAATACAACCCATCACGTTGCTGCCAGCCGATGCCACCACATTCGCCACAGCAACCGTGGTGGTGCCGCTGTTAAAACACCCGGCGTTGTCGGTCACCGTTACGGTATAGGTGCCGGCAGAAAGCGGTGTTGCCGGAAATGCAGGGGGTGCAGCAACAGCAGCCGAAAAGTTGTTCGGGCCCGCCCAGGCATAGCTGCTGTAGACACCCGAACCGCCCGTGGCATTCGCCGAAAGGATCAAATTGGAGCCCACGCACAAGGGACTGTTGCTCGATGGGGATACCACCGGCGCCGTGCGCGACGACACCGCCAGGCTCGTCGAGGCGGTCGCTGTGCAACCTGCGTTGTCGGTCACCGTCACCCGGTAGGTTCCGGCATGCGGCAGGGTGGCGGCAAAACCGGCAGGGTTTTGCGTGTTGGCGGCATAACTGTTCGGTCCCGACCAACTATAGCCGGTAAAGACGCCAGAGCCGCCCGAAGGCGCCACGTTCAGGAAAACTGTAGCGCCCAGGCAAGCCGGACCGTTGTTGGTCGCAACAGCGTTGGGCTTGGGCACCACCACCACCGTCGTGGTGGCCGTGGCCGTGCAGCCATTGGCGTCGGTCACTTTTACCTGATAGGCGCCTGCCGAATTGGCCGTTGAAGCAAAACCCGCCGGGTTCATCGCCGAGGCCAGGTAGTTGTCGGGTCCCGACCAATTGAAGGCCGCGTACATGCCCGCCCCTCCGGAAGCCGAGGAGCTGAGCAGAAGGCTGGCGCCCTGGCAAACCGGTGAATTGCTCGAAGCGGAAACCATCGGCGCCGGATACACCGTGATCGCAGTAGTAGCCGTGGCCGAACAACCCGCGTTGTCGGTCACCGTCACCGTGTACGTACCTGATGCGGCGGGTATAGCCGGGAAAGCCGGGGGATCTTCCACTGCAGCGGAATAACTGTTCGGACCCGCCCAGGAAAACAGGGCATACACGCCGGAGCCGCCCGCCGGCGTCGACAGCAAGGCTACTGTGCCGCCCTGACAAGCCGCGCCGGCGCTCATTGCCGCAATCGTCGGCACCCCGCTCACCGAAATACCCACCGTACTGGTCGCGGTGCAACCCGCGCCGTCGGTCACCGTAACGGTATACACGCCGGAGGCCGGCAAGCTGGCAGCGAAGCCCGCAGGGTTTTGTACGCTGGCGGCGAAAGCGTTCGGGCCTGCCCAGGAAAACGTAGGATAGGCGCCCGAACCACCTGAAGGTGCAGCCCCCAGTTGGATCGTTTTGCCCACGCACACCGGGCTGTTGCCGGTAGCCGTCAGAGCAGGTATGGGATTCACCTGCACCGCCACCGTGCCCGTGGCCGTACACCCCTGATTGTCGGTAAGTTCAACCGTGTAGATACCTGAAGCCGAAAGCGTGGCAACGAAAGCGGCAGGATTACGGCTGTTGGAATTGAAAAGATTCGGACCCGACCATTTGTACTTGGTATAAATGCCCGAGCCGGCCGCAGGGGTCGATCCCAGGGTGATCGTTTTTCCCAAACAAAGCGGCGTATTGGCCGTGGCAGAAATGCTCGGCGCTGCATTAGCCGATACCGCCAGGGCAACTGTTGCCGTAGCGGAACAGCCGGCATTATCCGTCACTGTCACGGTATACGTGCCCGCCGAAGCAGGCGCCGCGGCAAAGGGCAGGGGGTCTTCCAACTGGGAGCTGAAAGCATTGGGCCCGGCCCAGGAAAAACCCGTGTACACGCCTGACCCACCCGTTGGGGTAGCGGCCAGCGCAATACCCGCGCCGACGCAAATCAGGCCCGTATTTCCCGAGGCTGTAATGGACGGCGCAGTTTGTACGGTTTGGGATAAAATTGCCGAACAAGCCGCTGCGTCGGTAATGGTTACCGTGTAGGTTCCGGAAACAGAAACGGGGATCGACGCCGTCACGGCTGTGGTGCTCCAGAGGTACATCGCTCCGCCTGAAGCTTGCAAGGTTGCCGAACCGCCGGTGATACACGCCCCGGCGCTACCCGTAAGTTGTGGATTGAACGGCCCGTCGGGGTCCTGCGTCACCATGACCACCAGAGCAATCATATCGGTTTGCAGGAGGGTGTTGGTCACTTTGATATCGACCTCGTACTTGTTGTCGCCGTTGGCATCGGCCGGGGCGGCAAAACTGGGCGTGAAGTTGAACCAGGATAAAACACCCGTTGTAGCATCGATGGAAAACTTCGCCGCATCGGCGCCGCCAGCCAGCGAATACGTCAGGCCGTTGCCCTCCGAGTCGTTGGGGTCTACCGCCTGGGCGTCGTACAGGGTGTAACAAGCATTTTCCTGAAAAGAAACACTCGTGGGCGAAATCAGCCGCGGGCGGTCGTCGTCGAGCACACTCAGGGCCACCGCGGCGGTATCGCGGCGCTGGACCGGAAAATTACAATCCCAGACCATGAAGTGCACCGGCAGCGTACCACGCCAGGAAGTGTCGACGATACTGATCTGCACCGAACCATCGGGAGCCAGCAGGGGCACGAGCGGCGCCAGCTGAATTTTGTACGGCGAGGCGACTGTTCCAACGGAACCGCCGGGTATGAAATTCAGCGCCGTTGTTTTTTCATATAAATACTGGTTTTCCGCATGATAGAATTTAAACGTGATCGGCCCGCTGGCAAGGTTTTCCAAAAACAAGGTGTACGTCGCCACAGGCGGCGCGCCGGCGGGCATCGCAGTGCCGACCAGGTTGCCGCCGACAAAAGCCGCCAGTTTGGCGCCAGGGCCGGCCAGTTGGATGTCTCCAAATTGCGGACGCGCTACTATTTTCATGCTTTGAGCACCGGGCGGAACTGCCGGCCAGGCCGGGTCGGCAACAGCGCCCGCGAACGGAAACATATCGAAACCGAAAGCGCGGCAAGGGCCGTTGAAACTCAAAAAATCGTCGAGGTCGAAGGGTGGAAACGAATTACCGGCGTACACCGCCCGGGGTGGAATGGTTTGAAAAACCGGCGGCCCATAGTCGGCTAAAATGGTAAACTGCGCCGGCGCGCTCGCGGCGTAGTGATTAGTGGTATTTTCTGTAGCGGTAATGGTCAAAATTTCAGTGCCCGTCCAACCCGGCAACACGGGCGTAACCGTGAGCACGCCGTTCGACACCGCAGCCATCAGGTTGGGCCCGGCCTGCACCGTCCAGCTCACCGGGTCGCCGTCGAGGCTAATCAGGTAATCGGCCAAAAGGATCGGCGCAAAAGGGAGGTCTTGCAAGGTTACCCGATCTGGGAAGGGCAACAAATCCGGCGCAAAATCCAGGTTGGGGTTGATATTTATCCAGAAGGGCACTTCCAGGGTTCCCACCGACTTGAAATGGGTAAAACCAACAGATTCCTGGGTGGCATACACCTTGTCGTCGGGGGCATAATAGGTTTTAAATTGAAGCGACTCGCCGGTGTACTGGTTGGAGTACACCGTCACAAAAAAATAGATTTGACCGCCAATGTTGGTACCGGTACCTACCCCCCGCAACTCCTGCCCTACAAACACGCCGATCATATTTCCCGCATTGTTCACCGGAACCTGGTTGTACCGCAGTTTGATCACCAGGAACATGCTGAACTGGTAGTTGGCCGGATCGACCGACCAGGCGGGCGGCGCCGCGAAATTCGAAGCCGCAGGCTCGCCGGCATGGCTGGCCGGGGCGGCCAAGGTCAGCGCAGTGACGACCAAAAGCAAACGGAAAGCCGAAGTAGATAAACTGTATAGAAATTCCGCCATGGGATAGAATTGTTTTTAATAGAGGCCTACGAACCTCCGAGTGTCAAAAACATTTGGTGCTGATGCCTGGAGCCAACTCCCAAAGCGGCCAACCCGGGCAAATCCGGCAATGGTTTGCTGTTCGGATTTACCCAGGTTGACTGCTTGTAAAGACAGAACAGCTTCCGGTTACGGCAGCCGTTGCAAGACTATTTGCTTACTCACGCTACCCGCTTCCGCTTGTAAGCGCGCCACGTACACACCCGAACCCAGCCAGGCGCCCCAATCGGAGCGGCCGTCCCAACTGACGGTGTTCATTCCGGCCCGGCCATCCAACTGCCGCCGCAACACCTCCCGGCCTTGCGGATCGGTGATTGTCAACACAACCTCCTGCGCTGAAGGCAGCGTAAAACTCAGGTTTGTTTTGTTGTGGAATGGGTTCGGTTGCACCAACAGGGCTATTGGAGTCGTCTGTTTATCGGGCACGCCGCTGGTTTGCAGGTGGAAGGGTACCGGCGTTTCCACGGTGCCCCAGTGCTCATTGGGTGTAAAATTCAGCGTTTCCAACAAGTCGGACACCTGGCCGGTAGTCGCGTCGTACAGTTTGTAGCGCAGCAGCTCGCCCGAAGTATTCGCGTAGGTCGTCAGGAAGAACAAGTAGGCGTTCAGCGGCTCCACATAGATCGCCTGCGCCGCGCCGCGCAGTTCGCCGTTGACAAAAGCGCCGAGTTCCATGCCGTTTTCGGTGCCATTGCCGCCGGCTACCTGCAACATGCCGATGAGCGTGGAGGTGTATTCGAATTGCGAGGGGTCGACCGTCCAGTAAGCTTCCGGAGGCGCATTTTCACCATCGCGGGCCAGCACGGGATTTTCCCCGAAGGGATTGGGCGGCGGCGGATAGGTCAACGAACCGGCCTGCGCCAGTTTGATCTGGTAGCCGTTGGGCGGCTGCAGGTATTTCAGGTTGCCCAGCCAGGCGTAAGTGGTATCAAAGTTCACCACCACTGCGGCGTATTGCGCAAAAGCGTGCTGGCTCTTGATCAGGTCGCCCGGCTGTGAATTTACAGAAGAAAGGGCCAGGTCGATCGGCAGCGAATAGTTGGGAATATAGCCGATCCAGTTCCAGCCGCTGGTCAGCGGAATGGGCGTCGTAGCCGGGTCGATGGCTGTACCCACCATGCGCAAGGTGTCGCTTACATCGGCGCGATAGATGTACATACCTTTGTTGTTCAACTGGTTGAGCGTACCGAACCAGCCGCTGCTGTACAAGGAAAACGTGCTCTGCGATTTGATCAGATCATTTTGCGGATGTTTCAGCGAAGCCAGGGCCGGCCCAACGCTGTCGTTGGGGAAAGCCAGGTTGAACGACAGCCAGTTCCAGCCGTAATTGAACGGAACTTCCCGCAGCAACAGCCCATCGGTATGGATCACCTGCGGGACGTTCGGCGTGCCGATCACATTGTCGGCCTGGAAGGTGAAACTTTCCTGAACCATGCCGTAGCGCTGGCAAGCCGAAGCATCCCATACTTCCAGCCGCAGCGGCTTCAGCAGGTCGTTCGGATTGCCGTAAACGGTCAGATAAGCCAGGTGCACCCCGAGCTGCGGCACGTGCTGAACTTTGGCCAGTCCGCGCAATTCATTGTCGATAAAAGCGGCCACGATATCCTCCGGGTCGGCGGAAAAGACGCCTTCGATATCCGGGCGCAGCACCATGCTCATGGTGTTTTCATACAGGCTGCCGTTCACGGCCGGGTACGGGGGGCGGCACACGACACGGATCCCAACCGGCAGACCTTCATCGCCGCCCATGAAAAAGGGGTTTTGCCCGGTTTCCGTGCGCAAGACGATGGAGTCGGTCCAATGGCCGAACGCCAGCGCTGGGTCGGCAGTGAACTGGATAGGCCGGATTTCGTTGGGCGCCAGCGTGCCCTGGTTGGGCACCACGTGCACCCAGTCGGGCACGTTCAGGATGCTGAACGGAACCGGGTAGCCGCCCCGGTTGTGGATGTTGGCCACGGCCGTTTTGGTTTCATCTTCGTACTTGGTCATGCCCATGCTGTCGGTGAGCCAGGCCAGTTCGTTGCGGTCGACGTAGAATTCCCAGACGCCGTTGTTGAATTTCGTTCCGTTGAACACGTTGCCCACCATGTCTTCAATGCCGTGGAGTTCAGCGCGCAGAATGCGGTTTTCAAAAAACTTGTTCTGGAAATTCGGGTCCAGCACAATCTTGTTTTGGTAACAGGTGATATCGATATCGATGGGCTGGCCGGTGGCAGCGTCGAACAGCAGCACATCGTCTACCGGGTTCAACTTGTCGCAGTTGATGAGTTGATTAAACGTAAAAGAAATCTCATCACCCACGTTGTACACACCGTCTGAGGGTTGCGGCACCCCTACAATACTGGGCGGTTCGCGATCGATACGGCCTTTGATAATGTCTGAAAAGCCCGGTTTATCGGAAGCGTCGCCAGTACACACTGCCCAGGCGTGAACCTCATACGGCCCGTCGCCGATGCCGACTGTTTCCCAGAAAAAGTTGGTAAAATCGGGCCCCAGCACATTGGCCTGTTGGGCAGGCGTAAGGGTGGAAAAGCCCGACCAGTTTGGGTTGTAGCGTTCGAATTGGCCGCCCGGGCTCGGGATGTTGATCCAGGCGCCGTCGCCGTCGGAGCGGCGGTATTGCACCCGCACCAGTTGAAAATCGGGGTTATTGAGGTCGTACCCCGATACCGTAATACGGCGGATGGTACCGGGCTGGATCGGGTCGTTGTTGAGCACCACCCAGTTTTGTTCCGGCACATTCACGGTCACCTCGCTGCAGGGGCGGATGAAGTGCGCCCCGATGTAGATCGGCGAGAAAAACTTCGGGTCGTTGTCCAGCTGCAACGATAAGGCGAAGTTGCGCGCCATTTGACATTCCGACACCAGGGCTACGCAGATACTGTCGTAATCGTACTCCACCGGCCCGCGCTCCACCGTCAGGGTGATGGGCGTCGAGGTGCCATAGGGCACGATATACTGGATGGTGTTGTTGTTGAGTTGTTGGCCATTGAGTTTGACAACGGCGCCATAGGGGTTGCTGGATGCAATAGCGGTAAAGCCGTAGGTCCAGTCTTCGTTGGAGGCGCTGAGGTTGCCCAGGTTCATATGGAACACTGCGGGCTCGGTTGCCGGCACATTAATGGCCACAAACTGCGAGCCCTGGGCCAGCGCCAGGTTTGGCGCTTCGCGGTTGGCTGTTTCGGCTTCCCAGGGGCAGGACGACTGCCCGGCCTTGGTTCGGAACACCGGCGTGCCGTACACCGAGTCCATGGCTACATCCACGGTAAAGGCGTCGCCCGGGTCGTCGTCTTTCAGGGTGTAACCAACCGTAATGCCGCCTTCCGTACCGCTTCCGTTGCTTTCGCTGTCGTTGGTGGCCGCCACGAATTTTACCATACCCACCAACCCGGCTTTGTTAAATTCGAATCCGAAGTGGGTAGCGGCCGACTCCTCGCTCTTCGTCGCCTCCGAAATGGAAGAACTGTACGACGTGTCGCTCGTTTCGGCATAATCGTAGGCGATGCCGGCGTCGAAAGAGATGTTGCGCACCAGCTTGGCTTTTTCCTTCAGGCCGCTGTTCCGGTCCAGAATAGCTTGCCAACGGTTGTACGATTCGTTGTACCGCACCACGTCGAGGGAATCCGCACTGGGGTCGGCCGCGAGCGCTGTGAGGTAGCGCATCACATTGTTGACAATGTGGAACTCCGAATACATGAACACCGTGGCAAACGTGTCGGGTTCTACGTTCAGAATTTGTTTTACTGAAGGGGTGCAGGTATCGAACGAAACCATGTCGGCGAAGCCGAAAATCAGGTTGATCGCTTCTCCCATATAAATATCGGCGCCGTTGGCGCCGCCCACGATGAGGTCGCCGTCGCTGGTCGACAGTTTTTCGTTGACGCTCATGCAAGTTTGGAACGTGGAGTCTGTAACTTTCTGGTAGGTTACCTGAAATTCGGCGCCGATATCGAAGATCGGGCCGGCATTCATGATCGTGGCCACGCCGATCCCGATGGCGACCTCCACGTTTCCACCGAGGTGAAATTCGATGCCGCCGCCGCCGCCCACTTCGTATTCGAACGATGCGGCATAGGTTTTACACACCTTGGTGTTTTTTTCCAGAAAAGCCGAACTGCCGTCGCCCGGCGGATCGCGCAGCACCACGCTCGGCATTTCCGGCAGCAGGGTCGTGAAGGTATTTTCCTTGTTTCGGATACCCGTCACCACGGCTTGTTTGGTCAGGCTGCCTTCGCGGCCGGCCAGGGAAGTGCCCAGAATTTGCAAGGTTTTGATAAAGGGCGGCGAGGGGTTGGGGTCGCCTACCCGAAACTTGTATTTCAACATGCCGCCCGACATGGCCGTGTCGAGCGTTTCATCCGAAAAACCGTTGATAATGCGGAAGTTGGCGGTGTCCAGCGGGCAAAGGCCGTCGTCGAAAATGACCATAGGGTTCATCGGGTCTACGATCGGCACGTAACGTTCTACCAAGGAAATGTTCAACGACACGAGTTCGCCCTTGTCGAGCACAATCGTCTGCGGGCTGCAACCCATCACCGTGTCCAGGCCGCTGTTGATGATGACCTCCGGCGGCGCGAAATAGATGAAGTCGATGATGGTGTCGGTTTTGGTCAGGTTAACAGTGCTTCCACCCAATACCTGAAAGGCCGATTTGATATCCGGGTCGGAATGCTCCACCACGGCGACGGTCAGGCTTTCCAGGGGCGGCAGTTCGGCAAATTCATAGTCGCCCTCCTGGTTGTCGATGATGATCTGGCGCTCCAGACAGCCGTCGGTAGAGCGCACTTTCACCACGCACACCGTGCCCTGGCCCATGCCGGGCGGGGCTTTGATGACCGATTTTTTGCACAAGCCGCCGGCGACTTTGCCTTTAACCTTGCGCGTAGTGACATCGTTGAAAAGGATTCCGGCAATAGGGTTGATCACATTGGTCACGTCCCAAAAAGCGGGAATAAAGTTGTGGTCTTCGAATACCGGGGTCAGCGTGGCGGTCGTGCCCGGGTCGAATTCGACGACGAATTTGCCCGTGGAATCCGTAAAAATCTTGGGGTTGAACGACGCGCCGTTCACCAGGATTTCCACGTTTTTGGCAAAACAGTCGGTGTTTTTATACCGCACAAAACCAGAGACCGGAATAGTGGAGCGGTCGATAAAATCCACCTGGTCAACCGAGGTTACGCTGGGGTTGAGGGTTACCTGGCGGGTCACGGGGGTAAATTCGTGCGGAGTAGCGCGTTGCCGGGCGGCAAAAGGCGACCACTCGGCGCCGAAATTGGTACCGAAAGGCAGCAGCACCGAGCCGGCATTGTTCAGGCGGTTGCCGTTGCCCTCGTCGAGCGGGAAGTAAACCCGCAAGCCCTTGGCCTGCATATCGCGCGGGGCCTGGAAATGCCCGAGAATCGTTGCGGCGCTCAGAGTAGTGTCGTACACCGCCACCTCGTCGATCAGGCCGCCGAGGTAGTCGGTCAGGCCCATGCCGTCGGAGCGGGCGCCCAGTATCCAGAAGCTGTTGGGGTCGGACCAGCTGCCGCTTACGCCGGTAAAGGTGTGGCTGCCGAGCGAAACGCCGTTTTTATAGGCCGTCACCGTGCGGTTGAGGCCGCTGCTGTCGATGGTGAAGGCGAGGAGTTGGTAGCCCACGCCCAGGGTTCCGAAGTTGTGTTGTTGGCCGTTGAGGTAAAACTTGATCTCGTTGTTGTTGCCGTTGGGTGTCAGCAGGAGGCGGAAGTCGTTGCCGGGCCAGGTTTTGGAAATCAGGCATTGTTCGCCGTCGGGGCCGGCGCTGTTGACCCAAAGTTCGAGCGTAGCTTTGGGCGTGAGGGAAAAGTCGGGGAGTTGGGCATAGTCGGCATTGTTTCGAACAAACTTGAGCGCCCGGTACATGTAAAAGTCTTTCATCGGGTCGGCCAGGAAGGTGGTGCCGGTGCCATAGCTCGCCGATTCGATCAGGTAAAAACCCTGTTGGTTGGTTTTACCCATCGTGCGCACGTACGGGCGGTCGGCGTCGAAAGCAGCGCCGCAGAAAAACAGTTTGTTGCGCCGCAGCAGGTCGAAGGAGCCGGTGCCAAGTTCCTCGTCCATCTTCCAGTAATACTTCAGGTTGGGCGTTTGCGAAGAAGCGGTACCCATGGCGGCTTCGCCCAGGTCGAGCTCGTCGAGGCGACGGTGGTAAATACGCAGTTCGTCTATTTGGCCTTGCCAGGTACCGGCAGCGCCGGTGCGGGCGCCGAGGCGCAGTTCTTCGGCGGAGGGCACCGGCGGCAGATCGGCGATTTGAATCAGGGTGCCGTCGAGATAAAGCCTGCCGTCGCCGGCAGCATCCACGGTGAGGGCGACATGGTGCCAGCCGTTTTTGGTGCTGTCTGGAAACTGTGCCGTAAGCAGCGCCGCGCTGGCATCCGTTTGGGCCACTTGCACGCCTTCGTGCCCGCCGGCGCTGGCCATCGGGCGGATGTACAGCGGGAAAGGGAAAAGGCTGACGATGCCGGCATTGGCGGTAGCAGTCGCCGTTTTCATCCAGAACGCGATCGTCCACTCGCCGTTGGCGGGGGGCAGTAAACTGCCGGCCGTGCCGGTATCCGCCTCGGCGAACGCGCCGGCCGTAGCGTTGAATTTGGCGGAAAAGCCCTGCAAGGGCGTGAGCGCCACAAAAGCGTCGGGCACCGGGCTGCCGTGCGGGGTTTGAATCCAGCCGGTGACCACGCCGTTGGGGGTTTGGAAGCCGATGGCCTTGCCAGGAGTGCCTTCGCCGAAGCTGTTTACGGCGCGTACTTCGTATTTATATGCGCGGCCGGCAATGACGTTAAAGTCGTTGTAGTTCCTGGTTTTGTTATCCACCAGGGCCAGGAACACGCCGTCGCGATAAATTTTGAACCCTTCGCTGGCCAGCGCACCGAGGGGGTTTATTTCCCACGACAACTGGATACGATCGAGCAGTTCGCCTTGGGTAGCCGTAACGAATGGCGCCAGGGGCGGCACCAAAAAACGCGACCAAAAGCCTATGACGGTACTATTTGCCGGAGAGGTTGCAATGCCCACCGCCGCTTGCCCGAGTGAATAACTCGAGCGGCGATTGGCCGAGTAAGCATCGGTGGCGTTGCCAAAATTGAAAAAAACTTCGCCTTGCGTGATCTGTTCCACCACCGGGGCGCAGGCGGCATCTTGTTGCGCCCGGATCGGCGCCGCCATTATGCAGCAAAAAAGCAGTGTGGCAAAAGTGAGTAGACGTAGATACATACCTGATCCATGTTTTAACTTGTGAGAAATTGGAACCCTTCACCCCGTTAATTGATCCGAATGTATGCCCACAGGTTTATGTTTTTGGGACGCGTCTCCGGGCCATTGCCCGTACTTGGGATGCTGATACCGGTGCCCGAAGAGTTGGTTGTTTTGGCATCATCCGCAGTAGCCGTAGATGCCGGAGCGCTCTGGCCGGCACAACCGCACTTATCGCCGGCATTCCCATTCTGGCGTGTGTCAGTATAGCCATGCGTGTGGCCCGGGTCGCTCACATTATGTCCGTGCGTCTGCACAGCCTGATCCTGAAAAGTGCCAATGGGCGAGGCGGATGTCCGGCTGGGGTCGCGATCCGGGCTGCCGCTAAACTCCTGGGCCCGCATAAACAAACCGCCGGCATCCGGTACATTGGTAAATCCGAATTGGGCGCGCAACTGATCCGTAGCGGCCAAAGCGCGGCCGTCCATAGGCACCCAGCAGTCGCCGTTTGCCTGGGCAAACTGTGTCGGATTCAGGATGGAGTATTTCACATCGCCCACAGCGCCCGAACACACCGTTGTGTACACTGAAAAAGCATACGGCGAGTAGGAAAGCTCGCTGCGCGGGGTCAGCTCGTACGAACCTATCCGTACGCCCAGCCAAAGTGTCGTAGCAAAATCAGCTGCATTCAGCGCCGTGATGCTACCCAGGTAGTGGCTGTAAATACCGCCTACCACATCTACCGTAGCCACTTCTTCCCACAGGTGCGTGCCGCCGGTGGCTACGTTGTACAGCCGGAACGTGACGGTCTGAGGGCCATCAGAGACCGAGGCGCCGCTGGCCGTTTTCAGGGTACCCTGAATGCTGATTTTTGGGTTTTGAGCGTGGAGCTGAACTGTGCACGCGCAGGCAAACACGAGCACCAGGGAGAATGGAAAGAAACAGGAAAGCGGCAAATTTTTCATCAGTAAAATGATTTAAGACTTAAAAATGGTTTTGATTTTTAATGGCTATACTTTTTGAAGAAAAATCCTATTCAGAAGTCCTTTGAAATTTGTGGGCATTAAAGGCATACCCCGCGTTTTTTCAAGAACGCAGGAACAGCATACCAGCCCCCCGGCTTGCCGGAGCATAGTGTTTTAAAGCCAAACTTGACTGGGAGAAATACAAATAGAACACGCCGTAGCAGGAACCAGGCCCGCCGGAAGGAAGACTTTTCATATAGATTCGGGAAAACGGATTAAAAACAGGCCCGCTTTGTTTGCCAGGCTTGAAAGTGTTCTTGTTAAGATGGAATTGGCAAATCTAAACATATTATTATCACACGCATATTAAATGTTAGTGATTGTCACTTTCCCGGCAATTGCTTGTTAGCAATGGCGCGGAAGGCGGGCAACACTCCCCTCGGTTCGAACAAACTCCGGAAACAAGATTTAAATCCATGTTGTAATTTGAAAAACGGCAGCTTAACTTTGCGCGCCCAAATGCAGGAGAGGTGTCCGAGTGGTTGAAGGAGCGCGCCTGGAAAGTGCGTATACGCCAAAAGCGTATCGCGGGTTCGAATCCCGCCCTCTCCGCAGATTTTTTGGAGAAGTGCCAGAGTGGTTGAATGGGCTTGACTCGAAATCAAGTGTACGGGCGACTGTACCGGGGGTTCGAATCCCTCCTTCTCCGCTGAAAGCCCGGAACTGCGCGTTCCGGGCTTTTGTTTTTTTGCCCGACCGAAAATTGGGCTCACCTTGTCGATTTGCAGGACTTGGGCTGAGAGGCGGTTTTTATTTTTCGCTAGGTAGAGACGCGATGCCTCGCGTCTCCCAAACCCGAATAATACCTATACCCCGATGCCTCGCGTCT
>CAZVZH010000041.1:0-6599 GCA_964630705.1 uncultured Saprospiraceae bacterium | reverse complement strand
AATACCTATACCCCGATGCCTCGCGTCTCCCAAACCCGAATAATACCTATACCCCACGTAGAGACGCGATGCATCGCGTCTCTACCCGGCGTTCCATTCGGCCGTTACACATTTGGCCAAATGGCCGAGCTTTCGTAAATTCGTATTGTGTTTGTTCAATAGTATCTCCTCAAGCTGCTTTTTTATCGTAATACCTCCCGTTTTTAAAGCTACCCTTCGTTCGTAAGGTAGCCGTGTGCTAGTATTTTTTGTCTTCCACTGGCATTTCTACTCGGTAGTAATGCCGCGTATTGGTATTTCATCTGGCGAATACGTGACGGATATAGGCAGAAAACGTAGTCTGTTTTAATCGCGAAGTATCAAGACAAGTAATTTAATCGTACATGACCAAAGTAGCCTTGATCATAGGCCATCCAACACTGCTATCCCGGTACCAGGGCGCGCTGCATTTTCAGCCCGGAATCAGCTGTACCGTAGCCGCTAAAAGTGTGCAGGAGTTTTACGAGCTGTTACCCAGCCGGAGCGCGATCAGCATCCTAGTCGTGGATGACAGCTTGCCGGAGAATACTGATATGGAAATGATTGCCGAGCTGCGCAAACGTTTTCCGCAGGCTAACATTCTGGTTCTTGTCCAGAGAGAAAACGGCGACCGGCTGATTTCGGCCATCCAAAACGGAGCCAACGGCTTTGTCCAACACCCACCCTCAGAATTCGATTTGCCTGAAATGATTCGCAATTTTGTAAAAGACGGCACACTGTTGGCGCCATCCATGGTGCGCCATTTGGTGGAATACTTTCATAACCTTCCGCAAAAATCTTCCGGGCTCACGCCTGCCGAACAGCGCTTGTTGCAATTATTTTATGAAGGCCTGACCTACCAGCAATGCGCCCAGCAATTAGGCATCACCGTCGACGGCGTCAAGTATTACGTCAAGATGGCTTACCGCAAACTTGGCGTCAATAAAAAGATTGACGCCCTGCGTATTTTCCGCGAGCAATCTTCTTGAAAAAAGAGCCTGTCGGGAAACTTCCTTTCATGCTGAAGGGATGTTTTCGGACAGGCTCAAAAAAGGGTTATCCTACCGCCTATGGAAGATAACCCAGGTATTCAAACGGTTCTGATATACAGCGCCGGCGCCGGAAGGCAGGAGTCGGAATTCCCGATCAGTTGCGCTTCCGGGCCGGCGCTGTTGGCATTACTTCACTAATGGTTCTGGATCACCACTTTTGCCAGGCGCACTTTTTCGCCTGAACGCAGCTCGAGGGTGTATACCCCGGCGGGCAAATCCTGGTGATCAAACGCATACTTCAAGGTACCGGAGCTGAAGTCCAGCGTGTTCCGGTAGACGAGCTGTCCGAGCGCGTTGTACAGCGTGTAGCCGATTTCGCGTTCAGCCGGGCCTGTCATTTCAATGGTAAACCGTCCGAAGTTCGGGTTGGGATAGAGCAGGAAGCTTTCCAGCCAATCGCCCGGGTGGTCGGTTCCGGTAGTCACTTCTACATTTATCGTTTTCTCCATCAGACTGGAGCCGCAATCATTCGTAGCCGACAACAAAGCCAGGTAAACACCTGATTGGGTATACTGGTGTTGCGGGTGCTGGGCAGTGCTGGTAGCGCCGTCGCCAAAGTACCAGGTGTACGAGGTAGCGCCCTTCGACAGGTTGGTGAACGACACCAGCCCTTTCTGGTCTACTGAGAAGGCGTATTCTGCCTCCGGTAAAGCCTGCGCCTTGACCTCGATTTGCTTGGTGATGTAGGCCGATCCCATGGCGTTGGACACTTCCAGGGTAGCCTGGTAGCTACCTTCATCCGGATACCACACCGTCGGGTTCTTTTCAGTCGACGTGGCCGGCGAACCGCCAGGGAAGGTCCATTTCCAAGTGCTTGGCGTACCCACCGACAGGTCTTTGTATTTCACCTCGTACGGGCCCATACACGCGGGTTGCTGTACCATGCTGAAGGCCGCTCCCGGCGACTGAACCGGGGAGAGCACCGTCACGCGGGCGATGCAGGTTCCGATGTTTCCGCAGGGATCCATCACAGCAAGCGTTACGAAGTTCAAACCGATGTTGCTGACATTGAACACGGTAGTTGTCGCGCTGAAACTCAGTACGCTGGCTGGAGCGCAGTTGTCGTAGGAGCCATTATCCAAATCTTCCGGTTCAATGGTGGCGATGCCGTTGGCATCGAGCACCAGTTCGATGTTGGCGCAGAGCGCCACCGGAGCCTGGTCGTCTTGTACCGAAATGGTTTGTACATGTACGGTCGAGTTTTGCGACGCATCCGACACCGTCCAGGAGCGGGTAATCGTGTACGTGTAGTACTCGCACTCGTCGAGGAAGCCGCTTTGCGTGCTGAATTGCGTCGGCACAATTTTCAGCGCCTGTTGCGGCGTACAGTTATCCGCCACCTGGCTGGTCGTCAGGTTGAAGATCGGACTCACCGGATCGTCGCAGTCGATCGTCTGGTTGGCTGGCATGGCCACCAGAAACTTCGGCGCTTCGGTATCCGCCGCAGCTTTCACATCGGCGCTTGAGGCTACTGTACAGCCGCTGGCATCGGTCAGCGTGAGCGTGTACGTGCCCGGCGCGAGGTTCGGCAGCACGGTCATCGGGTTTGCAGTCGGACCCTGATCGACGCCGTTCGACCACTCGAAGAAGTACGGCGCCGGACCGTTGTAGACAACAGCGGTGATTTTGCCCTTGACCTGGCCGCTGGCGCAGTCGCCGTCTTCCGGCAACAACACCACGCCCGGGCTGGGCAGCACCACCAGGCGCACAATGTCGACATCGAAGCAACCGGTACTGTTGGTCACACGCGCCCAGATGTCCTTCGTCACCGAAGTGTAGGGCGAACTCAACGGGTTCGTGCCGGCTTCCGCCTGCGTTTTCGACATGTGGTAGGTCACCGTGTATCCGGAAACGCCGCCCGTTACTTGCGCATTCGCGTCCGGCAGGTTGAACACGCCGCTGGTACCGTCAGTAGCGATCGGGCAAACCTGAATTTGACCGACAAAGGCTACCGGTGCCGGCACCACTTTCAGGGTAACCGTTTGCACCTCGAAGAGCGTACCCGACACCTTGTTTTCCAGGCGGGCATACACTACGGTGTTGTGCGCAGCCAGGTACATCATGGGCAAGGGCGCCACATCTGTTTCGGCGTACACCTGCGTACTGTGGAAGCTGACGGTATAGGCGCCCGCCGGATCAACCAGTGCCGTGGCTTTGCTCAGGTCGAAAACGGCCTGGTTGGAGCCCGGCAGGTATTCGCAGGCGTACAAGGTGTTGGCTTCCGGACAGAAACCAGCATCCAGGGAGTGATCCGTATGACCGGCCAAGCCGGTGGTGTACATGATCGTCGGCAGCTGGTGCCAGGGCTTGCCGGTCGCGTCGGCGATCTGCGCATCGGAGTCGTTCAGGTCGGGATAATAACCTTCGCCGGTATTCGCCACGGTGAGCGCATAGTTGCGGTTGTTCACTGTGAGTTGGCCCGTAGCTTTGTCGAACTGCGAAACCGAACCGTTGGCACCAAACACAATCTTGTACGCCGTACCCGGCGTAATGCTGTCGTAACCCGGCGTCATCACCCAGAACTCGCCCGGATGGCCGAGGCCGGTGAAGTAATACAGGCCTGCACTGTCCGTAGTCGTAGTTGCCAACAAGGCGCCCGTAGCGGCATGGTACAAGCTGACATGCACGCCCGGAATCGGCGCTTCGCAAGCATCCTGAACCCCGTCGCAGTCTTTATCCGACCAAACGCGGTTACCGATTTGCATGGGCGGATCGTCGCACAGCGCTTCGAGATCGCCTACCGGGTTGGCTTTGCCCACACCGATCTGGCTAAAGATCGGGTCGACCAGCGTGAGGTCGTTGCGGGTGTTGCTGCCGTCGAACAAGTCGTAGTACGACACGCCGCCGCCGATGGTGTATTCCGACGTATTCGGGTTCACGATCACGCCCAGTACTTCGCGGGTTCCCGGCACGTGCACCAGGCCGCCGGCGTCGGCGTCGAGGTGGAGGTAGCGGGTATTGTCGAAGAAGAACTCGCCGCCGCCCGGGCCTTCGTTGTTGCCCACACCGTACAAGCTGGTGCGGTTGAGCACCGGAATCTTGCCGTTCTGCTCGAGCAACCAGTCGCCGTTGTCGTCGTAGGCCACCAGGATGTCGCCACCGCTGGCTGCCGAAATCGGGTTGCCCTGCATGGTCGTCGGGCGGTACTGCTGGTAGCCAAACTGATGACCCGTTCGGTCCATCAACTCGATGATAATCAAGCCCTCGCGGGTAAACTCGATATCTGAGAGCATCGCCTGGCCGCGGCAGCGGAACTCGGCGCCCGTTAGACCGCCGCCGATAATTTCAAAATTACCGTCGGTGATGATCTGGCTGGGTTCGCCCGAACCGGTGTTCGCCACCAGGTTGCGCTCGGTGTAAATGTCGGCCCAGGTTTCCCATTCTTTGCACTGCGACAGGTTCTGGTTGACGTTGCCGATCACGTCGCCGTGGTTGTAAGCCGGACTGGTCAGGTCAAACTCCAGCACCTGTTTCCAGGTTTGGGTCGACAGGTCGTACTCGTGGATCGAAGCCGCCAGGTCGTTGCCCGAGCCGTTGTTTTCGCCCGTGCACACGCCGCCGACGTACACTTTGTTTCGGTAAACTTTCATGCCCAGCGGACGGAACACGCCGTTGGCGCAGCTGGGCGCCGAAGCGATCGGAATTTCCACCGAACTCGGGTTGGGCGTCAGCACATTGCTGATCCGCACCAGAGCCCGGGTGTTCAGGTTGACCGTCCACAAGGTGTTGTAGTCGGAAGAAATATCCAGGTCGCCCAAGCCGATTTTACCCACTTTGGCGAACGCGTCGCCGTCCATGCTCGGGCTGAATTTCGACGAGAGGTCCGGACGGATACAGGTACCGACATTCGGCACATCGTACAGCGGGGTTACCACCGGCGTTGCGCCCGAGTAGTCGATCCGGTAAACGCCGCCCAAGCCGAGGTCGCCCAAGCCAACGTGGCGCTTCAGGAAGGCCGACGCGTACAGGTACTTGTGCGTGCGATCCCAGGCGAGGCCGTACACAGAGCCGATCTGGTCTTTCGCCGGCACTTTTCCGAAAATATCGTCCTGGTTCACTGCATGATATGGGAACAAGCCCACTGAGGTGTTGTCTGCCAAACCGGCCAAACCTTGGGTAAAGGCCGAGTAGGCCACGTCCGGGTCGAGTTGGCAATACAAATCCGGATTATAAAACGCCGCTTTCAAGCCGCAATCCGCACCGGTGATAAACTGCACCGAAGAGCCGTTGCCGCTGCCGGCAAAGGCCGGAACGAGCCAGGGCTGCGTTGGGACAAATTCGATACGGTAGGGATATTGGTCCAGACCGCTGAACAGGTAGTAGCCGTCCGCGTCGGTCAGGGCCGAATCCACCGGCGTCGCGCTGTCGCAGGCGTATAGGTAAACTTTCACTTGCGACAAACCAGGCTCGTCGGCGCCCATGGCGCCATCGGTGTTGAAATCGTGGTACACCTGGCCGGAAACATTGCCGCCTATCGTCACCTGAACCGTATCCTGGCAACCGTTGGCGTCTGTTACGACCACCGTATAAGCGCCCGCACCCAGGTCGGCGATCATAAACGGCGCGCTGTTGGCATCGCCGGCGCCGTTGGTTGCCGCGCTCCACCATTCGTAGTGGTAAGCGGGCGTGCCGAAGTCGACACTCACCGTGATTTTACCGTTGGAACCGTCGCAACCTGTACCGCTGACCACTGCCGTGGCTTGCAAGAGGCTGAGGTGTTCGATGGTGGTGGTGATGACGCCAGTGCAGCCGGCAGCATCGGTCACGGTTACGGAGTATTTACCGGCACTCAGGCCATTGATCACAAACGGTTCGGTGGAAGCCGTGCCAGTACCGCTCTGGTTGGTACCCAGGTTGAGCCACTGGTAGGTGTAGCCCGGTGTGCTGTTGATGATACCGATGGTGATCGTAGCATCCTGGCCATTACAATACGATGCGCATTGCGGCAGGGCCGAAAGCACCAGTTTGGTCGGTTGGCCCACCGTAGCCGAAGTTACCGCAGTACAGCCTTGTCCGTCGGTCACTGTGATCGAGTACGGACCGGAGCCGAGTCCGGTAATCATAATCGGTTTGGTAGCCGACGTACCCATACCGGTGATGCCGGTGGGCAGGTGCGTCCATTTGTAGGTGTAGCCTGGTACGCCGCCGCTGAGTTCGACGATGATCTTGCCGTTGATGGCGCCGCAGGTCGGTGCGCAAAGTTGCGCAGCGATGGCCTTAAAGTCGTCGCAGCCGGAAGGCGGCGTGCACACGAGGATAAAGGTTTGTACGACAGCGCAGCCGTTGGCGTCGGTCACGGTCACGGTGTACGTACCGGCCGGTATGTTATTCAAATCTTCTGTATTCGCGTTGTTCGACCACTGGAACGTGTACGGCGCCGTGCCGCCCGAAACGGTCACATTGATGGAGCCGTTCGATTCGTTGCAAACGGGGTTGGTCAACTGAGCCGTCAGGGTGGGCCCACCAGTGCTGTTCACCGTGGCGCAGATCGTCGCCGTGCAGTTGTTCGCGTCGGTGACCGTCACGCAG
>CAZVZH010000040.1:0-28251 GCA_964630705.1 uncultured Saprospiraceae bacterium | reverse complement strand
GTACATCATCCGAAATGGTGTACAACCTTCTAACCTTCTAACCAGAAACCTTCTAACTTTCTAACCCTCCAACCTTTTGCCAATAAATATACCATACCGCCACAGCCCGGCATAGGCAGAGATTACCGCCCGGTATTCCGGCTCGAACCGCTTTTCCAGAAACGGCAGCAAATGACCATCCATTCGCACGCGGTTCAGCGCCATCCAGCGGTTGAACCATCTGTACCGACTGTCGTGAAAATCCACCACAGCCAGGTAGCCGCCCGGCTTCAAATCGCGGGCAGCTTGCTCGATGGCCGCTTCCCAACCGGGGTTGAACATGGTCAGGGAGTAGGAAAATAACACGATATCGACGGGTTCGGAAAGGCTGCCCGGTCCGTATGCTTGCTCCAGCAGTTGTACGCGTGGGCCAAAGCGCGCCGTTTTTTGTTTCGCCCGGGCCAGCATGTCGGGCGAAAGGTCGACGCCGGTCAATTTCCAGTCGGGATGCCGGGCGGCCAGGCGGCTCAGGTTGCGCCCCGTACCGCAACCCACTTCCAGCAGGTGCAGCCCTGGCGCATCGTGGAGCAAATCGAGCGCCTTCCGGCGGCCGAATAAAAACGCCCAGCGGGTGGCGTCGTACCAGCGCGCCTGCCAGCGGTAAAATTGCCGGATGAACTGCGCCTGCTCGGTTGCCGAAAATGCCATGAAAAGTTATTCAAACAATTTTCCGGCCTGCGCCTCGGATTCGCGCAGCCGTTCGCGGCAAAAGCGGATGAGTTCCTGCGCCCGGGCAATTTTTTCGGCCAGCGCGTCGATGCCCACGGTTTCGTTTTGCATCTCGGCGAGCAGGGCTTGCAGCTCGGCAAAAGCTGTTTCGTAGCGGAGCGGTTCTTTTTCTTTTTTCATTTTTCAAACCAGACTTTGGTTCGGTTGCCCGGCGCGCCGTTGTAGTTGACGAAAATTTCCTCGCCCGGCGCAATGTCGCGCAAAGCGTAAAAATCGATGGTTTCATTTTCAAAATCCATCCCGTAATCGGCATTCGGCTCGTAAGCGTGGTTGTACAACGAGCCGTAACCCAGGGCCAGGGCATACCAGGAATCGTCGTCGCCCCAGTCGAAGTAGTAGTCGTCGAGCATGGTTTGCCGGACAGCCGCCAGTTGCGACTTGGGGAACAACAACACCGGACATACCTCGATGACATCGCCGGCAGAGATGGCGCCGGCGGCAAAAACGCCGTTGCCGTGGACCTCCGAAAGGCCGAAATAGATCGGAGCGTTTTGTATGCTCATGGTATTTTAAATAGATTTTAATAGAAGGGCTGCCACTCACCGCAATTCCACCCGGACTACCGACACTACCCGGTGCAGGGCTTCCCGCACCACCGAAGTGTCCGGGTGCCGCAAAATGATAAACCCTTCGCCTTCGTAGTTGCCGGCCGACTCCTGGCCGATACTCGGTATTTTAAAATCGGTGACCAAATGCCCCACTTCCCGCTGCACCTGGTCGAGGCCGTGCACGGCCTGCACCCGGCCTTTGCCCATGCCGCGCAAATAGGCGGCGCCCACGGCATACCGCTGCACTTGCGGTTCGAAGCGGTCGAAAATCATCAGTCGGGCCCAGGCGCCCACGGCATCAAAATCGAACGCCCGGCTCATCAGGGTCATAAACTGTGCCCCGGGCGGCCGGGCGGCCACTTCCGACAAGGCGATGCTGCCGTCGGCGCGCCGAAACCACTCCAGGTGGCTGATACCCGTGCGCATCCCCAGGGTGTCGAGGGCCTCGAAAGCCGCGTGCCGGATGTCGTCGTACTGCGGCGCCTCTACCTCCCGGGGCAGCACCACCTGCCATTGGATCCAGGGCTCGCGCATGGCTTCCAGCGGGTTAGGATAATAGTGGCTCAGCGAGTGAAAAACGGGACTTCCGACCAAAGAATACGTATCGAACGAGTGCTCGTCGCCGGTGACAAATTCTTCCAGCAAGGCCGCGCCCTCGGGCATTTGCGCCATAGCGGCATCGAGTTCAGCCACATCGTTCGCCCGGAAAGTCGACAGGGAGCCGGCCCCCGCCACGGGTTTGACCACCAGCGGAAAACCAACTTTTTCCGCAAAAACGCGGGCTTGTTTGGCGCCTTTGACCTCCTCGGATTGGGCGCAGGGCAAGCCGGCTTTGCGAAACAGGTCTTTCATCCGCTGCTTGTCGCGAAAATTTTTAGCCGTCTCCACATCCATGCCCTCGATACCCAATTGCTCCCGCACCTGCGCCAGGGGAACTTGCATGCCTTCCACGGCTGCCAGCAAGCGGTGCGCCGGCCCCTGCGATCCCTGGACTTGCTGAACGGCGGCCGCCAGCACCGCCGCGTCGAACACGTCGCTGACTTGTTGAAAAACGACGATCCGGAGCTGAATGTCAGGCGGCAGCAAGGCCATTGGCTCCTGGGAAATGAGGCCGAGCCGGATTTCTGAAATGCCGCTCAACACATCGATGAATCGAACGGCGTTGGCGGTGAAATTTGGACAGATGTATACAACAAATGGCATGTGGAAGCGGTAGCGGCTAGCGTTTCGGAAACGGACAAATGTAGTACATTCTTTAGGTAGCAGCCAAAGGCTGGAAACATCAAAGGCGGCCTTTATTCTTTTGAAAAAACATCCGTTTCGCGGTCAAACCGGATGTTGCTCAAAATCGCAGCGCCCTGGTTTGCCCTGGAATCAAGTTCTTCGGTGTTCCAGGCGCTAAACGTCCAGCGCTGCGCCACCGGAATGCCGTCCACTAACCGAAAGTCGCTGTAGCGAATCATTTGTGGTTTTTTTGCTGCCCGTTCGGCTGAGTTTTTCCCCTGGGTAGACACAAAAGCGGCGCCCAACAGCAGCCGGTCGGTCTGGCCGATGAACACAGCGAACCAGTCGTCGGGGCTATCGCCCGTTCCGGGGTCGAACTGCAGGCGGCCCACTGAGCAACGCTGGTCGCCTAGGAGCCTGTCGGGCATGGTTTGCCAGTGCGCGCCCGGGTTGTCGAGTTTGTAGGGCAGGCAGGACCAGTAGTGCCAGGCACGCAGGTCGAACCGGGCTTGCTCCGCGCCGATCGTATCGCCTGGAGCGGCGAGAAGTTTTACGTCCTTGCCATTCCACCAGGCTTGCGTGCCGGAACCGTAGCGGATGTAAATGGCCGAACCATCGGGGCGCTGTACCAGATGGGCGCCAAGCCCGTTGCGATGGCTCCAAACGATGTCGAAAGCGTAAGTGGATTTTTTTAAAAACGCGGCTTTCCGATGGCCCTTTTCAGCCAGCCGGATACCTGCTGGGCGGGTGGTTTGTCCGGTATTTTCCCCGGCAGCGGGAGTTGAAAGATCAACCGGCAGATCGTCAGCGCAGGCGCTGAAGGCCAGCATGGCGGTGAGCAGCAGCATTTTGTACATGAACATGAGTTTTTTATTTCAGCACTAAAGGCACTAAAACCCACTAAAGTTGGCTGTCCTTAGTGGGTTTTAGTGTTTTTTAGTGCCTTTAGTGGTAAAAAAACTTTTGAACGAACCACTTCGTCACTCCACCCGCACCCGGATGCCCTGGGAATGGCTCGAAAACTCGGGCGCGTACATGCACTGCGCGGTCGTGATGCCGTTGGAAAAATCGCCGCGGTGGTTCACCACCAGCGGGTATTCCAGCACATAGGTGCCCCGTGGCAGGTAGTCGATGAAAAAGTGGGTAGCCAGGTCCTTGGTACTTTCGTAATAGCCCAGGCCGTCCTGCCAACGGTAGCTGCTGAGCACATTAACCGGTTCGAAGCCGCTGGCGCGCATGTCTTTGAGGTGTACGTATTCCATCTGCCGGTCGACGCGCAGTTCGATGCGCACCTTGAGCCGGTCGCCGGGCCGCAGGCTGCCGCCTTCGGCAATCGGCGTAAGTTTTGGGCCGGTGTCGGAGTTTTCTTCTTTGAACAATTGCTTGACGATGGTCAGCGGCGTTTTTTGAAAGTTTGGAATTTTATCCAGGTCTTCAAAATACTGCCAGTAAACGGCGCCCCAGGCAATATTGGTGTTGGGGTTGTCGACCCGGATGGTGCTCCAGCCGGCGCTTACCTCGCGGCCGCCCCAACTTTCTTTGAAATACCCGGTGCCCGGTTCGTATTCGGCGGGTTGGATGGTTTTTCCGCCCAGGCTGACCTTGACCGGCTGGGTATTGTTCAGCCAGTTGTCGCCGTGCAGCAGCAGGGCGTACACCGCTTCGGCGGTGGCTTTGGTGCTTTCCCAGCGGTTGGTTTGTTTGTTTTTCAACAGCCAGATGCGGAGTTCCTCCACGGCTTTGCGGTCCTGGGCCACCTCGTCGAACACTTCCACGAGCAAAGCCTGGGTTTCGACGGGTAGCTGGTACCAGTACATACCCCAGTCGAAGGGCCAGTACATACCGAGTTCTTCGGTCACTTTGGCGCGTTCGCGCAGGCTGGCCACAATTTTTTGAGCGGTTTCGCCCCGGCCCTGACGGTGCAGCGCCAGCGCGAGCATGCCTTGCTCGTAAAGCCCGCGTTTCAGCCAAAATTTTGCCCCCTGGTCGAGGTAATAAGCCGTGATTTTATCCACCCGGTCGACGGGAAAAAAGGAGCGGGTGTAGAGGTACTGGATAATCAACCCGTCGAGGTGGTCGTCGTCCCACTTGGTTTTACCCGCCTGCACGGCGCGCTCGAGTTCGCGGTAGTGGTTGCGCAGTTCGCCGTCGCAAAACCCCAGGGCTTTGTCGACGATGCCCGCCGCGCGGGAGTTGTTTTGCAAGTGCAGGGCGCCCAGGCGGTCGAGGTGGCCGAAGCCCGCCACGATGTGCTGAGTGATGTACCAGTCTTCGCGGCCGCCCGGAAACCAGGACCAGCCGCCGCCATCGCCCTGGCGTTCTTCGAGGATGGCCAGCGCGCGCTCCTGTTCGTCGGCCATGCGGTTGAGGTCGAAGAGCAGGGCGATGTTTTGCTTTTGCTGCTCCTCGCTTTGCGCCGCCAGCACCCAGGGGGTTTCTTCGAGCAGGGCGGTTTTGAGTTCCTGGTTTTTACTCAGGTTGGATTTCAGGGCATCGGTACCTTTCCAGCGGTCGTACACCCGGCGCAGGTTGGGCAGTTTTTGCGTGACGCTGGCGGCGAGCGTGTTGGCGTACATCCGGCTGAAAATTTGCTCGGTGCACTCGTGCGGAAATTCCATGAGGTAGGGCAGCGCTTGTACGGCGTACCAAGCCGGGTTGCTGGTGAATTCCAGCGTAAACCGATGGCTGCGCAGGCTGCCCGAAGTGTTGTTTTTCAAGTGTTCGAAAACAGCGGTTTTCGACTGCTGGCCGCGCACGGTTATGGGCAGCGTTTCAGTAACCAACATGCGGTTGGTGAGTACCGGCAGGCTGTTTTCCTCGCCGTCGCGGAACGATTGGCCGTCGGCAAAAACCTGCCAGGTGAGGCCGTTGAGGCCGGTGTCGGGCACTTTGATCCGCCAGCGGACGGGCACGGAGCGGCCGGGTTCGACGGTGAACGCTACCGTCCGGCTCTTGCGGTCGAGGCCGAATTCGGCTTCCACGGCTTGCATACTCACGGCGTCATAGAGGTTCAGCGTAGCGCTGCCGCTAATGGTTTGCTGTGAGAGGTTGCTCACTTTGGCGGCGAATTCGAGTTCGTCGCCTTCGCGTAAAAAACGCGGCGGGTTGGTCAAGATCATCAGTTCCTTTTGCGTGACCACCGATTTTTCCGACAAAGCCCGCTGCAAGTCCGCAGTGTGCGCAAAAGCCAGGAACTTCCAGCGGGTGAGCGCCTCGTTCATGGTAAAACTGAGTACGATGTTGCCCTCGGCGTCGGTGCGCAGCTCGGGGAAGAAAAACACCGTTTCGTTCAGGTTGCGGCGCAAGGGAGGGGGCGGCGCCTGGGCGGGTTTGGGTGCATTCGGATTTGCATTCTGTCCTGCTGTGGCATACTCATCTAAATTTATATCTGGTGGCACACCCATTTCGGCGACCACCATTTTTTCCATTTCAGGCGCCGGAGGCGGGGCGCCGTTGGCCATCACAGGAGCCGACCGTTCCATGGCCGGCGCACCGTCTGCCAATTCCTGCATCCGCATCATACTGTAGAAACCGCCGTCGTAGAGCGGGAAATTGAACCAGCTCAATGTTGGGTAGCTGCGGTATATCGGTTGCGGCATACCCGACACTGGTTCGAAGCGGTTGTCGCCGCCCTGGCCCTGAAAACCGTTAGGAGCAAACGCGATTTGGCCGTAACGGCTCGGGTAATCGATGCCCGCCCATTGGTGGGGCAGGAACTGATCGAGCGAAGCGTCATACAGGGCGGCCACCATTTCGGCGGCTACCAGGTCTTTTTTTGCGCCGCTGATGTGCAGGCGCCAGGTTTCTTTTTGGCCGGGCTCCAGTTTGTCGCGGAAGGTTTCGTAGCGAATGGTCAAATCTTTGTTGCTCCAGGGCACAAAAATCTGTTGGCGGCTGGCCGAGTAGAAGCGGTTGTTTTTCACGGTAAACGCCGAAACGGAAATGCCCCCGCGATCGGCTTCTGCGACGGGGATTTCGACGGACTGCGCACCGGAAATATTCAGCCAACGGGGCGTGGGCGTTTGCCCGGCCTGCTCGGTGAGGTATAGAAACGACAGGCGGTCGGCCTTGCCGCCCAACCAAACCCGGGCGGTTTCGCCGGGCTGGCAGGAAGATTTTTCCACTTGGCCGTCCGGATGTTCAAACCGGGTGACGGGCCGGTCGGCCGTCCATACGCGTACGATTTTTTTCACGGTGATCGCCTCGCCGAAGGGGTCGCGGGTTTTGAGCGTAATCTGGTAATAGCCGGTGTTCATTTGGCCAGCGTGCAGGTCGACGGATTTGCCGTCGGCTGTGTTGAAGCGCAGGGTCCGGCTGTGGTCGGGGCGGTCCCATTTTTCGGGCTTGTCTTCGCCGTTCCAGGCATAGGTCGGAAAGTTGCGGCGGAAAGCGCTTTCCTCCAGAGTGAGCACATCGGGGTTTTCCCAGTAGCGTTGCACGAACAGTTGCTTGGGTTCGACAAGTTGCTGGATGTCAATTTCTCCACTGGCCGCCTGAAACTGGCCGGCAGTATTGGTGGTGTTCAGGGCGATGTTGCGCAGGCTGTCGAGTTCGATTTCCTTCGGCAAATAAAATTGCACTTGCAGCGCCACGTAGCCGGCCGAAACGTTGGTTTCCTGGCTGCGGGTTTCGCCGGTAATATCGGTCACATCAGCCATCACCGTGTAGTCGAACATGGGCTGGTCTTTTTTCGGGATATTGCGGTCGGGCAGGGCAGTGAATGTTATTTCAAAACTGCCGTCGGCCCTGGTAGTGGCGGTTCCGTTGGCAATTTCCATGGTTTCGGTGGGGTAGGGGCGCTTCCAGCTCCACCAGTCCCACCAGGGGAAACGGGCCTGGCGGACGACGCGGTAGCGCACCTGTGCGCCGTCGACAGCGCTGCCGGCGTAGTTTTTGGCTTCGCCGCGGACGGTCACAGCGTCGTTCACACGGTAAGCGTCTTTCACGGGCTGAAAGGTCACCTCAAATTTGGGGCGTTTGTATTCTTCCACATTAAACCCGGCCTCACCGCCGAGCCCCTCGACGCGTAGGCTCATGCGGCCGGTAAGACCGGAAGCCGGCGCCTGAAATGCGCCATTGAAGCTGCCGAAAGCGTTGGTTCTGAGTTGCAGGCGGCTTTTTTCCTGGTAGTTGGCGTCCATAAACTGAACGGTTACCGGCGTGTTGGCCACTATTTTGGGAATACCCGCGACATCGCGTTGCAACAAAATACCCTTGAAGTACACGGTTTGTCCGGGGCGGTAGAGTGAACGGTCGGTAAAAAATTGGACTTCGCGCGGCCGTTCGGACTCCACGTGGCGATAACTGTGGTAGTTCTGATCGAGCCAGAGGGTGTCGGCGCCCTGGCTCAGGCGCAGGCTAAAACCGCGTCGGCTGTCGAGGTCGGCCTGGATGAGCCCTTCGCGGTCGCTTTGAAACTGGCGGACTTGTTCGCGCAAGTTGCGCCGCTCGTTGCGGTCCCAACGCGATTCGAAACAATCGGCTTTTACGCCGGCGATAGGGCTACCCGTGTTCCGGTTGACCACAGCAAAACGCGGGCTGCCTTGGATGGAAAATGCGATGCCAGCCAGGTTCGAGCAGGTAAACGGACTAAAGCTGACCAGTTGGTCGGCTGCGCTGAAATTTTCAGAACTGGCCACCAGCGCTACGTAATGCCCCACTGGCAGCGGATCGAGCTGCAATTCGGTGCGGTGGCTGCGGTAATCGCCGGGGTCGGCGAGGGCCCAGCTGCGGGTTTGCAGGGCCGGCAGGCTGTTGAGGTAGGGCAGGCGCTGGTCCCATTCAATCTGGTTGAAGGCGTCGGGGTCGGAGGTAATTTTCACCACTTTTACCCACACTTTCGACAGGTTTTTAAACGAAATGCTGAACAGTGCGGGTTTTTCAGGCAGGTTTACTTGCTCCAATATCAAATCGAGCCCGGGGCGGCGCAAGTCGTACAACAAGGCCTGGCATTGTTGGGCGCCGAAGCTGCCGGGAAAACGCTTGATGGCCTCGCTGCATTCGGCGACGGCTTGTTTGAGCAGGGCGCCGTCGGATTCGGGCAACTGGGCGTCTTGCTCCACCCAGGCCTGGGCGCGTAAAAACACGATTTCAGCGTCGGAGGGGTGGTTGTAGTGGGTTTTGTGCAGGATGTCGAGGGCCTGGCGGTAGCGCTCGCCGCGGTCGTCGAGCACGGAATTATTTTTTACAAATTGCAGGCGCAGCAGTTCAGCGTCAATCAGCTGGGCTGCTTGTCCGGCCGACAAGTGCACCGCCAGGAGGCGCTGAAAGAGCCGGATGGCCAGCCATTTTCCGGAAGTGGAATCGCGGGATTCAAACTTGGAGCGCACAAAATCGGCCGTTGGCGAAAAAGCCTCCGGTTGGTCGAGGTAAAACTTGTAGGCCGGCTCGGTGAGGTAGCTGCGTTCGTTGGCAAAATGTTCGAGTGCGCGGTGGCCCAGAAAATCGAAAAGCGTTGGGCGCAGGGGCTTTTGGTCCACGGAATCCTCGTAACCCGGATTGGTCAGGTCGCGCAAGTAATCGGCTGGGGTGGCCAGAAGCGCGGCTTCTTGTTGCACCGAGGCCTGATAAAATTCCAGGGCCCGGCGTTCGAGTTGTTCAGCCGACCAGGTGAGGATGTCGCCGCCTTCGCCAGTAGGCAAGGGCGTGCGCTCGCGGATGCGCCAGCCCTGGTTTTGCAGGTAGGTGGCGTACAGTTCGCCCAGCATGCTTTGGAGCACGGACCGTTCGGGTTCCGGGGCGCTTTTTTCTTCGTTTTCAAAGGTTTGCACGGCTTTTACAAATCCGTCTTCGTCCAAAAAAGCCGTGTATTTTCCACGGAACAACACGGTTTTGATCACCTGAGCGCCGTTGCCGTCTTTTTTGGCTCGGGCATAGAGCGCTTCGGTGCGCTCCAGGGCGCTTTTGAACAGGCCTTGTTGTTCGAGGCTGTCGATGATTTTCCACTCGGAGGCGTAATCGCCCTCCGCGACGAAAGAGGTGGCTGGCATAGCAGAAACAGGTTGGGAATCAGGAGCTGCGGTTTTGGGTTGGGCATATTTGCAAAAGACCAAAGAGCCGGTCAATAAGAAAAGGATGGGGAAAAATGATTTGGATCGCATATCGGTGGTAGTACGTGTAGGGAGAAATGGCATTCGGGCAGGCCGGAAAGCGGTAAATGCTTAGACCGCATTGGCGGGCGTCCGGATGCGATGGCGCCGAAAAATACACAAATTGGGGTTTCTGGTTTCAGGTTAGAAGGTTTCTGGTTTACATTATCCGAAATAGTGTACAACCAGAAACCTTCTAACCTGAAACCAGAAACCTTAGAAATTATCCGAACATAGCTTTGTCGAAGCGGTCGGCTACGGCTTTCCAGTTGACGACGCTGAAAAAGGCGGAAATATAATCGGCGCGTTTGTTCTGGTGTTTCAGGTAGTAGGCGTGTTCCCACACGTCGATGCCCAGGATGGGCGTACCCACTTTTCCGGCGATCTGGAGCATGAGCGGGTTGTCCTGGTTGGGCGAGGTGGTGATGAACAAACCTTTGTCTTTGCCGACGCAGAGCCAGGCCCAGCCCGAGCCAAACACGGAGCCGGCGGCGGTGGAAAATTCAGTTTTCATCTTGTCGAAACTGCCGAAGGCAGCGTTGATGGCCGAGGCCAGCTGACCGCTCGGCGCTTCGCTGCCGCCGGGGCTCATGATTTGCGCACGTTTTTGTCGGCATCGGCCGTAGTGATGCGGGCGATGATGTCGTCGAGTTCGTACGTGGCATACACGGTACCTTCCACGGCGCTGTTCAGTTTGTTGACATAGCCCTGGTGGTGTTTGCCGTGGTGAATTTCCATGGTCATTTTGTCGATGTAGGGTTCGAGGGCGCCGGCTTCGTAGGGCAGTGCCGGCAGGCTGAAGGGCGTGGTGCGGCGCAATTTTGGGGGCGGAATGGTCATCACGGCTGTTTTGCCGTTCGCTCCGTTTTTACCCGATTTGCAGGCTTGAATGAGGGGCGCGACAGCGGCGCCGACGGTGAGCAGAAGGCCGGTTTTCAGAAATGTACGCTTTTTCATGTCTGATGGATATTTCAATTAAAAATGGTTACAGGTTGCTGGTTTCTGGTTGGAAGGTTGGGGGGAGGCGGGCGCAGCGTACGAGTGGGTTTGATACCTTATACGAGTAGGGTGGGTACTGGAGCGCCGTGGCAAATTTAACCGAACAAATCCGGGCTCGATTGTATTATACCTGGAAAAACTGCGTCCGAACCCACCGGATGACCTACTTTTGCCTGGAACCCGTTTAACCTCAGCAGACAATGGACCAAAAACAAGAAGATCATAAAAAGTACCCGTCGCCCGAACCGCCCGAACCTGAAGCAAGCAGCGCGCAATCGGATGAGTCTACCGATTTGGATGTGGAAGGGCAGGACGAGCGCAGTTCGAACGACGACTGGTACGAGCGGCAGGAATTTGTCGCCGACCCGAAGCAATCGCTGATCCGGCTCGATAAATTTTTGATGGACCGGCTCAGCAACCGCTCGCGCAGCAAAGTTCAAAACGCTATTCGCGCCGGTTCGGTGAAAGTCGACGACCAGGAAGTCAAGCCCAATTACAAAGTCAAACCCGGCAACCACGTCAGCATCGTGCTGCCCAACAGCCTGGAAGAAGGCAGCGGGGTGGTCCCACAGGATATTCCGCTCGACATCGTGTACGAAGACGAGGAGGTGCTCATCGTCAACAAACCGCCCAATATGGCCGTGCATCCCGGCGTCGGCATCCCGCAAGGCACGCTGGTGAACGCCGTAGCCTGGCACCTGCGCGGCCAAACGGAAGAAATACCGGTAAAAGTCGGCAATGAAGCCGACCGCGCCGGCATCGTGCACCGGATCGATAAGGATACCTCCGGCCTGATGGTTGTCGCCAAAAAAGAATTTGCGATGGTGCACCTGGCCAACCAGTTTTTCAACCACACCATCGAACGCAAGTATTGGGCTCTCGTTTGGGGCGATGTGAAAAAGGATTCTGGAACGATCATCGGCAACATCGGGCGCAACCCCAACGACCGGAAGTTGTTCATGGTTTTTCCCGAAGGCGACGACGGCAAATTTGCCGTCACCCACTACCGTGTGCTGGAGCGTTTTTACTACGTGACCCTCATCGAATGCCAATTGGAAACCGGGCGTACCCACCAGATTCGCGTACACCTGAAATCGATCGGGCATACCCTTTTCGGCGACCCGCGCTACGGCGGCAACCAGATTTTAAAAGGAACGCTGTACTCAAAATACAAGCAGTTTGCCGAAAGCTTACTGCAAATATTGCCGCGCCAGGCCTTGCACGCGAAAGTGCTGGGGTTTACCCACCCGCGCACCGGCAAGCAGGTACATTTTGAATCGGAACTGCCCAAAGACATGCAAACAGTGATCAATAAGTGGCGCGAGTACGTTCAATCGCGCAAAGAATTGTTGTAACATCATGGACCAGGCTCATCCCGTCTTCAAGCATAGTTTTCTGGAGTACTTGCTCCAACCCAAGCGCATCGTTTTTATCGTCAACCCCAAGGCCGGAACCAACCTGCAAAAACATATTTTGAAGAGCGTCGACCGGCACCTCGATCACCGGCATTTCACCTACAGCATTTGGCATACCGAAAAAGCGGGCCATGCCGCCGAATTGGCTAAAAAAGCGCAGGACGACGGCTACGATATCGTGGTAGCCGTGGGCGGCGACGGCTCGATCAACGAGGTGGCTTCGGCGCTGCTGCACAGCGAAACGGTGGTGGGCATGATTCCTGCCGGCTCGGGCAACGGCCTGGCTATGCACCTCGGTTACGGCCGCGATATCGATAAGGCCATTAAAAAATTAAATACCGCCCGGGTCCAGACCATCGACGTGGGCACGCTCAACGGCCGGCCTTTTGTCAACCTGGCCGGCGTAGGCTTCGATGGCTTTGTCGCCAAACAAATGAAAGGCAGCAACTGGCGCGGCTTTTTGCCGTATTTTTTCAAATCGGTAAAAGCCGGGCTGACCTACACGCCCCGGGTTTGCACCATTGAAACGGAAGCGCAAACCATCACGCAAAAATGCTTCGTCATTACCGTTGCCAACGGGCCCATGTACGGGTACAGCTTCCAAATTGCGCCGGATGCGCAACTCGACGACGGCTTGTTTTCTGTCGTGCTGTTCAAAGACGCACCCCGCTGGCAATATTTCGCCGCCATCCCATCCAGCCTGCGCGGTAAAATTTACGACGCCGGCTTTGTCGAACATTACACCGCCAAGCGGGTAAAAGTGGTGTCGGAAGGCCGGAATTATATCCACATCGACGGCGAAAGCATTGAGGTGGACGGCAACCTTGAATTTGAAGTGGTGCCCAAAGCGCTGCATGTTTTGGTGCCGAGCGCCTAAAAACACAACTATGGCCAAAAACAAATACACCGACCTGGGCAGTTTCGTTTTTTCCACCAACCCGGATTTTCAGCCGCCTGAGCCGGATGATGCACCCGACATGAACATTCCGAATCAACAACAAAACCTCCGCCTTTGGCTCGAGCGCGGTAAGGGCGGCAAGGAAGCCACCGTGGTGAAAGGCTTCGTGGGCTCCGCCGACCAGCTGGCCGAACTGGCCAAACTCCTGAAAAATAAATGCGCCGCCGGCGGCAACGCCAAAGACGGCGTGATCATCGTTCAGGGCAATCACCGCGATAAAATCCTGAAAATCCTCCTCGACCTCGGGTATTCCAATACGAAAAAGGCGGGCGGCTGACCCCGTTTTATTCATGCAAAGCGTTCCGAAAATGCGCATCACCCTCTTCCGTACCGTCGTTTATACGCTGCTTTTTGCCCTGTGCAGCTTCTGTTTGCTCAACTGCAATCCGCCTAAACGCGCTGGCGCCGGCGTCCCCCAACCCCGCCCGGGAACCAGCCGCCCCACCGCGCCCAACAACGGAAGCTCCCCGGTCGATACTATCCGTTGGAAACCGGCGCCCAATACCGCGCCGCCTATCGGCAATGCCCCCAATGCGCCCCGCCCAACGGAGCCCTACCTGGGGCAAAACTACCGCCTGGCGCTGCTCCTGCCCTTTTTAACCGACCAGGCCGGGGGGCAAGCGGTGCCGGATAAAAGCAGCCTGGCCTTGCAATTTTACGCCGGCGCCAGCCTGGCGTTGCAGAAATTATCGACGGAAGAAAATATGAACCTCACCGTCGATGTATTGGATACGCGCATCGACGATACCGATTTCCAGCGCTTGTTCACCAACCCCCGCCTGAACAAGGCGCAGGTTATCATTGGGCCGATTCGCTCCAGCCATGTCAGCCTGATGGCCGAACGGATCAAACAAACCCGGCAAATTCTGATTTCCCCGGAAAGTCCGAACATGGACCTCACGGCCAACAACCCCGATTTTATCCAGACCAACCCCTCGCTGCGCGCGCATTGCGCGGCCATCGCCCGGTACATCCTCGAGCGCCACCGGCCGGATGCCGTGGTGCTGGTGAGCAAGCAAAAAGAAGCCGATCGCCTGCCGTATTTCCAGCAGGCCTTGCCGGCCGGCAGCGCGCCATTTGCCCAACTGCTGGTGCCCGATGAAACGACCAGTTTCGACCGGATCGACCTGAGGCCTTACCTGCGCCCGGGCCGCACGGCGGTGTTCGTGCTGCCTTCCTGGGCCAGCCAGAATTATGTGATGGCGTTTTTACAAAAATTGCGGGCCAGCAAAGGTTCAGCCCGGGTAGAAGTGTACGGCATGCCGCAGTGGAAGGGCTTCACGAGCATCGAGCCGGAATATTTTTCCGATCTAAACGTGCATATTTCCAGCGCCTATTTTGTCGACCGGAACGCTGAAACAGCCCGGCGCTTCCGCCAGGCTTTTTACGAGGCATACGGTACAGTGCCCAACGATGACGCATACAAAGGCTTCGATGTCACCTGGTTTGCCGGGCTGATGTTAAAAAAATACGGCTTGAGCTTTCCGCAGCGCTTAGCCGGGGCCGAGCCGTTTGTGGGTATGCACAACCAGTTCCGGTTCGCCAAAGTGTTTTCAGCGCCGCCGGTAGTCCGAAATGGGGCTAACGATGCGCTGGACCGTTACGACTATCTGGAAAACTTCAACGTTCAAATTCTGAAATACCAGAATTATCAATTCCTGCCTAAGGTTGATTAGGAACGATCCAATAATAAGGTCATACCTTTGCCGGATCAAAACACAATAAATGGCTAAAAGTCAATCGAATACAGAGGAGAAAATCAAGGAGGCAGCGCGTAAGCTGTTTGTGGAAAAAGGTTTCGGAAATGCCACGACCCGCGATATTGCCGAATGCGCCGAAACGAACATCGCCTTGGTGAATTACTATTTCCGCAGCAAGGAAAACCTGTTCCAGGAAGTGTTTCAGGAGAGTTTTGCCCGCACCTTTTTTCCGGTTGCGCAAATTCTGAACGACGATTTGCCCCTGGAGGTAAAAATCTACAAGTTTGTCGACCACATGACGGAGCTGCTGCGCAAAGACCCGGTAATGCCTTTGTTCGTACTGAGTGAAATGCGCGGCGGGCAGTCGAAAATGTGCGAAATCATGCTGGAATCGGGCGCTATGCAGGCCAGCGGTTTTCACGAACAACTGGAGCGGGAAGCGGCGCAGGGGCACATTCGGGCGGTTGACCCCTTGCAAGTGGAAACGAGTTTGATGTCGATGGTACTGTTCCCGTTTCTGAGCATGCCTATTTTGAAAATGAAACACCACCTGGACGATGCCGCTTTCGATCAGTTTATCGAGGCGCGCAAAAAAATTGTACCGGAGCTTATTCTGAGTTATCTCCGCCAGCCGCAGCGCTGAACATTCACGCCAGTTTTTTTACGGCTCACCCCTGGCAATCCACCAGTCGCCGGCAATGGCTTTGCCGGTCGGGCGGCCAGTGTCATTTTTGTCGGTAAACCGCCAGCCGCGCTGCGATACGCAAATCTGCGTAGCGCTCTTCAGTGAGCTTGCGGATGCGCCAGCGCAATTTGCCGGCTGAAATTTGCAGCGGAAAATCCGGGCGGCAGAAAACCGGAAATACGAGGATACTCGTACCTCCTTTCGAAAGAAAAAATGTTAAAGTGGAGCGCCGCCGCCCGAAAGCCCTTGGCGCCGTTCGTCTGAAAAGAAGGGCCGGTCGCATGATCCTTTTAGCGCCTGGTCGAATCTTTCAAGCCTTCGCGGCCCGCAATGCAAAATAAAAAATTGAACAAGTGTTTAAATCTTGCGTTTAGCGCCTTGCCCTTTTAAAGTAATCCCTTCACCTTTGTGCAAATTTATGGACACAATCGCTGTTTTTTTGCAATAATCTTTTAATCCTGAAGTGCTGTTAAAAAAATACAGATTAAAAGTCTGTTTAACTTTTGTTTGAAAAATCGGAACCCATCCACTGTTTATGTCTAGTAAAATGAAAACTCCGAGCGAGGTACCTTATCGAAAACTACTTTCCGGAATTTTATTTGGAACCTTTTTCCTGTTTGTGCCCAAGATGTCGGCGCAGGTCGCCACCACGGCTCAGGGCATCGTAACGGATGCCGCCACCGGGGAAGCCCTTCCTTTTGCCACCGTTCAATTTGCCGGTACCAACATCGGCGCTACCACCGACCTCGAGGGCCGGTTCTCCATCCAAATCGAAGGCCGCGCGGCTGCGCTCAAAGTGAGCTATGTCGGCTTTCAAACCCGTGAAGTGCCCCTGGTCTCCGGAAAAGCCAACGCTGGCCTGCGGGTTCAGTTGGAAGAAGCCGTCAACACGCTCAAAGAAGTGGTGGTGCGCAACGAAAAATACCGCAACAAAGACAACCCGGCCGTGGAGCTGATCCGCCAGGTGATCGACCACAAAGAGCGCAACCGGCGCGAGGGGCTCGACTTTTTCAGTTTCGAGCAGTATGAAAAAGTAGAATTTGCGCTCAACAACGTCGATGACGCACTGCGCAACGGCTTCCTCTTTCGAAACGTGCAATTCATTTTCGACAATGCCGACACCAGCGTTTCCGGAACCGTCAGCCTGCCGTTTTACCTCTACGAGCGCTTGGCAGATGTGTACTACCGCAAAGACCCCCGCGACGAAAAGCAATTCGTAAAAGCTCAGCGCAGCACCGTGCTGCCAGTACCGTTTTTGGACGAACAAGGCATTGCGAGTTATGTCCAGAACATGTACCAGCACGTCGATATCTACGACAACAAAATCAACCTGGCCACCGTCGAGTTTGTCAGCCCGCTGGCGCCAATTGCTCCGAATATTTACCGTTTTTACCTGCAAGACACGTCCCAACTGAATGACGCACAGGTCGTTCGGCTCTATTTCGCGCCCCGCAACAAGGGCGACCTGGCCTTCGAGGGCAACATGTGGATCGCCCTCGACGGGAGCTACGCTGTCCGGAAAATCGAACTGGGCGTACCCAGCGGCATCAACCTCAACTGGGTGAGCAACCTCGCCGTTGAACAAGAATTCGATTGGGTGCTTTCGGAAAACGGCGGCGCCGGCGCAACCCGCCGGCTGATGCTCAGCCAAGACGCTGTAGTGATGAATTTCGGCGTCACGAAAGACAGCAGCGGCCGGGGCTTGATTGGGCGCAAAACCACCACTTACCGGAAATATACCCTCAACCAGCCGCTGTCGGACCAGTTTTTCAAATTCAGCGGCAACGTCCGCTATGTCGACCAGGCAGAAGAAAAAACGGAACAGTACTGGTCTGCCAACCGCCACGTAGCGCTCAATGCCCGCGAAGCCAAGATCCAGCACACCCTGGATACGCTGAACAATTACCGCCCGTTCAAGCGCGCCATGGCCATCGGCCGCATTTTGTTCGAAGGTTACCACGGTGTGGGCGGCGTAGACATCGGCCCGGTCAATACCTTCTACAGTTTTAACCCGGTGGAGGGTTTTCGCGGCCGTTTCGGCGGACGTACCAACCTGAAATTTTCCCGCGACCTGATGATCGAGGGCTACGCAGCCTACGGCACCAAAGACGAGCAGTGGAAAGGCTATCTGGGCGCCACCTATTCGTTCAACAACAGTCCGGTCCGGCGCTTTCCGCTCAACCAGGTGCGCTTGTGGTTTCAAGACGATATCCAGATTCCCGGCCTCGACTTACAATTTATTCAGGAGGACAACTTTTTGCTTTCCTTCAAGCGCGGCGTCAACGACAAAATGATTTACAACCGCGTATTTGGCGCCGAGTACCTAAAGGAAAACCAATCGGGATTTTCCTATGCCGTTGGTTTCAAAAACCAGCGCCAACTCGCTGCCGGGGCCTTGCGTTTCGAATACGGAAACCCGGAAATCCCACAGTTTTTGCCGGAAATCAAAACCACCGAGTTCAGCCTGCACCTGCGCTATGCGCCCAACGAAAAATTTTATCAAGGCGCCACTTACCGCACGCCGATCCTGAATAAGTACCCCATTTTCAACCTTTGGTATACCTACGGCGGCAAGGACTTGCTCGGTGGCATGTATGAATTTCACACCGTGCAAGCTAAGGTTGAAAAAGTGGTATACCTTACGCCGCTAGGCTGGTCGCAGGTGGTATTGGACGCCGGGCGGACCTTCGGCACGGTGCCTTTTCCCCTGTTGACCGTGCACCGCGCCAACCAAACCTATGCTTACCAACTGGAATCGTACAACCTGATGAACTTCCTCGAATTCGTCAGCGATAAGTACGCCTCGGTGAACCTGACCCACACCTTCGGCGGCTTTTTCTTCAACCGAATCCCGCTGTTGCGCCGCCTGAAATGGCGCGAAATGGTGTCGTTCAAAGCACTCTGGGGGGGGCTGGACGAAGCCAACCGGCCCTCCGCCGACAACGGCTTGCTACATTTCCCGACCGACGTCAACGGCACGCCACTGACCTACACCCTGGAAAAACAACCGTACATGGAAGCCAGTGTGGGTATCGGCAACATTTTCAAAGTTTTGCGTGTCGATTACGTGCGGCGGCTGAATTACCTCGACCACCCGAACGCGCCGAGCTGGGGTATTCGGGCGCGGGTGAAAGTGGAGTTTTGATAGTTTGAAGTTCGAAGTTTGAAGTTTGAAGTTCGAAGTTTGAAGTGGGGGTAAACACGGTGCTGGGTAGAGCATAGTTTTTTCACCACTAAAGGCACTAAAAAACACTGGTTCAGGCGATCGTCCCGTCGTTCATAATTTCCACTTCATACGTCCGCGAGCTGGTGGGATCGAAAATATCGCCGTCGGCGGATTCGCCCTCTGCGATAAACACCACCCAATCTTCGTCGATGGTAGCGACGGCCCGGCTGATTCGCCCGTTTTGGATGCGGGTGTGGCCGATCACGCGGCGGTCGATTTGTTCGCCTTTCAGGTTGAAGGTAGCCAGCACATATTCGTAATGGAGCAGGCTGGCTTTCCACCAGATCAGCGCGACAAAACCGTCGGTGTCGTCGATGGCCAGGCAGGGCACATATTCGGTGTACTCATCGTCGGGTGGCGTGCCGTCTGGGTTGGCGGGCTGAATAAATTGCTCGATCATTTCGATCGGCAGCGGCTGGTTTTCAATGCTGAAAACGTGGTGCGAGTCCTCGCCCAAGGTGATGGGCATCGGTACCGGTGGGAATTTTCCGACAAAGTCGGGGAAATCGAAACGCGCGTTCGGCATAAAGCTAAGCGGTGAATTTGTATCCAATTCCACGGATCGAGTGGAAAAATCGGGGTTCTTTCGGCGTTTTTTCAAAGTATTTTCGAAACGCCAGGATAAAATTGTCGATGGTACGGGTGCTCGGGAACACGTCGTAACCCCAAACGGCTTGCAGAATCTGGTTGCGGCTGACCACCTCGTTTTTCCGCTCGATGAGCAGTTTGAGCAACATGCTTTCCTTTTTGGTGAGGGTGAGGTGCTGGCCGGCCCAATTGGTGGCTTCGAAGGTTTCAAAATTGATCTGGTTGCCGCCGAATTCGACCACTTCGAGCGCCTCGCCTTTCACCCGTTGGCTGCGGCGCAAGAGGTTGCTGACGCGCAGCAGAAGTTCCTCCAGGTTGAAGGGTTTGGTCAGGTAGTCGTCGGCGCCTTTTTTCAGGCCCTGCACCCGGTCTTGGGGCATGTCTTTGGCGGTGAGCAGCAGGATGGGCACATCCTGGTTGCTCAGCCGCACTTGTTCGGTAATGCTCAGGCCGTCGACCTCCGGCAGCATGAGATCGAGCAGCAGCAGGTCGAAATGCTGGATGCCGTCGCGGAGCGAGGGTTCGTCTTCAACGAGTAGGATGCGCATACACTTGAATGCTTGGTGGTTAGGTCTTAGTCCATTTCCAGGTCAATGTCCACTTTTTCGTGCCAGGGCAGCCCGTCGAGTTTCAAACGCTCCATGAACGGGTCGGGATTGAATTCTTCCACATTGAACACACCCTTGCCCGTCCATTTCCCTTCGAGGATCATACGGGCGCCGATCATGGCGGGTACGCCGGTGGTGTAGCTCACGCCCTGAGTGCCCGTTTCCTGGTAAGCGGCTTGGTGGGAGCAGTTGTTCCAAACGTAATAGGTACGCGTCTTGCCGTCTTTTACGCCTTTGATGCGGCAGCCGATGCTGGTGAAGCCGGTGTAGTTTTCGCCCAGTTCTTCCGGCGCAGGCAACACGGCTTTGAGAAATTGCAGGGGCACGATATCCACGCCTTTGTAGCGGATCGGCTCGATGCCGGCCATGCCGATGTTCTGGATCACGCGCAGGTGGGTCAGGTAAGCCTCGCTGAAGGTCATCCAAAACCGGGCGCGGCGCAAGGTGGGGAAGTTTTTAACCAGGCTTTCCAGCTCTTCGTGGTAAATGAGGTAGGAGCGTTTGGGGCCGATTTCGGGGTAGTCGATGTCTTTCCAGATTTCGTGGGGCTCGGTTTCCACCCATCGGCCGTTTTCCCAGTATTTGCCTTTTTGCGTCACCTCCCGGATGTTGATCTCGGGGTTAAAATTGGTGGCGAAGGCTTTACCGTGGCTGCCGGCATTGGCGTCGACGATATCGAGTTCGTGGATTTCGTCGAAGTAATGTTTGTTGGCATAGGCCGTAAAAACGCTGGTCACACCAGGGTCGAAGCCGCAGCCCAGCAGCGCCAGAATGCCCTTCTTTTTAAAACGGTCCTGGTAGGCCCACTGCCAGGAATATTCAAATTTAGCGACGTCTTTCGGCTCGTAGTTGGCGGTGTCCATGTAATGCACGCCAGTTTCCAGGCAGGCATCCATAATGGGCAGGTCCTGATAGGGTAGGGCGACATTGATCACCAGTTCCGGCTGAAATTTTTTGATCAGGGCAACGGTTTGCTCCACCTGGTCGGCGTCGAGCCGGGCTGTTTTTATTTTTTTGCCGCCATAGGCCTGGTGAATCGCGGCGGCGATGGCGTCGCATTTTTTCTTGGTGCGGCTGGCGAGCAGAATATCGGAAAAAATTTCGCGGTGCTGGGCGCATTTGTAGGCCACTACGCGGCCGACGCCGCCAGCGCCGATGATGAGTACTTTGGACATTTATTTAAAATAAAATGATGAGAAGGTGTGCATTTCAAGGGGGCAAAAATAAACATTATCTGGCGGAGTGAACGGCTGGAAGTCGGCCGGTCTCCTTATTTTCGCCAGGGAAAATTAGTTGCCCTTCGCTTTGCGCTCAAAATCGCTACCGGTCTTTCGCGACATTGCGTTCAACCCGAACCACGTCGAAGAGTACCTGCCAATGGAACCCCTGCATCCTTTGGTGTTCGACCGGTTTTGCGAAGACGGCTGGTGTTACTGGTCCGACCTGATCTTCCGGCGCAACTACTGGGAATGGCGGGGCGAACCCTGCCGTGTCGTGCTCCTGCGCATCCGTTTGGACGGTTTTCAGATGAGCAAAAGTCAGCGCCGTTGCCTGCGGCGCAACGCCGACCTGCGCATCCTGCGGCGCCCGCTGCGTATTCTGCGCCGCCACGAATTGCTGTTCGACCGGCACGCTGCCCGTTTTCTCCACAACCGGCCGACGACGATCTACGGCTTTTTCAGCTCCTGGAGCCATGTGATGCCCTGCCTGGGCGTCGAGTTCGATGTGTTCAACCAGGAACGGCATATTGCTACGAGCTTTTTTCACCTGGGCCAGCGCAGCATGGCTGGCAACTATTGCATCCATGATCCGGAGGAAGCCGGCCGAAGCCTGGGCACCTTTACCATGCTGCTCGAAATCGAGTACGCCCGCCAACTCGGCAAGGATTATTACTATCCGGGCTTTGTGTACGACTTGCCGAGCGAGTTCGACTACAAACTCAATTTTCACAACCTGGAATACTTCGACTGGTGGGGCAACTGGTACCCCATTGAGCGCATGCCCATTCGCGACTGGCGCGATGTGTGGAGCGGGAAGTTGGATTGAGCGGAGTTACCCTGAAACTTTTATGTTCGGCGGGCAGCCGGCACAATGACACGAAGGACTGATGTTGACCGTAGTCGCTTCCGCTGGAATGCTGAAGTTGCATACATCGAATAGCCCGACTTTCCCGGTGTCGTCGGGCAACATCAGTTTTAATTCCACATATTGATCGCGGTTGGTTTTACGCACGGTAAACAGGAGCGGCTGTCCGGCCGGCGGCAGGTTCATGTCGGTCTGCTGTCCGTCGATATAAATGCGGAGTTTGTTGCGGTAGCGGTCGAGGCCGGGGTCGAGTTGCACGTACACCTGGATGTCGCGGCACTGGCAATAGCCGGGGAGTTCCAAGACCGGATTCAGGGCGCGGCCGCTGCCCTGGCATTCGCAGGTGGCGTCGCCGACGCGGACCTCCACGGCCTGGCCGTTTTGTTTGACCCAAAAAACGACCTGGTTGTGCGCGGCATTGAGGGTGAAATTGTCCAGGCGTTTGTTGTTCAGGTACACCCAGGGCGACTGCATGCTGCGGGGCATGGAAAAAATTACCTTCGTCATGGCTGTCCGGCTGCTTTGGTTGTTGCTGTATTGCGCTGGAGCGATACCGCCGGCGCCGCCGCGCCGGGTGGGCGCCGGGTTGGGGTTGAGCCCGGCCATTTGGTACATGGCTGGGTTGAGGCCGTAGCGGATGGTGTCGCCGGAACCTTTGATCCGGTACCAGTAGCTGCGGGGGCCGGCGCTGCCGCCCAGGGAAAAATTCACCGGGCTCTGGCCTTTGGCCGCCAGGCTGGCGTTGGGCCCGCCCAGTACCTGAAATTCGTGCTCACGGCTGGTTTCGCAAAAGTTGATCGCATACAGGTTGGGGCCGACTTTTTTTCCGGGCAGGATATACTTGCCGTCGATGAGCACCAGAATGGAGTCGGGTTGCCCGGCAATTTCCAGGTAGGTTTTGCAATCGGTCACCGGGGCGTTCGGGCGGCCAGGCCGTTCGTTGTGAATCTGGTACAATTGCAGGGGGATGAACGACTGGTTTTTCTTGACCAGGCCCAGAAAGTCGAGCTCGCCGTCTTCGGCCAGCATGTATTTCGGCGTGGAAAGTTCTGATACCGGTACAAAAACCTTCAGCAGGCGTTGGTCAAAACTGGTAATTTCATACCGCAAATCGCGGCCGTTGAAAAACACCGTGGGGTCTTCGAAGGCGTGGCTGATTGCAAAAGCGTACTTGGTTTCATCGGTAGTGCCGTTCGACTGGTAGTACCAGTAAGCGGCGATAGAAAGCAGGGCGACGAGCACGGCTCCGATGAGGGTGGCGGATGGTCGGGAGGATTCCGGCTGGGAAGAATAATTTGTTTCCATAAGAATAGGTATTAAAATCGGGCTTTGGTGCGCAGTGAAACGGAATGCTGGCGCTTGCGTTGTAACCCATTGGTTTTGTAAAGGTAATGCCCGGTTGGGATTTTGAAAAATTATTGTAAAATCTGAAACGGACCAACCCGCTCCCGCGCTTCTGTCGTCTACTTGAGAAAAATATACTGAACATGAAACGTTACCTCCACTCCACCTTGCTCGCCGCTGTTGCCAGCCTGCTTTTTACCGCCTGCTGCAAAGACCAACCCGAACCGCCCGCACCAGCCGGCGACCCGATTCGCTTCGATAAACTGGCCGTTGGCCAAACCAGCGCCTACCTCGGCCTGCTCGGCGAAAATTATTACCAAAACGGGTCAGACGATTTTAGCTACACCGACGACACCCTGGTGCTGACGGTTATCGCCGAAGACGGCAAAGGCTTCAAAATTGCCGAAACCCTGCGCTACACCGGTGATGTCGACCCCTGGATGGCCGCCGAAAAAGACAGTGCCTATTTTTACTACCTGAAGGTGGAAAACGACTCGCTGAAAATTTTGCCCGACGGCACGTCCAGTGTGCAATCCCGCTTGTTTGATTACACCGTTTCCAGGGCCGGCCTGCCGTTAAAAAACATTGCCAGCCCTGAGGTCACCCTTACTGGCTGGAAAACAAGTTTTCCGTACTGCGAATGTTTCCGCACCGCCTATGCCGTCGATTACACGCTGTTCGGCCTGAAGTACGACCGCCTGAATGTAGTGGTTGACAACACGTTTATGCAGGTCGACGGGCCGGGTTCTACCTATGTTTTTGCCCGGAAATACGGTTTGGTGCGCTATTCCACCTACAGCTGGTGGACGCAAAGCGGCTACGGTTGGGATCTGCTGCCGGCGGAATAATCCCGCAGGATGTCGATGGCTTGCTTGATCATTTCAGCCCTCACATCCAGGTGGGTGACCAGGCGGATGGTTTGCGGCCCGAATGCCGAGGCTTTGACGCCTTTTTTACTCAAAAATTCGAGAAAGTGCGCGGGCGTGGCCGGCAGTTTCAGGTCGAATATGACGATGTTGGTTTGTACCGGCCGGATACCGGCAACGTAGTCCAGCCCATCGAGCGCGGCTGCCAGTAGGCGGGCGTGGTGGTGGTCGTCGCGCAGGCGCTCGATGTGGTGGTCGAGGGCGTAGATGCCTGCCGCGGCCAGATAACCGGCCTGCCGCATGCCGCCACCCAGGGCCTTGCGCACGCGGCGCGCTTCGGCGATAAAATCGCGGGGCCCCGTCAGCACCGAACCTACCGGCGCGCCCAGGCCTTTCGACAGGCAAATGCTGATGCTGTCCACCGCCGCGCCGATGTCGGCCGGACTGTCGCCGGTTTCCACCAAGGCATTGAACAGGCGGGCGCCGTCGAGGTGCAGGCGGAGTTGGTGTTTTTTACAAACTTCCCGGATTTCGCGGATGGTCTGCAGCGGGTAAATGCTGCCGCCGCCTTTGTTGCAGGTGTTTTCGATCACGGCTAGTTTGCTCAGCGGCAGCCAGTCGAAACGCGGTTTGACGGCAGCGGCTACTTGTTCGGCGTTCAGAATGCCGTTTTCCGTGCGAATGAGGTTGATTCCAATACCGCTGTTAAACGCATAGCCGCCTACTTCGTACTGATAAATGTGGCTCATTTCGTCGCAAATGACCTCGTCGAGCGGGCGGGTGTGCACTTTGAGGGCGATCTGGTTGGTCATGGTGCCGCTGGGACAAAACAACGCGGCTTCGTGGCCGACCAGGGCGGCGCATTTTTCCTCCAGGGCATTCACGGTGGGGTCTTCGCGGAATACATCGTCGCCTACCTCGGCTGCGAGCATAGCCTGGAGCATGGCGGGGGTGGGTTGGGTTACGGTGTCGGAGAGGAGGTTGATGCTGGGCATAAAAACAGTTGTCGGTCTTGTGGAAAGTTATTCCTGCGCCTGGCATTTTCCTTGTGCGAAGGCCTCCAAGTTTTCCGCCATTAGTTTGCGATAATGCTCGAAAGGCGAATTGTTGTCGGGTTTGCGGTATGCAGCAGCGATTCTTTTGGCAAAATTGCGACTCAAAGCCCAATCCAGGCGCAGTACACCTTCTTTATTAGCGCAATAAACCCAAGCCGCGAGGCCGCTGAGCATGCCGGATAGGTCGGGGTCGTTGGTGATATCAACACTTTCCCAGAGGATTAACTCGCTTTGGCCGTCGCCGTCGAGATCTTCCGTCCACGGAAGCGGCCCGCCTTCAAAATCGCTAAGGGTGCGCCGGCCAGCGGTGGTCGTGTTGATGCACAATCCGCGACTTAAATTGGCAGCAGGAGCTACGATGCTGACCACGATGGTCCAATAGCGTCCGCTGCCATGCGGTCCATCGGTACAGATGATGAGATCAAAAGCGCCGCTACCGCTATGCTCTCGATGACAGATATTGGAGGTGTCGGGCGGGCAGGCTGCATCGTTTTCGTCCACCGATACAAAGCCTTGGGCCGGCATTTGCATGAGCGCCGGAAAACTGGGCCTGATGCGGCATTTTTCAAGGGGAACGCTTTGGTTTGACGCCTGGTGACGCGGGTTGCAGGCGAGGCAAAAACAAGCGGCGATGATCAGAAGAGATTGTGTTCCCATCTTGACACAAGTTTAAGAAAGCTTTGTGCGGAATATTAAACCATCTCAGGCGCAAGATGCGAGGCGTAATTCTATTTTTTCCCCTTTTTCGTCCGCTCCTCCTGAACCCGCTGTTGTTCTTTCATCGCCGCTTCGAACCGGGCGCGCCAGCCGGTGGTTTTTTTCGGCCGGTTTTTGTTGGCCTCCAGCTGAGCTTTTATTTTGTCGTGGTCGATCAGGAATTTCTTGGTTGCCACCATTTGGCCGATGTTCAGAATGTTGCTGAAACAAAGGTAGAGCGTCAGTCCGGAGGCGAAACTGTTGAAGAAAAACATGAACATGACCGGCATGCCGAACTGCATGTATTTCATGATTTTCATTTGATCGCTGTTGCCCATAGCCGAGCTGTCCATTTGCTTCATCGAATACCAGGTATACCAGAGCGTGGTGACCACCCAGATGAGGGTGAACGCGCTGATGTGGTTGCCGAAGCCCCAGATGTAGGAGGGCAAATGGAACGCCACGTCGTAGCTGGACAAGTCGGTGGCCCACAGAAAATCGGCCTGGCGAAACTCGATGGCCGCCGGGAAAAACCGGTAGAGCGCAAACCAGATCGGCATTTGCAATAAAATAGGGAAACAGCCGCCCAAGGGGTTGACCTTGAACTCGCTGTACAACTTCATGGTTTCCACGGACATAGCCTGCTGGTCGTCGCCGTGCTTTTTGCGCAACTCGTCGATCTTGGGCTTTAGCGCGGCCATTTTCGACTGGCTGTGCACCATTTTGTAGGTCAGCGGAAACAACAGGAATTTCACCAGAAAGGTGAGAGCCAAAATGACCAGGCCGGCGCTGCCGATGAAGCGCGACAAAAAGTCGAACAAGGGGTGGATCACCCAGCGGTTGATGGCGCCGAACACGCTGGAACCAAAAGGAATGATGTCTTCCAGCGCCACGCCGTAGGCGTGCAGGCGTTCGAACTCGTTAGGCCCGGTGTAAATAGTCATTTTCGCGGCGCCCTGGTCGAGTGGGATAGTGGCTTGCACGCCGAGGATTTTCAGGTCGGAGTCCGTGTCGGTCAGCATAACCGTAGAGCCGACAAATTGCCGGAAGGAAAAGTTGCGGGCAATGATCGAGGTATTGAAAAACTGGTTGGAGTGGCTGAACCACTTGACGGGTTGTTCGCCCAGGTCGTCGGTGTCGTCGCCGCGGCAATCGCAGTAGTCGGGGTCGTCGTCGTTGGGTTTGAAATACACCGTCGACATGCTGCGCTCGTATTCCTGGTTGCGTTCCAGTTTGCCCAGGTGGTTGACCCATTTGAGGCGCAGGCTGCTTTTTCCGGGAGCCAGTGCGGCGGCCAGACCTTGTCCGCCCAGCTGGTAATCCAGCTCATAGTTGCCGGGCTGCAGAGTGTAGCGTTGTTCGAAGTAACCGCCATTGGCGGCCGGCGCCCGGAAGGTAATGGTGTTGCCGGTTTGAACCGTTTGAAAATACAGCTCGGCCGAGCTGATGGCGGCGGGCGCTCCGGCGGCGGGAATCAGGTATTCGAATTGGTTTTTGGCGTCGGCCAGGAGGCGGACGGGGCCTTTGATGTCTTTCCCCGCCGTGTCGGTGTTGATTTTTTCGTAGTTTTTAAGAAAAACCTCCTTGATGCGGCCGCCCTTGTTGGTGAAGGTGATGCGCACTAGTTCATTTTCCAGGCTGACGGTTTGTTCCGTGCCTTGCGCGGCTGGCGCAAATACGCCGTATTGGCTGTTCAGCGCCAGCTGTCTGGCCGAATCGGGCTGGTTTTGCACGGCTGCCGTTTGGGCGGCTGCATTGGGACTTGCGGTAGTGGGTTTTTCGGTTTTGGGAGCGGCCTGGTCTGGCTTTTTTTCCGGTTTTTCCGGCGCAGCGTACTGCATCCACAGAAAAACCAGCAAAAAGATGAGCCCCATGCCGATAATTGTATTGAGATTATTCTGTCTGTCTTCCATGAACAGTGGTTCTTTTTTCCAAAAACAAAGGGGCTTTGGTGGAAACCCCTTAAAAGCGCCGCAAAAGTATGCTAAAACCGCGTGCCGTAATAACAAGCATCGAAGATTATCCGGCCGCGCTCGACCGGGAACTGCTTGCAGCCTACCTGCGTACGTTGTATGCTGTGCCTGAACTCGACCTGCAGCTGCACATTGGGCCTTTGCCCACCGACTTGGTAAGCAGGTTGATGGAAATGGGTTGCACACGATTTACCTTTATCACTGCAGTAAATCCGCGATCGGAGCTTTTGCCGGAAGCGGAAAATGCCCGGCGTCAGGCAGCTTTGTTTCAGGAATTGTGCGCCGTTTTGCCGGCGCGGCCGGTACCGGCGGTACACCTCAACCCGGCCGGGCATTGGCCGCCGGAGGCATCATGGTTTGCGCCGGGTTTGGAGGATGAAGATGCGGTGCGGTTGGGGCGGGTTTTTGAGCAAAATGCGGTGGTT
>CAZVZH010000039.1:0-28496 GCA_964630705.1 uncultured Saprospiraceae bacterium | reverse complement strand
ACATGACTTACAGCGGGTTGTCGTTTTATGTTGTTGGCCCGCAAGGATTCGAACCCTGACAAACAGAACCAAAATCTGCTGTGCTACCGTTACACCACGGGCCAAACACAAATCGCTTTCTTTTAAAGCGGGGCAAAGATAGGTCGACTTCACGGAGCAAACAAACCCCGTTTAATATTTTTTTCTTGCCCTGAATTCATCCAGCAGCAGTGTGGCGCTCTTACTCCATCACCCTGTGCCAATATTGTGTCCGGTAAAAAAAGCCCAAGTAGCCACGGACGACTAGGGTATTCGAATCGCCGTCTTTCAACCACATGCTGCAGGTGTACCACTTGCCCTTTTCGGGGTCGAGAATACGGCCCGACTGCCAAAAACCTTCTTTGCGCTGCATATTCTCGACGACGATCATTTGAAAGATCGGCTGGTTTCTGCGATCGCCGGTACATTTGTCGCAGCGCCGGTCGGGGCTGGACTTCAGTAACCGTACCACCTTGCCAAATAGCTGCCCATTCTGCTCGTAGAGCTGCACATAGCTTTTGGCTTCGCCGGTATCGTCGTCTATTGTTTTCCAGGTGCCCTGAACGGTTTGGGCTGAAATTTGTACAGCCAGACACAGTAAAAGGGTAAAACAGAATGTGCGCATAACTTAAAGGTGCATGGTTATGACAATACGAGCGCGAGGAGCCGGGCCCAACTTCAAGCGGCCTGATTATTTTCCAGCAGCTTGGCGTTGGCGTTTTGCTGCGCGCACTTTAGCGGGTTTGGGGCGAGATTTGCCGTGCGAGCCCCGGCGGATTTTACCGCGTTTGGATTTAAAGTCACCTTTTCCCATAATTCAGGCTTGGTTTGGTTAAAAAATCAATAAGGCGGGCAAAAGTAAAATTTATCCGGAAAATGCGCTGCTCAGTTTTGGGGTAAAAAATACGGCCCGGAAGACATCTTCCGGGCCGCTGCAATTTTAGTTGAAATATGGTAACTGTTTAGGGCTAGCCTTTGTCAAAACGAATTTCCTGAATAGTAGCCGAGTTGCCGCTCATTTTCAGATAAATGTACACCCGATATGAACCGGTGGCCGCTAACATGTTGCCGATGCAATATTGGTCGCTGTTTTCACGGCTAGAGCCTTGGTGTACCTGATTGAAGGAGCGAGGTTTGTTGCTGTTAAAAAAAGAACGGACGATTTCCACGGCTTTTGCTTTCGGGTAAAGCTGCTCTTGGTCAAGGATTGACACCTCTACCTGATCGCCAAAATATTGGGCAAGAGCATCTACGTCGCCGGTATTCAGGGCTTTGGCTATGGCGTCGAGGCTGGGGTTGCCCTGATAGGCTGCAAGAGCAAACGGGGCGAACATCAGCAGAACAAGAATCTTTTTCATCACTAAAGGTTTGGTTTGTGTGAATCGTTTTTCGGATTACCTCCTTGGGACTTCACAAGTAGTACAAGGAAACTGCCAAAAGCGCTTTTTTAGTGTTAATGCAAAGTTAAGACAATTCCCGAGCCAGGTTGATAAAATGGCTGGCCGCTTTAGTCGACGGTTTCCAAACGCATTTTCAGTTACTAGATACACCATTTAAGCAATGCCCTTTTTTAACGTTTTAGCTGTTTTCTATTCCAGTTTTTCTATTTGATCTGGTTTGAAATCGAAAAAGTTGAATAGACATAAAAACGATCCAAATAAAAAACAACAAGAAGCCCACCCGCTGCCCCAATCCGGGCATTTCAGTCGTTCGTAAAAACCCGCTCAGGATAGAAAGCCAGGTAAAAAGCAAGGAAGGCAGTATCGTTTTTTCCCAAAAATAGTTTTGCTTCAAGAAAAAAGGGTAGCTAAAAGCCGCAGTTAAAAAACCGGCAAAGCTCCCCAAGCTTCCCACGGTATGCAGAAGCATGGTAATGGAATTCCTGTTTTCAAAATCGCCGGGAAATATGCCAGCCAAAGTCATGAACAAACCACAGAAAACCAAGCCGTACAGTGGCAACTTCCCCGCTTTGTCTTGCACTACCGCCCGATGTAATCCAATTCCGAAATAGCTGATGAGCAATCCGGGCAAAATGTAGCCGAGTAAATTCCACCAAACAGCATGCGGCGCGCCTATGGCACCCAGTTCGCTAACGGCTTTGTGTACGTGGCTGAATTCTGGTCGGGCTTGAGAGAAAACGAAGTATGTACTCCCAAAAAGCACAGCAGAACCAATGCCGGCAAGGGCATGCGAAAGTTGCTTCATCTTGTTTTGTTTTCGATAGCGAGAGAAATGGCAAGCGGCCTTCGAGGTAAGCGGAAAAAAGCAGCGCGCAAGCATTGCGCCTGCGCGTTGCACTTCACGAAATTCAACCTGTTAAGTATTTTTTTCAGCTGACGTGTCGCCAACTGAAGGCGGTGTGGGTTTCTGACGGGCAGGCTTCCCTTCCGCTCCGGTTTCGAGCTGTTTTTTGGCCAAGTAGTCGGGCAATTCCATGCCAGCCATATCGAACAGGTCGTTGAGGGGTGGAACAGATTTGTACAAACCTGAGATAAAATTGGAAGTGGAGTTGCCAGCGCCTTCGCCATTGCCGCCCTCCCACACGGTTATCTTGTCGATTTTGATGCCTTTGATGGCTTCCACCTGGGTTTTGACCAGTTCGGGCAGTTTGTCGGCGATGAGAAGCAGCACTGCCTCGCGGGTGTTTCCTCCGGCAGATTCGACAATTTTTTGAAAACCTTCGGCTTGCTTGCTCAGCACTTCGAACAAACCACGGGCTTCAGCTTCTTGTCTTAAGAAAATAGCATCGGCCTCACCTTTTGCCACTCGCCGGATTTGCTCGGCCTGCGCTTCGGCAGCGATTTCGGCTTTGCGCTTATCAATTTCGGCCCGGATTACCTCATCCGCTTCCCGACTGGCTTTCTCACGTGCTGCGCGGGCTTTTTCGGCAGCTTCTTCGGCCTTGTATGCATCTTCGAGGGCCTTCGCAGACTGCACCTTTTCAGCCGTCATGGCCAAACGGAGCGACTCGGCCTCAGCCTGGCGACGCTCGGCGTCCGATTTGGCAATTTGAATTTTGGAGGCGTTTTCACCGGCGACCGCGCGGGCATTGGCATCGGCCGACTTGACCCGCTGCAGCTGCTGCGCCTCGGCTTCGCCAGCTGCGGCAATGGCTTCGGCATTGGCTACTTTGGAACGTTGCATCTGCGCTGCCTCGGCTTCACCAATATTCGAAAGCGCTTGTGTTTCAGATACTTTAATACGCATCTCGCGCTGCGCTTCCGCCTCGCCAATCGAGCCGTCGCGCTGCTTTTGTGCTACAGATACGCGGGCGTCGTTAATCGCTTTGGCAGCCGCCTCTTTGCCGAGGGCTTGGATGTACCCTGATTCGTCGTGAATATCGGTCACGTTCACGTTGATCAGACGCAAACCAATTTTTTTTAACTCGCTTTCCACGTGGTGGGAAACGTTGCTGTAAAACTTGTCGCGGTCGGCGTTGATCTCTTCTATGTCCATAGTGGCAATCACCAGGCGCATTTGGCCAACAATGATATCGTGCGCAACGGTCCGAATGGCGCCTAGATCAAGCCCGAGCAGGCGCTCAGCCGCGTTGGTCATCACGGCAGGCTCGGTCGAAATACCTACGGTGAAACGTGAGGGGACGTCAACGCGGATGTTTTGTTTACTCAGGGCATTGCGCAGATCGACATCGATCGAAATCGGGGTAAGGTCGAGAAATGCAAAATCCTGGATAACCGGCCAGATAAATGCCGCGCCGCCGTGAATGCAGCGGGCCGATTGGCCGGCGCCGGTTTTACCATAAATAACGAGAATGCGGTCAGACGGGCAGCGCTTATAACGGGAAATAAAAACGGCGCCCATGATAAACAGGAAGACGACCAGAAAAACGAATAACAATACGAACGGAGTCATACATGAATTGATTTGGAATGGTTGAAAAAAGGGATGTGTTGGTGTGGGTTTTATTTATGAGGTTGATTACTTGATAGAGTCGGCTGTTCGTTTAAATCCAATTCGGGAATATAATGTTACTGAGTCGCCTGAAACGGTTGTACGATCAGTTCTCCTTTTTCAGTAAGGCCGACCACCAGGATTTGTTCGCCTGTTGGGATCGGGCCTTCTTCTGAAACGGCTTCGAGCTCGCGCAGGGAACCTTGTACTTTGACCATAACTTTCCCGGTTCCAGCGAGTTGCCCTGGTACGGGCAAGTACACTTTACCGGTTTGTCGTACAGCATTTTCCAGTTTGAGCGTACCCGACGACTGCAGGCGCAACACCAGGCGCAACAGCCGCCAGGCAAGCCAGGCTGCCAGGGCACCAGCCAGCAAGCCTGCCACCAAGGCGGTAAACCACCCCATGCCCGAACGCAGTACCACCACGCCCGTGTAGCCCATGAACATGCCGAAGGCTAACAAACTGCGCAGACTCAGGATGGTAAATCCAGCATCGGGGTGATCAACAGTGCCATCAGCGTCGATAGCGCCATCAACGTCGGTATCGTGGCCTCCCATAAATTGAAAGGCTAAATAAATGGCAAATAAAACGTTGGAAACCAGCGCGATGGCCCAGAACCATTGTTCGGCGCCCGCCAGCGATTCCCACCAGCTTAACAGGTTGAGCAGCATGTCTTAACAATTTTTAACAAAACTACTCCCCGGCGCAGTGCTCTGCTAGTTTCCACGACTACCCCGGATTGAAACTCGGCGGGAAACGGGGTTTTCTCGATAAAAATTCAGAAAAATGACGGTGAATGCTCTTCAGTTTTGAAGTAGGTGAAAGGTGGTTACTGCCACTAAGCCGGCTGTTTCTGTCCGAAGTCGGGTAGGGCCCAAGCCAGTTGGCTTAAAACCCTGTTCAAGCGCGTAAGCCACTTCATCAAGGGTAAAATCGCCCTCCGGACCTATCAAGATGAGGCAGTCGCTTGCCGGTTGGAGCAGGGTGATAAGTGGCGGCGGCGGCTCGTTGGGGCACCAGGCGATAAAGCGCTGAGGCTCGGTGGCCTGTTCCATCAATTGCTGAAACCCCGTGAGCGGCGCCAGCAGCGGCAGGTGGCTCTGCAGCGATTGTTTCATGGCTGCAATCAGAATTTTTTCCAGCCGGTCGGGCCGGATGCTGGTCCGTTCGGAGCGCTTGCAAAGGAGTGGCGTAATTTTTTGAACTCCAATCTCCGTTGCTTTTTCCAAAAACCACTCGAAGCGGTCCATTTGCTTGGTTGGAGCGATGGCGATGTGCAGCCGGGCGACCGGTTCGGGGCCGCGCATGGTTTTTAGGATGCGTACCAGGGTATGTTTTTTGCCGATATCAGCAATTTCGCCTTCGTAAAAAAAACCTTTTCCGTCGGTGAGATCCAGCCGGTCGCCGGGTTGGCGGCGCAGCACGGTGAGCAGGTGTCGGCTTTCCTCGCCATCGAGGCTGGCCAGCTGGTTGTCGATGTGTGTGGTGTAGAAAAGTTGGTTCATCGCTCAAAAGCTGTTTGCGTTAACCTTTGGGGAAATTTAAAAAAGTGCTTAATGCGCATCAGGAGGGGAGTAATGATGAACATCCCGTTTTTAGGAGGATGTTCATCATTTACTCGTGGTTTAAGCTGTTCTCGGACACAGGAGATTCGTTTTTTTTAAGGACAGATTTACAGGGTTACCTAGCTTTTGAAGCCGGAACAGGTTATAAATCCTAAAAATCCTCATCTGTTCAAAGGATGCCCTGCGCCGGGTTTTTCCCGGGAATATCCTTGAAATAATTCCAGATATACGCCAAGTCTTTTTCCTCGTCGCCGGTAGGGTAAAATAATTCCGGGTCGAAAAAAACCTCCTTTTCCCGCCAACGAAAGGTGCACAGTTGGATCGGTACGCCAGCCAGCCGCGCAATGTGGTAAAAGCCGGTTTTAAACTTGTGTACGCGGGTGCGTGTGCCCTCGGGCGAAATGACCAAGTGCATGCGCTCGTGCTGGCCGAAGGCTTCTACAGTGGCGCTAACGAAGTTGCTGCCTTTTTTGGTCCGGTCGACCGGTATGCCGCCCAGCCAGCGGAAAAATGCGCCGAATGGCCACACAAACAGCGTATGTTTGCCCACATAGTTGGCCCGCGCCCGGATGGCACTGTTCACCAACACGCCCAGCGGAAAGTCCCAGTTGGAAGTGTGGGGCGCTACAGCCAACACCAGTTTTGGCACTTCATGCGGATATTTTCCAGTAATTTTCCAACCCCACAGACGAAGGATGGCCGCGCTTAAATTTGATAGCAGGTTCGACATATATTTCAGCTCAGGTTATCGGATTTAAATCATCGTGCCGCGTCAGCAGCGCTACACTTTCGATGTGGTGGGTATGGGGAAACATATCGACCGGCTGCACCTTGTCTACCCGGTACTGCGTCGCAAGCAACTGCACGTCGCGGGCCTGGGTTGCAGGGTTGCAACTGACATAAACAATACGCGGTGGCGCCAGTTCGAGCAAAAACTGTACGGCTTTTTCGTGCATGCCCGCCCGCGGCGGATCGGTGATGACCAGATCGGGTTTCCCATGCCGGGACACAAACTCCGGACTAAGCACCTGCTTGACGTCGCCGGCGTAAAAAATGGCGTTTTTGATCCCGTTGCGCAGCCGGTTTTCCTCAGCATCGGCAATCGCTTCGGGCACCTCTTCGATGCCGACTACTTGCCCGCAATAGCCGGCTACGTACAAAGCGATGCTTCCGGTGCCGGTGTACAAATCGTACACATTTTCGACGCCGGTCAGTCCGGCAAAATCCACCACCACGTCGTACAAGTTTTTTGCCTGGACGGAATTGGTTTGAAAAAACGACTTGGGGCCAATCTTAAACTGCAGATTACCCAGTTGCTCCTCCACATACCCTGGGCCTGTGTAACAAACCATATCGAGGTCGAAAACGGTGTCGTTTCGCTTCGGGTTGACACAGTATACGAGGGTACTAATTTGGCCTTGTAACCGCTCCAGCAGGGTATCCAAAAACTGCCGGATGGCAGCTGGCTCGTCGCGGGCGAAGGAGACGAGTACCATGCACTGCCCCGTAGTGGTGGTGCGCAGCATCAGGTTGCGTAAAAAACCTTCGTGGCGGCGCACGTCGTAAAAATCCAATTCTTGTTCCAGGGCGATGGCGCGGGCGGTATTCCGGATGGCGTTGGAGGGCTCGGCTTGCAGATGGCAGTGCCGGATGTCGACCACCTTATCGAAGGCGCCAGCGCGGTGAAATCCCAGGCCGGGAAAAGCAGGGGTGGGTTCGTCGGCAGGAGCTGGTGGCATTTCTCCGGGCAACAGCCAGCGCTTGTTGGAAAAAGCGAATTCGAGTTTGTTGCGGTAATACCGGGTTTCAGGCGCGCCGAGAATGGGCAGGAATTCGCCCACCGGCACCTTGGCGATGCGCTGAAACGCGTCGATCACCGCCTGGTTTTTGTGCTCCAGCTGGGCGGCGTATTCCAGGTGTTGCCATTTGCAGCCGCCGCACACGCTGAAGTGTTGGCAAAACGGTTCCACCCGTTGCGCCGAGGGCTGTAGTAATTTTTCCAAACGGCCCTCGCCAAATCCGCCCTTTTTCTTTTGAACAAACACATCCGCCACGTCGCCGGGTACGGCCCCTTCCACAAAAACCACCAGTCCGTCGGCGGTACGGCCGACGCCTTTGCCGCGGTCGGCAACGCCGTGAATGGGTACGGCCGGGGCGATAAACGATTTCGATTTGCGCGCCATAATCGGGAGCAAAAATAGGACGGTTGTTCCGGCTGACGAAACGCGCACCGGACGGCAATAAAAAAAGCCCTGCCCGGACGAATCCGGACAAGGCTTGGGTTTTTCATGGTTCGGAGGCCTTGTTTGGTTAGAGTTGTGCCTCCAAAGCCGTTTTTGTGCTGTATTGCAGGATATTGTTAAGGGCTGTCGGAGAGGGGTTGAACTGGACTTTAGGGAGTTGATTTTTTGCTTGGAGCAACTCGTTAAACATCGAGCGGAGTTCCGGATTTTCTTCAAGCTCCTGCGTCATAAAGACGGCATCTTCGGCAGGCATTTCGTGGTACAAAAACTGCACTAGGGGAGCGTATGTGTAATTTTCCTTCATAGGCTTTAAAAAAGTATTGATTTGGAATTGGATCATTAAAAGCGGCTATAAAACTACGCCAACCGGCCGCTTATTATACCCAACCGTATTTAATTTTTTCACTTTAACATTTGGGTTCTAAAAATTGGTTTTGGCCCCTCCGGAAAGCTGCAAAATCCAGCCGACCAAACCGCTTCCGGCCAGTACAAGGCCATTTGCCGTGCCGTGCCAGGCCCGCATCGCCGGGATGTTCAACGCTTCCAGGGGTACATATGGGCGCAAGGCATAGCCCAGGGCTAGCGTCATACTGAATACCAGACAAACCGCCAGCAGCGCCCAGCAAACCCGAACGCCCCAAGGTATCCAGCGTCGGAAAAGTGCCCCTGCATACGCCCAGGCGCCGAGCCACCCCGAACCCGCAACCACGGCGGCCGCGATCGCTTCTACGACATAGGTCAGGTGCAATTGGGTCAGGGTAATGCCGGCTGCCGTGAGCGGCACTGCGCCAATGGCCAGGACTGCGGCCCACCGAAATTCCCAACCGGGAAAATGTGCGGCGCCCAGGCCGAGGAGTATCGGAAAAACAAATCCGGCATAATGAAAATGTACGGCGGTAAGCAAAACGATTGCCGGGTCAAAACCCAGGGGTCGATAGCCTAGCCGATCAGCCAACAGGCTCGAGCCGCCAATCAGGATAAACATGCACGCGCTGGCTAAAGCCAATGGAGCGGCCCGGCTACCGGCACGAAATAATCGCTCCAGCCCGTGCACAAACAACAACATGGTAATCCCCAGCCAAGGGAGCGCGAAACTGGCGGCCTCAATTCCGGAGGGAAACTGTAACGATGCCAGGGCGCTGCACGCCGCCGGGAAAACCGCATACCGCAAGACCGCCGGAAGTCCGCCCAATAATGAAAGCCCCAGTGGTACCCAAACGAGCATGGCCAGCAGCAATAGCAACCGGGCCCATTCGTCGCCGTAAGGGTCGGGCCATTGGTTGAGCAGGACCAGCAACCAAATGACGCTGCCCCAAGCGGCAGCGCTCCGAAAATTGTTCCAGGGAAGTATGCCGGCGCGCATCAGTCGAGGTTTTGTTGTACGAATGCCTGCATTTGGACCGCTGAATGGCGGCGAAAGCGCGCTTGCAACAGGCGTACCAATGGATAAGCCAACCAGGCCAGCCAATGCCGGGGCCGCGAAAACGCGCGCAGGGAATACCAAACAACTCCATCGGCGCCGATTTCTACCAAAAACAACTCCTCCCCGCACTCGATATGCCCCGGCAAAGTGCCGTAGGCAAAACCGAACCGGTCGGCAGCGTCGACGGTGTACAAAATCCGGCAGGCATTGCGCCACCAAATGCCCGCGAACCGGGCGTACATTGCTACCACTGTGCCGGGTTGCAGCGGGGCATCGCCGGGGAAAATACGCGTCCAATCGTTCGGAAACATTTGCCAGCCGTGCACGGCTTGTTTGGCCCGTTCAAAATCGGCGCTGCCACGGCCTATGGCTACCCGGAGCCTATCGTTATTAAAGCCGGCCACAGGAATTTCACCTTCGGTAGCATGCTGCTGCGCATAACTAAACGGCAGGCGCTGTTGGCCTTCCAAAAAGGCCCGACTCTGCCCGGGATTGGGTAAAATGAAAGACAACATCCGCTAACGTCCAAGGCGTTTTGAAACCTCCAAACCCAAACAGCGCAGCCTTCTGGAAGTTTAAAATTTCAAATTTCGAAAACTCATTTCTCTCAGGTCGAACACCAGCAAACGGCCAGAGAGCGGCTGCCCCACTCCGGTAACGATTTTAAAAATTTCGGCCGCCATGAGCGCGCCGACGATTCCGGGTAGCGGCCCCAGCACGCCGGCGTCGAGGCAGTCGGGCGCGTCAACTGGCGGTTCTGGAAACAGGCTCCTCAAGTTGGGCCCGCGCGTTCCGGCAGCATCCGGCCAGTTGAACACCGAAACCTGCCCCTGAAAACCAGCCGCCGCCCCCCACACCAGCGTTTTGCTCAACTTCAGACAGGTATCGTTCAAGAGGTAGCGGGTTTCGGTGTTGTCCGAACCGTCGGCGATCAAATCATAATTGGCAATAATTTCCGCGGCATTTTCCGCCGTCAGCCGTAGCGAGAACACATCGACAGACACATGCGGATTCACAGCCTGTATCCGCTGGGCGGCGACATCGGCCTTCAGCTGGCCGCTGTCGCCGGCGGTGTACAACGTTTGCCGGTGCAAATTCGTCGGCTCCACCACATCGCCGTCAACGATGCCCAGGCGCCGGAGGCCTGCCCCGGCCAGGTAGGGCAGCAACCCCGACCCGATGCCGCCGGCGCCCACCACCAGTACCCGGCACCGCCCAACGCGGGCCTGGCCCTCGAGGCCCCAGCCGGGCAGGGTCATTTGCCGGAGGTAGCGTTGCCATTCGTCGGAGCTGAGCAGTGCGGTGGGCATGAGGCAAATGTATTGATTTGCGAATGACGATTTACGATTTACGATTGGGTTCAACTTTCCGGAAGCGGGTTTGGATGCAGCAATTGTGAACAATTTAGATGCTGCATCCAAACCCGCTTCCGGAAAGTTGAACCCAATCGTAAATCGTAAATTTCAAAATTCCAGTTTATAGCTCAGCACCGGAATCAGCGGGGTTTGATACCAGAACCGCACATCCTGCTCGTCGATGTCATAGTAGCGGCCAAATACGTTTTGGCGGTTGCTGGCATTTTGGACATTGAGCGCCAGGGTGCTGGTTAGGTGGGCGTAGTTGCGTTTGATTTGCACGCCGGCGTCGAGGCGGAAATAGTTGGGCATGCGGTCGGTGTAGGCGCGGGTTTCGTCGCGTACCGTTTTTTGCTGCTGCTTGGAGGCCAGCAGGTCGATCGGCGATTCGCGCAGGCCGCCCATCCAGGTAAGTTTGAGGTTGAGGCCCAAGCTGCGGTTTTTGGTGCGGCGGGTCCAGTCCCACTCCTTGCCGGCCACCAGGCTATTGATAAAATTGGCGTTGAAGCGGCTGTTCCGCCATACGCCGTCGGAGCCCTGGTATTCCGATTCGAACAGCGCCGAGGAAAGCAGGAAATAAAACCCGCGGCTGAGGAATTTTTCCACTGTTAGTTCCACGCCATAGTTGCGGCCCTTACCGGTGTTGGCCAGGCTTTTGGCCGGAAAACCCTCTACCTCGTTCAGCAAGGAATACGAATCGGGCGCATCGCGCCGCACTGGCACGTCGAACAGAGCCTGGTAGTACATTTCGGGTTTGATATGCCAGTTGCCGGGCAGCGACCGGTCGTACGACAGCACCAGGTGCTGCGCTTTGCTCAGGCCAAGCGCCCGGTTGGGTTGTTGGCCGGTTTCCGTTTCCACAAAATATACTCCCAGCGGCTGCAATTGGCCGTGCAGGCCGTAGCCCAGGCTGAGCGATTGCCGCTCGTTGAACGCATATTTGAGTGCGGCCCTCGGCTCGATCGAGTAGGTTTTATTCAGGAAAAAATACAAACTGTGCGCGCCGGCGTTCAGGCTCAGTTGCGGCGAAATGCGGTACTGCCATTGCGCGAAAGCCTGCATGCTCGCGGCCCGGCCGCTTTTGTCGATCTGGCGGAGGAGGCGTTCGGCATCGTCGGCCCATTCGCTTTGAAACAGGTGGTAGTCGAGCACATTCAGGTAGGCGCCGGCGCGCAGCAGCTGCCGGCTGTTAAACTTGTGGGTTAGGGTCGACGAAACCGTCAGCTTGCCCTGGCGGTGGTTGCCGTCGAACAACCGCCGCAGGCTGTAGTCGGGCTGATACTCACGGGTATCCGCGCCGTTGAGCGTACCCGACAGCGCGATCACCGTTTTTAAAAAGGTATTATCGCCCCACACCAGGCTGTGCGTGAGGCCCACTACGCCGGTATTGGCCCGGTAGTCCCAGCGGTATTGTTTGTCGGCGTCGTCTTTCCAGAGCAGAGAGTCAGCCTCGCCTTCGTAGGCTTGCGTGCTGAGGCCGCCCATGCCGAACAGAGTAAACTGCCCGAGTTTTCCGGCGGGCAACCAGAGGTTGAAGGAGAGGTCCTGAAAATCGGTTTGCGCGTCGCCGATGTTTACCCCGAGGCGGCTGAGCAGCGACAAGGTGGAGTAGCGGTAGTTGACAAGGTAAGAACCGGTTTGATTGCCCATCCGTATCGGCCCTTCCGCTGCTACGTCGAGGCCCAGCAGGCCGGCTTGCAAGGTGTACTCGCGTTTTTCGGCATTGCCCTTGCGCAGTTTCAGATCGAACACACCGGAGAGCGCGTTGCCGTATTCGGCGGCAAAAGCGCCGGTGATAAAATCAGAATTGGTGAGTAGCTGCGCGCTGAGGATGGAAATTCCCCCGCCCGAGGTGCCTACAGCCGAAAAGTGGTTGGGGTTAGGAATGTCGATGCCTTCCATACGCCAGAGCAGTCCGTTGGGCGCGTTGCCACGGATGGCGATGTAGTTGCTGCCGTCGTTGCTCATGGCCACGCCCGCGTAGGCGGAAGCCATGCGCGCGGGGTCGTTCACAGCGGCGGCGAAGCGCTGGGTTTCTTCTACGGAAAAAGCCCGCGCGCTCACGGTGGAAAGTTCGTTCAGCGGTTTTTGTTTGTCGAGTTGCGCCCGCACCACTACTTCGCGGGTCGTGAGCACTTCTTCTTCCAGTTCGATGACGAGTTCGGTTTCCTTGCCGGAATTGACGGCGATGTTGGTCCGAAGGGCGGTTTGGTAGCCCAGGTAGCTGACGCGCAGCTGGTGTTTGCCCACCGGCACATTGGGCAGGCGGAACCGGCCCTCGGCATCGGTGGTGGCGCCGATAACCGGGTCGGCACCCAGCAGCACGACGGTGGCGCCGGCGAGCGGTACGCGCACGGCCTTGTCGAGCACGGTTCCTTTGAGGGTTTGAGTGTACTGTTGGGCAGCCAGGCAGCCGCAAAGGCAAACCAAGGCGGTTGCCAGCGCAATTGTTTTTGTTTTGAAATACATAGCTCAGGTGTAGGTTCGGCAGCGGTGGCGCCGGGAATGCGCTCGTCATTCTCCGGGCTTTTGGAGCCTCCTTGCTGGAAAATTTGACCTGAGACACTTTAGTCGGGATGGACCCTGACGTGGCCGGACGTTTTTTTAATGAAAACTTTCCCACAAGAACGAACAATAGCTCACTACGCTTTTCGCACAAACGCTGACTTTAACCCCATGGCGCCAAAGCCATCTATTTTGCAATCGATGTTGTGGTCGCCGTCGGTTAGCCGGATGTTTTTCACTTTGGTGCCGGCCTTTACGGGTTTGGGCATGCCTTTGACTGGTAGATCTTTGAGCACAATGACACTGTCGCCGTCCTGAAGCACATTTCCGTTAGCATCTATCACCTGGAGTTTGTCGTCTGCTGGATGTTCGGCGACTTGTTGTGGATCCCACTCGTGGCCGCACTCTGCGCAGATCCAGAGGAAGCCCGAATCATAGGTGACGGTGGAGTGGCAGCTTGGACAATTGTTGGAATCCTTCATCGAAATCATGGTTTGAAGTGGGCAAAGATAAAAAACTGGCGCCTCCTGCATGCGAACAGGAGGCGCCAGGTAATCAATCGGGCGCGATAAACCCCAGGGAAAGTGATTGTCTGACTAGTTCATCTGCATCACCGCATAATCGTAACATCGCCTTTCAGCAAAATTTTCTGCCCGTTGATCAGCAGCACCTCGCCCCACCAAACAAACACAGCGGGGTTGAGCGCTTCGCCCAGGTAGGTTCCGTCCCAGCCCTCTGCCGGGTCGTTGGGCTGGAAATTTTGCTTGGTCCAGATTTGGGTGCCCCAGCGGTCGTACACCTGTAGTTGAACGATTTTGTCTACTCCCAGTTTGGTGGTATACAAGGTGAAATAGGCGTTTTCAGGGTTGGAGGGGTTGTCTGGCTGAATGATGTTGGGCGCGTAGATATCCAGTTTCGTTTTTACAAAAATTTGCGTTCGCGCCGTCGCGCTGCAGCCTTCCGCCGTGTAAAGCGTAAGGGTGTATTTGGTGTGCGTCGAGGGGCTGGCAGTGGGCCTCAGCTGCGCCTGAATTGAGGTGCCGGAGAAGGTCAGGTCGGTCATAGGCTCCCACACCACCGAGTCGATCGCGCTGATGGGGAAACTGGCGGGAAGCACCGGTTCGAGCAATTGGCCGGCGCCCAGCTGAATTGTGAACATGGGCGGCAGGTCGACGCCCGGTTCAGGCGGCTCCGGCACCTGGAGCGGTTCTTCTACCTCGCAGCCGTTGATGTCTTGGATGACCAGGGTGTAATTCCCCGGATTCAGGTTGGAAAAAGCTTGTTGCGATAAGAAATGCTGGCCGTTATCGACCGAATACAGGTAGGGGCCGATGCCCCCGGCTACCGGTCCGAAGGTAACAATGCCCCGGCCGTTGAGGCAGTTGGGCGGCGTCAGTTCAAAATCGAAGCCTGTAGGAATGTTCTGTTCTTTCAATACCTGCACGCTGCTCGAGCTGGTGCAGCCGTTGGCCGTGGCGGTCACCAGCAGGTTGTAGGTTCCCGGTGCGTTCACCGTTGGGCTGGTGGTGGTGGCGCCGCTCAGGATGTTTCCATTCGTAGTCGACCATTGCAGGGAGGCGCCGGCGGATGGGGTGGCGCTCAGCGCTAGTTGCGTGACGGTGCAGGTGAGTCGGTCGGGATTGTCGATGCTGACGCTCGGTGGCGTAGTGTTGGCCTGCACGGTTACGGTAGCGGTACTGGTGCACCCGTTCGTGGTGTTTTCTACCAAGAGGGTATAGACGCCCGCAGCATTTACATTGGGGCTCAGGGTGGTTTGCCCCGATACGATGTTGCCGTTTTGCGTGCTCCATTGGTACTGCGGACTGCTTCCGGCGTTGGCAGCCGTAGCCTGTAGGTTGGTATTTTTCAAAATGCAAGTAAGCACGGCGGGGGTGGCGCTGGAAAGGGTTGGCGCCTGCATGTCGGAGCTGGTTTGCACGTTGTCGGTTGCGGTGCAGCCGTTAGACGTGTCGGTCACCAGGAGCAGGTAGGCGCCGGGTTGCGAAACGGTTGGCGTCAGGCTGGTAGCGCCGCTGACAATTTGCCCGTTCGCGGTTGTCCACAGGTACTGGAATTCCGGCCCGGTGCTGGTGCCCGTTCCGTTCAGGCTCAGGCTGGGATTGTCGCAGGTCAGCACGATGGCGGGGCCTGCTTCCGCCAGGGGCGGGGTTACGTCTTCCGGCACCATTACCGAAGCGGTTTGCGTGCAGCCGTTGGCGGTGTTGGTGATGAGCAGGTTGTAGGTGCCGGGGGCATCCACGGTCGGTTGGAGCGTGTTGGGTTGGCCGACAAAATTGCCGTCGGGTGTGCTCCACAGGAACGTAAAGTTGGCGCCGTTGCTCGAGGCGGAGCCATCGACCGGGGTGCTGGTCAGGTTGCAGGTGAGGGTAGGGGCCGGCGCAATTTGCGCCAGCGGCGCGGCCACGTCATTATTGATCGTGAGCTGGTCGGTGGCGGTACAGCCGTTGCTCAGGTCGGTCACTAAAAGCGTGTAGACGCCGGAGCTGCCGATAGTGGGCATGCTGGTAGCGGCTCCAGACAGGATGGAACCGTTTTGCGTGCTCCAGTTGTATTGCAGCATGTTGCTGCTGGAACTGATTACGCTGGCTTGCAAGGGCAAATGGAGTATCGTACAAGTGAGCGTATTGTCGGGTCCGGCGTCGATGACCGGTTTGGTGATGTTTTGGCCGATTGTCACGTTCGAAAAAGCGCTACAGTTGCTGTTGTTGTCCAGCACCTGCAACGAGTAGGTTCCGGGCGCGCTCACCACGGGGTTGATGGTGGTGTTTCCGCTGACAATCACGCCGTTCTGGGTGGTCCAATTGTAGCTGATCCCGGCGCCGGCACTGGAGCCTTGGCCGTTCAGTTGTACTTGTGTGACGGCGCAGGTAAGCGTTTGTGGCGGTCCGGCAACGGCGGTGGGTACATCGGCGCTTTGTGTGATGGAAACAGTAGCAGTATTGGTACAGCCATTGTCCTGGTTGGTTACCACGAGTTGGTAAGTCCCGGCTGCATTGACCACCGGGTTGAGCGAGCCGGCTCCGGAGACAATATTTCCGTTTTGCGTGGCCCAGTTAAACGTCAGGTTGGCGCCCAGGCCGGCGGTGCCTTGCAGGGTGTAGCTGGTTTGTTGGCAATCCAACTGAAACCCCGGTCCGGCGTCGGCAGCCGGTTGTAGGAAATCGTCGGTCACCACTACCGCGTCAGTCGCGGTACAGCCGTTGCCTGTATTGGTGATGAGCAAATTATACGTGCCGGCCTGATTCACCGTAGGCGTGTACGTGGCAGCGCCCGAGAGAATGTTGCCGTTCGGCGTCGACCAGGCCAGGGTGAAATTCGCTCCGGAAGGGTTGTTGGCGCTGCCGATTTGGGCAGTGGGGTTAAAGCAATTGATCAGGTGATCAGGGCCGGCATTGGGCGCAGGCGCTGCAATATCCTGTGCGACCTGTACGGCAAGGGAGTCCACGCAGCCATTTTGCGTATTTGTCACCACCAAGGTATAGGTTCCGGGAAGGTTCACCGTGGGTTGCAAAGTAGCCGCGCCTGAAACGATGCCGCCCGGCGGCCCCGACCAGGACAGTTGAAAGGGCGCGCCCTGGCTGGAGTTGCTGGCGTCGAGAATGGTACTGGTAGTGAGGCAATTGAGTTGCTGGGGTGCGGCGATATCGACCGAAGGCGCCGCTGCATCTTCCTGCACGGTGGTGCTGGCGCTGGAGGTACAACCGTTGTTGGTATTGGTCACGAGCAGCACGTAGTTGCCGACCTGATTTACTGTTGGCGTAGGCGTGGCGCTTCCCGCGACAATATTGCCATTCGAGGTTGTCCAGAGGTAGGTGAAAAAGGGGCCGGCGCTCGAAGCGCTGCCATCCAGCTGGAGGGTCGGAGCGGCGCAGTTCAGCGTAGAAGCCGGGCCGGCGTTGGCCACCGGGTTTTGAATGTCTTGCGGCACCGAAACCTGAAAAGAGGAGGTACAATCATTGGAATTGTTGAGCACCGTCAGGATGTAGTCCCCCGCTTGATTCACGGTAGGGAAAAGCGTGCTAGCCCCGCTTACGATATTGCCGTTCGGGGTGGTCCAGCTGTAACTGATGTTGCTGCCGGTGGTAGAGCCCGTGCCGTTGAGGCTGATCTGGGCGACGAGGCAATTGAGCGTATCGGGGAGCGCGGCGTTGGCCATGGGTATGTTGGCGTCCTGAATGACGGCCACCGAAGCGGTTGCTGTGCAGCCGTTGTTTTGGTTGGTCACCAAAAGGGAGTACGTGCCGGCCTGGCCTACTGTAGCCATGGAGCTACTGGCGCCGGAAAGGATGTTGCCGTTGGTTGTCGACCAGGCGTACGACAGGTTGGTGCCCGTGCTGCCGGAGGCGTCGAGCACCACACTGCTCACCACGCAGGTAATAGAGTCGGGCGTAGCGATGGCCGGCGTCGGCGGAGCGATATCCTGGGTGATGACGACCGTGTCGAAAGCCATGCAATTATTGTCGGTGTTTGTTACCGCTACAATGTAGGTGCCCGGCGCATTTACGGTAGCCGACCACGACGACTGTCCGGAAACGATGTTGCCGTTCGGGGTCGACCAGGCATAACTGAGACTCGGGTCGCCCGGGTCGGCGGTTGGGCCAACATCGACGGAAGTTATGGTACAATTCACCAACCCGTCGAGCCCGGCATTGGCGGGTGGCGGCACCTGGCTGGACAGCACATAAACCGTATCGTAGGCCAAGCAGGTAGTGATGGAATCGTACAACTGCAAAACATAAGCGCCGGGCGCCGTCACAGTGAGCTGGAGCGTACCCTGCCCGGCGGTGAAATTGCCGCCCAGGGTCGACCATAGAATGCCGATGTGCGGATCATCGTCGGAATTGGTCGCGTCCAGGATGACCTGATTGCTGATGCAATCTATGGGCGGCGGCGTTTCGATCACCGCATTGGGCGGTGTCGACAGCACCAACAGTGAGGTGTCGGCGACGGTGCAAATCGTATCGGCCGTGACAGTTACGGCGTAGGCTCCTGGGTTGGCGACATTTATCGTGGGCGTGGTGGCGCCGGTCGACCAAAGATAATTTTTGAAGGTTCCGCCGGAAACCGAAAGCGTGGCGCTGTCGCCCGGGCAGGCGGGCGGCGTCACCACATTTATTTTTGGGATTGGCGTGGCGAATATCGGGATCGAGTCGATGGCGGTGCAGCCGTGAATATTCGTGACGGTGACGGTGTAGGTACCCGGGCTGCCGATTTTTAGGTTGTTGCCCGTTTTGCCGTTCGACCAGTTGTAGCCGATAAACGCGCCGTTGAGTGTCAGCGTCGTCGAATCGCCCGGGCACAAGGCATTGTCGTTGGTCAGGATGTCCAAATTTTGCACGTCTCCATTTTGAATGCCGGCAAAGCCCGTTCCGGTACAGCCGAACATATTGGTGACCGTCACTTCATAAAACCCGGGCGCCAGGGCGATGGCCGGGTTGGTCGTTTGGCCGTCGGCCCACAAATAGGAAGCGAACTGGGGTGTGATGGAAACAAAACCGGTGTCGTTTTCCGAGCACATGGTGTTCGTAGCGGTGAGGATCGGCAAAACCGGCGGCGAAGGCGGCACCACGATCGAGGCTGTAAAAGGGCAGCCCAGTTGGTCGGTCGCCTGAATGGAATAGGTGCCCGGCGTGGTGATCGTGACGGGCGTTATTTCGTTGGAAATACTGGGGGTCCATTGGAATGTTTCGAACTCGTAACCGCCCGTGGTAACCGTCAACTCGGCGGGCAGGCCCGGGCACAAAGCGGGCGGCCCCAAAATGGATAAGGTGCCCAGGAAAAAAGGGTCTAGGGTAATAAAGTTTTGATGGTGGTCGCAGGTAAACGGCGAGTCGTCGTACGACCAAAAACCGGGTGGGTTGACGACGATGAGATGTCCGTTTTGTCCATTATTCCAGTTGACTACTATGGCTTGATCGCTGCCTGTAAATCCAATTCGTTGAAAGGCTTGCAGGGTGACCGTTTTGTCGACGCAATTGATCGTTTCTTTAATGTAGCAACGCGCGTGGCCCAAGGCTGCGGCGGTCACTTCTTCCTCGTCGATTCCGGGGAGTTCGGAAAGCTCCTGCGCAGCGGCCGGAACCAGGTAAAAAAGAAAACAGATCAGAAAGGAGGCAAGTGTAGATGTTTTACTCATAGACGGGTTTTACTTTGTCATTTCTTGAAAATTAGGCAACGCCGCCAACTGTGCGCTGCTAACAGCTTGTAAGATACGACAATTTGCTGTTTGGATGCCTCAAGCGCCACACAACTGTGGGCATTTCCCCTGAAAACGGCGTAGACTTGCCGGCTTTTTTTCTGTTTTTTAAAACAATAACTTTCCGGACGAAAGCGGCAAAAGCCGATTCAGCTGGTCTGGTCTCGGCCAAAAATTGCCATCTTCGCTGCCTGTTTTACCCAAACTCAGCCTGCCATGGCACGTTTTCTATCGCTTTGTATTGTTTTGGTTTTTGCAACCGGCGCCCTGCAGGCGCAATGCCAGTTTTTCGAAACCCGGGTGCGCCTGGAGATCGACCCCGACCTGTATTGGGAGGAGGTGTCCTGGAAATTTGTCGACCTGAATTCGGGCTTCGTGTACGCCTCCGGGCAACCCGCCGGCCCTGGCCCGCAGGTGTTTGAATACTGCATCACGCAGGGTATTTGCGTGGCCTTCACCATTTCGGATGCCAACGGCGACGGCATGGAGCCCGACGGCCGCTACCAACTCTACCTCGACGACCAACTTTTTTACGACTACACCGGCTACAACTACGGCTTCAGCGAAACGCACACCTTCGGCTGCCCACCCGGCGGCTTCTGCACCAACCCGCTGCCGATCGACACGGGGAGTTTCTCCACCATAAACGGCTATGAAATCTGGTACAGTTTCACCCCGCCCGATACCGGCACTTACCGGATCAGCACCTGCGACGCGCAACTGAACTGCCCCACTAAAATATGGGTGTACGACCGCTGCCAGGGCATCACGGTCACCAACAACAACATCGGCACTACCTTTTATGCCGACGGCGGCTGCTCCGCCAACCCCAACGGCGCCGCAGCCGAACTGTATCTGGCCGCTGGCGCCGAATACTACATCCGGCTCGGCTACGCCAACGGCATTTGCAATGGCAAACCCATCCGCTTTTCACTGCAATACCTGGGGCCGGTTGTCGGCTGCACCGACTCGCTGGCCTGCAACTACCAACCCCTGGCTACCGTGACCGACACCTGCATTTACCCGGGCGACCCCAACTGCACCGACCTGCCCGACCTCATGGTGGTGGAAAGTGTGCTGCGCAACAGCCTCACGCCCGATCATCTGATTTCCAACGACCCCTGCTACGTAGAAGAAGGCTGCGTCAACGGCTTCGGCGAGCGCTTCATCCTGCGGTTCACCACCTATATCAAAAACATCGGGGTGGCCGACTTTTACGTGGGACCTACGCCCCCTACGCCCGGCACGCCTTCCGATCAATTCGTCTGGGACCCCTGCCACCACCACTGGCACTACCGCGGCTACGCCGAATACATCCTCTTCGACATCAATGGCGTGCAGCAGCCGATTGGGTTTAAAAACGGGTTTTGCATATTCGACCAGGAGTGCAGCGGCGGCGGAAAAAGCAAATACAGCTGCGGCAATATGGGTATTTCCGCCGGCTGCGGCGACAGTTATGAAAATGGCCTCGACTGCCAGTGGATCGACCTGACCGACCTGAAAGCCGGTTTTTACACCCTGGTCGTGCGCGTCAACTGGGACAAGTCGCCCGACAAAACCGGCCGCACCGAAGCCCGCTACGACAACAACTGGGCGCAGGCTTGTTTCCGGCTGAAATACGACTCCGACGGCCAGCCGGAAATCGAAGCGATAGACGACTGCCCGACTTACACCGACTGCTTCGGCGAGGTGTTCGGACCCGCGCAGCCCGACTGCTCGGGCCTCTGCGGCGGCGTGCTGCTGCATGGCGACTGGGACCTCGACACGCTCCAGGAAACGACCGATGTCGAGCGCTACCTCACGGCCAGCCTCGACGGCTCGGGCCTGGCCTCTTCCTGTTTCGACCTCGACGACGACGGCAACCTCGACGTGTACGACGCCGCCCTGCTGCAGGAGTGCGTGCTGCACGCCAACGATGTGCCCTACTGGGGCGTGCGCTATGCCTGCCAGTATCCGGGCGGCATCGACAACCCAGACGAGCTGGTGTACCTTCTGCCCGGCCCGCTGGATACCGTGAAAAAAACCTTCGATGTGCGGATCGTCAACCCGTACCACAAACTTTACGGCTTCGAATTTGCCGTCAGCGGGCTGGAAATTTCCAGCATTGAAAACCTGGACCCTGGCTTCGACGGCGCCTGGGCGTTCAACGCCCAACAAAAAATTCAGGCTTTGAGCCTGGCGGAAAAAGGCTTGAAAAAAAATGTGCTGCCCGGCGACCTCATCCGCATCCATTATGCCAAACTGACGGCTCCGGAAGTGTGTGTGGGTGAAATTTTTAATATCGTCAATGAAAAATACCACCGCGCGAATGCGCAGGCCATCACGACCGCTTGCGTGCCCACGGGTACGAGCAGCACCCACGGCCGGGAGGAAGCGCCGCCGGTTTGGGTACTGCCCAATCCGGCCCGGGATTACATCGAGGTGTTTTTTGGCGCTGAAAATTCGGCCGGTTTTTCCGTGCAACTGATCAACCCGGCGGGCCAGCTCGTCCGGACGAGCGGCGCCCTTGCCGCCGGCCAAACGGCTGTTCGGATCGATCGAGGCGGCTTACCGGCGGGGGTGTACGTGTTGCTGGTGCAGTGGCAGCAAGGGGTGCGGGCGCTGCGGGTGGTGTTGGAGTAGGGAGGGCTGAAGCTATTTTTTCAATTTTACCGATCGATTTTTATCAGTTTTCCCGATCGATATAGCCTTGGACCCACAGCAATTTGCCAAAAATAAATGCCCGACGGAAGTCCGTCGGCTGAGATGCTGTGCTCGCCCGGGCTCAACAGCGCCTGGTAGTGAATCAGACAGCCCAGTTGATCGTACAAGCCCAGGCTGGCCGAAGGGAGATCAAAAGGAATTTGCAGGTTGATCGACTGACAAAATGGATTGGGATAAACCCGAATACCCGAAGCAGCCAGAGGGTCAACTGCTACAGACACCGGTCCGTCGATGCCAAGAGTATCGCAGAGGCTGTTTGGGAGGTCGTAGAGGCGGAAGTTGGGGAAATGAGGAAGCGTGCGCACATTAGCCACTGGAAATTTTAAGGCTTGATGCGCAAATTTGAACGAATCGTTCAGGGCGATCAAACCGCTGAAATACCGCTCCCGGTGCCGGGCATTGATATAAATATTTCCATCAGGGGCAGCCTGCATGTAGGTCAAACTGGTACCGTAGACATACTCCGTCTCCCCCTCGAAATACGGGCGTTTGAACAAGGAGTCGAATACCGGCGCACTGCTGAGTAAATCCGCTTTGAATAAACAGAGGTTTGAAGTGGCAAAAAGCCAGCGGTTATCCGCGGTAAACGCCAAGCCTCCGCCGCCAATAGTGTTCGTGGGCCGTTCCAGAAAAACCGGGTTGCTGAACGTGCCGGTGCATCGGTCGAAGTCCAGCACAACGGTGCCGCAATTTTGTGTTCGGGCATATTTGCTGCCGTCCGGGGAAAAAACAGAAGCGCCCATCCGCCGACAGGTGAGCGCCGACCCAATAGCCTGGGCGCCTGCGAAATTCAGCCCTTCCGGATTTAACAGCCAGCGTTGGTAGCGGTTGGCGCCGTATTCCGGTAGGATAATCCACCAGTCGCGTCCGTTACCGTGGCGCACAGCGGCAAATGGCTCCAAATCGCCGATGCTAGCTACCTGGTTTTTTGAAACAACCGCCCCTTTTCCGCTGTTTGCGGCCATATCAATTTCTGTGTGGTAAAATGGCCCGTAGACCACTTTCCGGACGGGGTCGTAGTCGCCGCCCAGGTGCAGGAGCAGCCAACGCGTAGCCTGCCCCGGAATAGCCAGCGCCATCATGCTTTTCGGTGCAGTGTACCCTGCGGTTGGGCACACCCAATCGTGCAGCGCGCCGGGGTTCAGGTCTGCGCCGTTTTCCAGCATTTCGCCGTCGCCGTCGCGGATTTCGCAACCGTTGGTATAGAACAAAACTGATCCGGCGCTATCGGACGCCACGGCCACAGCGCTTTCAAAGTTCATATTCAGCATGGCCGGCTCGATACTGACCGTACCATTGCGGAAATACAACCAGGCATTGCCGTAACCCGACAACCCGGGGTATTCGTGCATACCGATGGGCCAACGCGCATCCGGGTCGGAATGTTGGGCCAACATCTTGCCTGAAAGCAGCAGGAGGCAGCATAGCGGAAGCGATTTTGCAAACATGATTTTCATATCGATTTATCATTTTTTCCGCGGTAAAAACGGAAGCACATCCCGGTGTTTCAGCAGCCGCTCGGGCCAGTTGTCGGGCAATTTCCCGGTAGCGCGCAATTGCGCCAACCCGTACAGCAATTCTTGCGGATTATTGAGGATTTCCAGTTCCCGCTCCGTACAATCCGGGCAGCGGGCGGTGGCGATAGGCGCCAGCACGGTGTAGCCGCCGCCGTCGGTTCGAAGTTTTTCGGGCTGGTAGGGCGTGTGGGTGAAGCCCTCGGCCGGCGGCCCTTGCGCCTGGAGGGTGTCGCAAGGCGAGGCTTGCCACTTGCCCAGGCGGTAGTTGGGGAATTGAGTGATGCCCACATCATTCCATCGCGGCATATGGATAGCGTCTTCCTCACAGTCAGAAGCATCACCGGGCAGATCGGGTCGGTGTATCAGATTTAAAGCTTGTGTACTACCCCAGTTACTGTAATAAATTTTTCCATCTGGCCCAAGTTGTGTTAACCCATAACTGGTCGACCAAGGAAAATTGGGATAATAGTTTAATTCCCAATCCGCCAAGGTATCGAAGGAGGCTGATATATCCTGGGCCAACAGGTCGAGCGACCACACGTAGCCCGGACGGTTGAGGTATAAAAACCGGCTGTCGGGGGAAAAACTGGCGAAAAAAGTGTTTTCCTGTCCTTTGTAGGGGATAATGCGCAGGTTGCTCAGTTGGCCGCTGCAACGGTCGAAATCGTACAGGCGCAGGGCCGTGCGGGAGTCGTGCCGCAGGTAGGTGTTGCCGTCTGGAGAAAACAGGCTTTTGCCGCCATTTTCTTTTGGCACAAAGGGTGGGCCAATATCTTGAATAAAAGGTCCTGTTATTCCTTCGGGTGAAAGCAGGAATAAATAGTGCCGGGTATCGGCGCGTTGCAGGCCCATGATCCACCAGTCGCGTCCGTTGCCGTGTTTGACGGCGGCCGGCCACATGATATCGCCTTCCATCAGTATTTGGTTTTTTGCCACGACTTTTCCCAAGCCATTGTTGGCGCCTAGGTTAATTATGGAATAATACAAATGTTTGGTATAAGTCGAACTCACCGGACCACCATTAAACAAATCAGAATGAAACAGGTAACATATTCCTTCATTTTCAGGTTGAAACAGGGCAAAGGGAGAGTAAAAGGTTATATGACCATATTCCTGTTGGCTGTTCCACACCGGGCCGGGGTTAATAGTGTCGCCATTTTCCATTAATTGGCGGGTCTTGTTGTAAATTCGGATACCGTTGGTATAGAACAATAGGTTACCTGATGAATCGGAAAAGGCGCCACTGCAAGCGCTGAAATTCATCTTTAGGTTTTCCTTAAAAATTTGTGGGTGAGGTGAATTAAAATTCAGCCGCATATTGCCAAGAGGATCGGCAGAGTTAAAATAGTACCCCATCACCCAATTATAATCATGATTTTGGGCTACAAGACGCCAAGCCGTCATTAAAAGCAATGGAAAAAGTATTAATCGGATATTCATTGTACTTAAATATTATCCTGGGCAGCCACATGCAGGCTGCCCAGGAATTAACGGATCGGTTTGTTATTTGTAAATAGTCAGGCGCAACACTTCCGGTTCGTTTTGCTCGCTCAACACGTCGAGGAAATACAACCCCGGATGCAAATCGCTGCTCCAGCGCAGATCAAGATGGCGCAGCCCATCCAGCGGCCACTCGTTCACGATACGCCCGTTGACATCGCGCAGGATGGCCCGGCCGGATGCTACCGGGCGGTCGAGTTGTAGCGTCGTGCTGTGCCGGGCCGGGTTGGGCGACAGCCGGGCGGGGTTGAGTCGCGCTTTTTGGGTGGCGTAGGGCGCGCCGTACTCCACCGGGCAATCGTCGTACTGCGCGTAGTCCTGGTTGTCGGGCAGTGCGGCGCGGGCTTGCAACACGGCCATGCCGCCGCTGTAGCGGCATTGGGCGGCGATGGTCTTCAGGTTTTGGCAGTTTTCGGCGGAGAGGCTGACGCCGTCCAGGTAGGTCTCGAGCAGAATGCGGCAAACCGTTTTAAAATCGGTCTCATACGCTGCTGCCGTTTGAATGGGGTCGAGCAGGTCCAGCAGTTGCAGGGCGCTGTTGCGGCGGACGTCGCGGGCAGATTCGAAGAGATTTTGGTATTCGGCGGTAGCGGCAGCCAATGCTGTTTCCAGGGCTTCCCGTTCGGCGAGCAATTGTTCCAGTAGTGCGGGGTTGTCCAAGGCTTCCCCGAACTCCTGGTCTTTGGCAGCGAGCGCATTCGCCGCGTCTTGAAAGTTTTCGGCTGCGGCGTCCAAAGCGTCCTGTTCCTGCTGGTCGTAGCGGCTCAATTCCAGTATGCCCAGGTAGATATTGCCCAGGGCGCCGACGCTTGTGTTTTGCGCGCTGAAAAACCAGGCGGCTTCCGGCGAACCGGCCGGTTGGAGTTCCGGATGTTCGCTCAGGCGGCGGTAGAGCCGGAGTTCGGCCTCCCATAGGCCGGCCGGGTAGCCTTTTACGGGGATATAGGTTCCGGCTATGACCCGGCTGTCGGCCTCGGTTGTTTTGGCCGGGCGGGAATCTTCCCGGGATTGCGCGCCGCCTTCAGTTAGGGTAACCAGCGCGCATTCTACATTGTTAGGGTCGCCAAATCTAAACCAAAAGTCGGGGTCGGTTTGGACTCCAACCAAGCGTGGGTTAGGCCAAAAATCAGAAGCCATATTGGGAGTATGGATCAAAAATCTGGATTGCAAAATAAATGCCTGATCATCAAAATCCAACGGGTCTCTACCCTCAAACAAAGCCTCCGTAGCGGTACTATTTCCAATCCACTGGTTTTGCAGGCTTTGCTGTACGCCAATAACAGCATCCTGGCGCAGCAGCAGCGACGTTTGGTGGGTATTGAAACTATTGACTTCCACATCGGCGCCGTCGGAGTTCATGCCTTTGAATTCCAGGCCTACGGCGGTTTGGTTGGCGGTGTTGCAGTTCAGCCAGCAGGAGGGCGACTCCAGCACCTGCATGGCGGTGGAGGCGTAGGTAAAACTGCCCGAACCGGTGAATTGGTTACCTAAAATCTGGCTGGAGGCATTGAACAGGCTGAGGCCTTCGTAGGCGCAGGTAGCGCCAGGAAAATTGTCTGCAAAAAGGTTCTGCTCGATAAGAGCTTCGTCCAGATTTTGAATCCAGACCCCCCGGTTGCCATATTGAAATGCGCCTGTCTTTGGCGAGTTGATAAAGTCGTTATCAAAAATCCAGGTATCCTGAGAGCCAGGCGTAAAAGAAAATACCCGAATTCCTGAGCGTGGGAAACATAACCCTGCGTTCGTGGGGTCGTTGTCGTTGAATACATTATCAACAGCCGCAATCCTGTTGATCGGACTGACCTGGTCGGCAAAAACCGAATGGTCTTCAATATTTTGGAAGGTATTGCTGCTGGCCGACACCGTGTAAGGCCCGAAAATTCCAGTCAAATAAATACCGCGCTCGAGGTTATTGAACAGACTGGAGCGTACGTTCATATTCCCCAAGCCATATATGCCGGTTTGCACATTATCAAAAGTTGGTGTGCCGGTTTTGCCAAGACCCGTAAAATCCAGCAGGCTGGAAACGCCCGGAGCAACCAAAAAATTGACGCCTTTGCCTCCCGCTCCATTTGCTATGTTTTCAAAACGAGTATTACGTACAATCAAATTGGAATTTTGACCAAAAATGCCTGTGGGGGCTTGGAATGTGGCAACCGAGCAGCTCCAGGAGTCGCTATAGTTTTGAATGACATTCGTCCCGCCCGCCAATACTCCAACGGACATCTGTTGTACATTTTCAGCCAGGATGCCGTACATTGGTTTAGTAAAAAAGCAACCGGATTGGTTTGGGTTGGGAACCACTGGGGTTAGCAGCGTTTTTTGTCCTGAAAAGGTATTCCCGCTAATAGTAGTAACCAAGTTATGCTGATTGGGATTTCCGCCGCCACTGCCCGCATAAATACCAATGTAGTTTCCGTCGAAAGTGGTGGAGAGACTCAACAATACACTTTGCGGTTCAACGTGTATTGCGATGAAAGCATCTTCAATCCGGCTATTATCCAGTATTTCGAGATGGGCGCCGCCTTTTATTCTAATGCGGTCCCAAAGTTTTTCACAACCATGAATAAATGAATTGTTGAAATTCACTGTGGCTCCGGATAAAATTTCCAACCCGCTGGAATGATCCAGAAAAATAATTTCCGAACCGCTGGCAAAATAATACGTACCCGGCAAATCGTCCGTGATCGTACCGCACACCACCAAAAACTGGGGCGCTAATTGGCTCAAGCCCTGTGGTAACAAGTCCTGGTCAGCTATCATTTGGGAAAACGTTTTGGTGGTCAAGATAAACTTATAAGCCTCATACGACGGGTTTTCCGTACAAAACTTAAACAATCCCGATGGCGGCTCGCAGGTCTGGGCAATCGCTTTGTGTGGGGCTACAAATAGCATACTCCAAAACCAGAGGCTAAGTAGCACCTGACGCCCCGACCAAACGGAAGTGTTCGTAAACCATGAGAAACAGTACTTTTTCATACTTTTACAAAAATTTAAGGTGATTCCTACTCTGTTTGTTTTACCCGGCCATTTCGGTGTTACCGGGAGCATTCCGGGGGCGAATCGGGGGCTGCAGGTCGCTCTGCCGCCCTTTTTTAATAGCACTACTTTATTGGAAACAGACACAACTTGTTTCCATACAATACATATGACCATCGAGCCAGGAGCTCGAACACACAGATCAGGGTTGCCGAAAAAAAATGGGAACAGGGGATTAAAGTTTTTGCGCGGGATTAAAAGACCGGGTTAGAGGGTTCCGGTATTTCAAAAGAGTGGATGGTATCCCAAATTTAGGTGTAGCTGGCGTAAATCCCTAAGGAACGGTTGTTAAAATTTTAACGAAAATACAATGCAGGGGGGGGGGTAATTGCCTGAAAATCAACCCTGTAAAACATTTGCATGGTCGCTGGATCAATCGGTTAAGAATGCAAGGCGCCTAACTTTTTCATGCGATAGAACAGACCCGCTGAATGCAGCCCGTGTCTCGTCCTGAAATGACTTTACACAAAAACGCAGTGTAAAGTGATGAACAGTA
>CAZVZH010000038.1:19906-28580 GCA_964630705.1 uncultured Saprospiraceae bacterium | reverse complement strand
CCAGAAACCAGAAACCCTCTAACCAGAAACCCTCTAACCAGAAACCCTCTAACCTCACCGGCTTTCATGCACCTGCACGTCCACCCGGCCAATCAGCAGGTCGTGTAGAATCGTCGGCAAATTGTCGTATTGAATCAGGCAGGAAACCCCGCGTTTCTCCTGCGGCAAAAGCGGCCCTGACCGCTCCTGTTTGACCGGCGCATTGGGGTCATTGATATCAACAGCCTGAGCGAAATATAGCTTGAGGTCTTTTCCGTAAACCAACAACACCATTTTCGGATGGCTGGCCACCAGGTCTAAAGGATTTTCGATCCGCACTTGTACGTTGAACGTTTTTTCCACTATTTTTTCCGGATTGTTCGGATCGGGATACATGGCACGTACGCCGCCAACTTCCGTAACAACCAGAATAGGGCCGGCAGCCCGTTCAACAGAGCCGGCGCCTTCAAGCCGGCAATTGACCGGCACGCCCGATACCTGATCGAGCGGAATAGAACAAAAAAACGCCGTTGCACCCCGTGGGGGCACCGCTTCGGAAAAGGTTTCCAACAGCAAGGTCGTTTTGCCATTCACGGTGAGCGTATTGCCGCTAGCGTCAAGAAGTTCTGTCTGAACCCAAAGGCGCTGCCAGGTATCGCTGGCATTGTCGACGATGCTGACGATGCAAAAATAACCGTCGCTGGTGTAGGCATTCATGTCGCGAAAAGCGATGGCGGCTGGCTGCCCCCCTGTGGGCATCGAATCGACTACCGTTGCTGTACCTACCGCAACAAAACTGGCAGGATTGACCGGTTTGCTCGCGCTGGAGGCGCCGTTGCAAGCAGTGCCCAGGCTGCCGGCCAGGAGCAGGCTGGCTATAATACAGATTGTTGTTTTGAACATGAGAAATACAATTGAGTTGTTGTGAAAATCGGGGCGCAAAGTTCCGCAAAACCGCCCGTTTTCACCAATAAATCTGAATCGGTTAACTTTGCCCCAATTTCAACCCAGCATACGAATACTACCCGTGAAATATCTCATCACCGGCTTGGGCAACATCGGCTCGGAATACGAAAACACCCGGCACAACGTCGGCTTCAAAACCCTCGACTTGCTCTGCCGTGAACTCGGCGGTTCCTGGCGCGCCGACCACCATGGCGACCTGGCCGAAGTGCGTTTCAAAGGCCGCAGCCTCGTCTTGCTAAAACCAGGCACCTACATGAACCTAAGCGGAAAAGCAGTCCGCTACTGGCTGCAAAAAGAAAAAATCCCGGTGGAAAACAGCCTGGTTGTTTGCGACGATATCAACCTCGACTTCGGCAAACTCCGCCTGCGCGCCAAAGGCTCCGATGGCGGCCACAACGGCCTGAAAAGCATCCGTGAATTGCTGGGATCCGATGCTTACCCCCGCCTGCGCATGGGCATAGGCAGCGACTTCGGGCGCGGCCGCCAGGTCAACTTTGTGCTCGGCGAATGGACTCCAGACGAGGCCGCCGAATTGCCCAATATTTTGGAAAAAGCGGGAAAAGTCATTCAGACTTTTGTTACCGTCGGACTGGAGCGCGCCATGAATTTTACCGGAAAATAATTTGCGTTTAAAGCGCTTTGAGCCATTCGCGCAAATGCGGCTTAAAAGCGTCGGTGGCATAGGCGCCCTGCCGGATACCCGTAGTTTTGGTCAGTTGGCGAATTCCGGCGTCCAGGTTGATCTCCTGTTGTTTTTGGGTAATGAACAACTGTTGCTGAGCCAGTAAACCCGCCAGGTATTCCTGCTCGGGCTGCCCCGGGGTTGGAATCAGAATTGCTTTTTTGTTCAAGCCCGCCAAGTCCATCACGCTGCTGTAGCCCGAGCGGCTAACCACCACCTTACTCGACATCAGCACGTCGTTCAGGTCGGCGGAAGTAAGGTAAGATACCACTTCTACATTCTCCGCAGCGTAGTAGTGTTTTTTTGCCTGGGTTTGCCCCTGGATAAAAATAAACTTGTGCGGCATTTCAATGGCTTGCTCCATCAGGTGTTGCTCCAGTATGCTACGCTGGGGTTCGGGGCCTGAAAGCACCACGCTCACATCATATTCCGCTTCCCGTTCGTAGTGCTCCATCCGGGTTAAAAGACCAATGTAACGCACATACGGGTGTACCGGATCGCCATGGGATAGCTTGCCGGCTAATCCGGGCTCTTCGGCAATGTCGGGCACCCAAAGCGCATCAAACTTGCCTAGCGCCAGATGCAATATCTGATTGGCCGGCCAGGCTACCAACTGGCCTGGCAGTTGCAAATGCAATTGGTGGGTAATTAAAACGCTGTTGACCTTCGAATGAAAACAACCATACCGGTTGTCGGAGAGAATACCCTGAATCCCATGTTCGCTGACCAGGTGCGCTGTCGCCTTGTTTTCACTGCGAATCGCCCATAAAATCCGCGGAAATTGGCGGCCGATGTTCCAGACCATATTGGCCGACTGGTACCGGATGCGGTAAGACGGCAATTCAAAGGCAGGCAGGTGTGGGAATTCAGCGCGCAACAAGTGCAGGGCCACACCGTCGGATGCCAGCAATACCTCAGCGCCGAGCTGTTCCAACTCCCGGATCACTGGAATGCACCGGGTTGCGTGACCAAGCCCCCAATTCAGAGGAGCGACGAGAATACGTTTCAAAATACGTTAAAAGTTAACTGGCGGGCGGGGCAGTCGCCGCAAATCCTAGGTATACTGCGGGGTTTAACATACTTTCGCATTTGTAAAAGTAAACAGGATTTTGGCTATGAAAAAAATTAATTGGTGGCGTATCGCTTTTCTTTTGCTTCTGGTCGGCATGGTGGTGCTGGAAAGCTGCAGTCTTTTCAAACCCAAATGCCAGTGCCCGCATTTCTGACGGCATTCGTTTTTTTGCCGCTGCCGTATTGATCAAAATCATCCCGCTGCATAGCCCCACTGCTTACGCGCTGCATTTCCAGCATGTAAGTTTGCACGGCTATGCGCGATCATATCCATTCCCTCATCCACAACTTGAAAGGCATTCATGCCGGCTTGCTCCAGGAAGAAGCCCGTTGGCAGCCGGTGCTGAATACCATCCATCCCAAACAGCGGGCCAGCGCCCTCAACCTGTTGCACTACCTCCGGCTCCGCTGTGAAGACCTGCGCGACCTGCAGGACGACCTCCACCAAGCCGGCCTTTCCTCCCTTGCCAGTGCCGAAAGCCACACCCTCCAGCAGGTGCAGTCGGTACTCCAACGGCTGGGCCAAACTGTCGACGAGCAACTGGCCCCTTGCGACTTCCCGGAAGCATCCCGGCTGATGCAACTCCGCGCCAACGCCTTGTTCGGCTCCAAAGTCAACCCTCATATCCCGCACATCATGGTCACTTTTGATACCGGACTGGCCGCCGATTACGACCGGGTGAAAGCCCTGGTGCAAGCCGGCATGAACGTCGCCCGGATCAATTGTGCCCACGACGACCCAACGGTCTGGTCCGACATGATCGAACAAGTGCGCAAAGCCTCGCGCGCCACCGGGCATCCGTGTAAAATTTACCTCGATCTGGCCGGCCCGAAAATTCGCACCCAACTTCTGGGGAAAGGCCGGAAAAAAAGCCGGATGAAGGTGAAAAAAGGCGAAAAAATCTGGCTGTGCGAACCCGAAGCCAAATTTGAAAAAACGGAAAAAATACTGGGCTGCACCCAAGCCGGAGTAGTGACCAGCCTGCGTGCCGGCGACCGGGTGCTGTTCGACGACGGCCTGTTCGAGTCGGTCGTGGAAAACGCCGACGGGCAAAAGGCCCAACTGCGAATCACCCGCATTTCCGCTGAAAAACCGCGCATCAAACCCGAAAAGGGTATCAACTTTCCGGATACCGACTTGCAGGTGCGCAGCCTCACTGCTTTCGACAAATCCATCATCCCCTTCGCCCGCGAACACGCCGACCTGCTCGGATTTTCCTTTGTCCGCCAGCCATCGGAAGTGGAAGAACTGCAATCCTTGCTGCGGGATGGTCACGATCCGACGATCCCGCTTTTGCTAAAAATTGAAACCTACGAGGCCGTCCAAAACCTGCCCGCGCTGTTGCTGCAAAGTATGCGGGAGCCGGTGTTCGGCATCATGATCGCCCGGGGCGACCTGGCTGTTGAAATCGGCTTCGAGCGCCTGAGCGAAATCCAGGAAGAAATTTTGTGGATTTGCGAAGCCGCGCACGTGCCCGTAGTGTGGGCGACGCAGGTACTGGAGTCGCTCAACAAAAGCGGCATCGCCACCCGCTCCGAGGTATCCGATGCCGCTTTGGCTGCACACGCCGAATGCGTTATGCTGAATAAAGGCAAACATTTGCTGGCCGTGCTCAGCTCCCTACGCGACATTTTGCGCCGGAGCGGCGGCCACCACCTGAAAAAACGCTACGTGTTTCGTCCGCTGGCCATCGCCGAACGGCATGTCCAGGTCGGTCCGCCTAAAGGCGAAACCGTTCCGGTCAGTTCAAACGGATCTCATCGTCGTTCCCGACAAAAAACCGGTACTCGGTAAGTTGGTAGTCGGAATGCGGGACGATGCGTACCCACTTGTTGTATTTCCAAAACCACTGCATCCGGATGCTGTTCAGCCCCCGGCGCAAGTATGCTTCGATGTAGGGGTGTACCCGCAGGTAAAGGTCGCCTTTGGGCCTCGACTGCATGATAAATTCCAGGTCGCGTTCGATATCGTCGGTCAGCAGGATCGTGGCGTTCACTTTGCCGGTGCCGTTGCACGATGGGCACACCTCGGCAGTATCCACCGCCACTTCGGGGCGGGCGCGCTCTCGGGTGATTTGCATGAGGCCGAATTTGGACAAAGGCAAGATCGTGTGCTGTGAGCGGTCTTGCCGCATATAGCCTTCCATGGCTTTGGCCAACTGGCGCTTATGCTCTACGTTGCGCATGTCGATAAAATCGACGATGATCAAGCCTCCGATATCGCGCAGGCGAATCTGGCGGGCAATTTCCTCTGCCGCTTCCAGGTTGACACGCAAGATCGTTTGGTCTACATCGCCGGTGGTCATTTTGTGGCCGCTGTTCACGTCGATCACGTGCATGGCTTCCGTCTTTTCGATCACGACATAGGCGCCGCTCGCCATGGTGGCTGTTTTTCCAAACGAGGCTTTGATCTGGCGCGTTATGCCAAAAGCGTCGAATATCGGCTTGCTGCCCGAGTAGTATTGAACAATGCCTACCTGATCGGGGCTGATGGCTTGCAGGTAGGCCCGGATTTCGTTGTACAAATCCTTGTCGTTGACGACAATGCGGCCGAACGAGTCGGTGAGCAGGTCGCGCAGTACGCTGGTTGGTTTGTCGAGCTCGCTCAACAATTTCGCCGGCGGCACTACGGTTTTGAGCTGTTTATAAATTTCTTCCCAACGGCCGAGCAGTTGCATTAGTTCTTCGTGCAATTCCTGCACTTTTTTGCCTTCGGCAGCCGTGCGCATGATGAGGCCAAAGCACTTCGGCCGGATGCTTTCCGCCAGGGTGTGCAGGCGCTTACGTTCCTCGTTGCTGGCTATTTTTTTGGAAACCGTCACCGCTTCGGAAAAGGGCGACAACACCATGTACCGCCCCGGAAGGTTGAGTTCGCAGGACAGGCGCGGGCCTTTGGTTGAAATCGGTTCCTTTAAAATTTGGACCAGCACCGGGTGGCGCTTGTTCAATACCACGTCAATTTTACCGGTTTTGACAATCTCGTCTTCGTACTTGAAATTGTCGAGCTTGTAGGTATTGATGCTACCGTTCATGACGCCGTTAGTCCATTTCACCACCGACCGCAGTTTGGGGCCCAGGTCGGTGTAGTGCAAAAAAGCGTCTTTACGATGCCCGATGTCGATAAAAGCGGCGTTCAGCCCGGGCATCATTTTTCGGATTTTTCCGATGAGAATGTCTCCAACAGTAAAGTTGTTGTTTGTTTTCTGGTGGTGGAGTTCGACCAACTTGCCGTTCTCCTGCAACGCCATTTCCACACCGGTGGCAGAGGCATTGATGATAAGTTCTTTTTCCACGGCAGATGAAGTGGGTTTCGACAGGCCAGGCGACCGGTTGGCTACACGCAGGGGCAAGGCGCCGAACCGGTTGACCGACTACAAAAGTCAATACAACATCACGAAAAAAAGCCGTCGGAATTTAGCTGGCTGAAAGCTGCGAGGCCTTTCATTTGGCGGGGCTGCGTTCGGGCAGGCGGAACAGTAATGTCCGTGTTGCTGCGAACGGAGGATCAGTCAGGGCAGACAGTTTGCCAAATAATGATTGCTGGTGCAGCGGCCCGGTGAAAATCAGTCGACCGGAGGGTACCGGAACGGGTAGCCAATGCTCGGCCTGGCGCAACCCGTCATGGGTGTTTATTTAAAATTTCTTTGAAAAGTACCCCTATGGTCAAACACACAAAGCTGCATCAATTGGGGCTTATTGATACAGCTTCGCGTTTCAACGGTGCGATCGGCATAAACTCCGACAAATCGGAATATTGGTTAAAAACGGCTGGCGCCCGGGAAGCGGTTTGGGTTTTAAGCCTGGACAAAACGATAAATTTATCCAGCCCAAAAACCCAAACGGCCGCTCCCGTATAGTCAGGCACTACCGGTTTTTCTTCTTATGCCGATTCTTACGCAGGCGCTTTTTGCGCTTGTGCGTGGCGATTTTGTGACGTTTGCGTTTTCTTCCGCAAGGCATATGCTACTGAAGTTATGAGTTATGAATAATGGTTCGTTTCGCCTGCCTTTCAACAGGCGCTTTTTTATTTAAAATCTTGACAACGACCGGCGAATTCAGCCGCTTTTTCCGCTTGCCCGGCGCCTTCATAGGCCATGGCCAGCAAGCAGGGGGTGTTGGGGTTTTGAGGGTCGATCGACCAGGCTTTTTCCAAGCGCTGTATGGCCTTTTCCCATTGCCCGGTTTTAATCGCCAGGCGTCCGAGGGCATTGTACACGGCCGGACTTTCCGGGTGTTTTTGCTCCAACTCGCGCAGGAGCAACACGGCTTTCATGGGGTTGTCGGCCGGTGGGTTCTCGGCGTACACCAACGCCAGATTGACGCGGTGTTCCACTTGTTCGGGTTGAAGCGACACTGCGCTTTCAAAAGCCCGGATTGCCCGTCCGGCGCAAAAATCGCGCCGGGCCTTGTCTTGCTCGCCCTGCAGCGCCTGGAAAAACGTAGCGCCGGCGACCGACCAGGCTGCGGCGGTGTTTTCCAGTTCGGCTACTTGTTCGGCCAGTCCGCCGGCGATGGCGCGCTGCCCTTGCGCATACCACCAGCCCGACAATTGCTTAAGCGCCGAGGTTCGGGCCGTGTCGGAGGTTGCAGCGGAAATTTGCTGCCCCAATTCCTGAAGGCGCGCTTGCTGGCCCGCATCCAGATGGGCCCGGGCATCTGCCTCCAGCACTTCCAGGCTGGCGCTTTCGCCCTTGATCGAACGCGACTGGTCCAGCGTTTTTTGATCTGCCGGCCGGGTATCGAAACCCAGGTACAAGACGCCGAATAAAACCAGTGCGCCCAACAGGGCCAGAAATTGCGCTTTTTTAAACATGGTTGCCGCCACCTATTTGATCTTTTGAGCGGGTAGTGCACCCATCTTAATCTTCACTTTCGTCCGAAGGAAGCGTCGTGACGTTCTTCTTAACTTGCTCAACAAAAACTTTCGCCGGTTTAAACGAGGGAATAAAGTGCTCCGGAATTTCGATGGCTTTACCTTTTTTGATGTGGCGGCCGATTTTTTTAGCGCGTTTCTTGATGATAAAACTGCCGAAACCGCGCACATACACATTCTCGCCGTTTTGCAAGGTGGTTTTAATTTCTTTGAACAGCGCTTCGAGAGAAACTAAAACGTCCACTTTGGCAACGCCCGTTTTCTCGGAAATGGCATTCACAAGGTCAGCCTTTCTCATGTTTTATTTTGTTGATTTTGAACAAGTTACAGAAAAAAAGAAGGCGCTTCGGAAAACGAGTCGCAAAGATCGTACAAATTTTTACCTGCACAAATTTTTGCCAGACTTTTTCCGGGCCATATGTGATTGATAATCAAAAATTAAATCGGTTGGGCAAACAGAAAGGATGCTCGGAGAGCGTTTGCAAACTTACTCTAAATCAAATCTTTACAATACTTTTTTGCAAAAATATATTTCCGGAATTCACGCCGGAGCGATTTTACCTACCTTTACCTCCCTTTTTTTTGCACCATCCGCACGACAGCTTATGCTTCTTTCCATGACCGGCTACGGCCGCGCCTCGGGCAGCTACCAGGGTAAAATTATTTCGGTAGAGGTTCGCACCCTCAACTCCAAACTCACCGACCTGAAAATGCGCCTGCCCGGCGATTACAAAGAAAAAGAAGTCGAATTGCGCAAACTGATCGTCGACCACGCCGAACGCGGCAAAATCGACCTGCTCGTCGATGTTCAAACCGCCGACGGCGGAGCCCTGGTCAGCCTCAACGAAACCTTGTTTCGCGGCTACTACCGCGAGCTGACCCGCCTCACGGAGGAGCTGAACATCCCGCAACACGACCTGCTGTCAACCATCATGCGCATCCCCAACATCGCCAGCACGCCCTCCGCCGAAGTCGATGAAGAAGAATGGGACGCTGTGTGCCGCGTGGTCACCGATGCGCTCGACCAGTTGCGCATGTTCCGAGATCAGGAAGGCGACGCCCTGGAGGCCGACCTTCAGCTCCGCGTCAGCAACATTCTGCGC
>CAZVZH010000038.1:0-19806 GCA_964630705.1 uncultured Saprospiraceae bacterium | reverse complement strand
ACCCTCAATTTTATCAGCCAGGAAATGGGCCGGGAGATCAACACCCTGGGCGCCAAAGCCTACGACGCCGACATCCAGCGCCTGGTGGTTCAAATGAAAGACGAGCTGGAAAAAATCAAGGAGCAACTGGCCAACGTCCTGTAACCACTACCAGGCTATGCGCTGAAAGGCCTGATCGACAATACTTTCGGCCAGTTGCGCAAAATCGTTCCGCTTGCCGCTGAAACGGATAGTCTCGCCCAGTTGCTCGTTGCCCTGAAACAGCAGCGCCGTTCCTTCCACCGCATCGCCTTTCAAACTATACCGGCCGTAAATAGCGTAGGCATTCGGATAATCCTGCACATCCCGGAACACAAAGGCGTCCTCGCCGCCGGGCAAAGTCGCCAGCCGAAAATAGTCGTTGACCGCCTCGCCCAGCCCGGCCACATCCTTGAATTTGCTGTTTTCCTGAAACATCGCCCGCACAAACACTTTTTTCTCCTTGGCCAGCGGGATCACCACGGTGTCGTTCAACAAACCGATATCGAAACTCTCCCCTCCGCTTGGAAAAGCCAGCACCGGCGTTTGTATGCGGTTGATGTTGCGGGCCAGCTGGGGCACCTGGTCGCGGGAATATTGAAATAAAGCCATCACATCCACCCGTTTGTCCTCGCTCAAAGCCATGCCGCGCATGCCCTGCAGAAGGCTGTAGGTGAGCAAACCTTGCCCGTATTGGTTGTCTTCAAAGCTGACCTTGTCGGCCGCACTGCCCGTCAGGATAAACACGCCGGTGCGGTCTTTCATACGGTCAAGGGCGCGCACGCGGGAGGTCGCCAAGTCCTTTTTGTTGGCGCTGCCGAAATCCTCTACGATTTTGCCGGAATTGCAGGCGTCGAGCATGAGCACCTGCTTGCGAGCCGGGATGTTTTTCAACCATTCGGTGAGCTCCGCCGAGGAGATGGCAAAGTTGACCCGAATCTCTTCTGGCCCCAGGTTTTCCGTCATGATATCGCGGGTGAGGTAGTAAAACTGCGAACTTTCAGCGGCGCCGTAGTTGATGCCATGCCCGGAAAAATACACCACCAGCACGTCGCCCGTTTTAGCGCGGCCGGCAAACTCCTGAAAGGCTGCGCGAATATTGGCTTTAGTGGCGTCAATAGTGCCGGGTTTGCCAGAGGTGTTGAACAGTTTCAAATGTACTGAATCTTTAAACAAGAGCCTGCCGGCGCTTTGCAAAGCCTGGAACATAGCCGAGGCGTCGAAATCGGGGAATCGCAAATCGAGCGCGTCGCCGGCGTACTGCGAGGTGCCGATAAAAATACCGTACAACTGCGGGTCGTATTTCACCTGCACCTGCGTGCCAGCATCCGAACCCGAGCCAAAGCCCTTCGATCGGGCGCCGGGCGCCCGATAGGAGGCTTCGATTGCCGGACTGCGAATCCAGCCTTCGGCATTAAACGCGCGCAAGGCCACCGTATTTACCGTGTCCGGTTCGAAGTAGGCGGCGTATTGCCCCAGATCGACCGTCAGCGCGGTGTCCCGCCGGGGGTTAATGTCTTCCTCCACTTCCTTGACGCCGACAAACAGGCTCAATTTTCCCAAGCCGCCGTTGCGCGCCTGAAGCCGCACCTGCAGTTGGTGGCGCTGGCTATCAACCGTCATTTCGACTTCCGGGTAGAGGGCCACCGCCGAAAAACTGGTCACCGACCGAATATTTTCCCGGGCAAAACCCAACAGCATGGGCAAAATGCCCGGCTCGTAGTAGCGCTCTTTGATCTGCTCCAGTTCGATCACATTTTGCCGGTCGATGTAGTACATGCCTTTCATAGCGCCGGGGGAGGCATCGAACAGACCGATCGGGGTGGTCACGGCCCAATCGGCCGAATCCAAGGGAATGATCGCGGCCCGTTCGGCTTTCGAAGTGGCATTCCAGATGCGGACGCTGCAATCCAAACTCGCCGATACCAGCGATGCGCCCCCTGGCAAAAAAGCCAGCGCCGTCACCGCTGCCCGGTGCCCGGCCAGGGTCGAACGTTCCCCGCCTGAAAACGCCCATTGTTGCAGCTGGCCCGATTCGTAGCCGGCCAGCAGGCTTTTGCCGTCGGGGGCAAGGGCCAGGGCCGCTACGGGGTCGAGGTTGGGCGTTCCGAAGCTGGTCACTTCCGCGCCGTTGGTTTTCCAGGAATGAATTATGCCGTTTCGCGCGCCAGTCAGCACGGTCCCGTTCGGGCCGGGTACGGCCGTCCGGATTTGGTAGGGCGTGGCGAACGCACGCAGCAGTTTGCCTTTGAAGTCGAATATTTGCACGCTTTGGTTTTCGCAAGCCACCAGCAAGGAATCGCCGGTGGAAAAGAAAGCAACTGCCAGCACGGCTGCCGGTTGGGCCATTTCGACCGCCAGTTTTCCGTCGGCCGACCACAGCCGGGCCGATTTGTCGGTGCTGCCCGTGAGCAGCCATTTTTCATCCGGAGAAATCGCCACGCCGGCAACATTGTTCCGGTGCCCTTCCAGTCGGCACAGCAACTTGCCCGTGCTGTCGCGCAGGGTGGCCGTTTTGTCGTAACTGCCGGTAATAAAAACTTTACCCGAATTGGAAAAAGCCAGCGCGCTTACCCGGCTTTGGTGCCCTTCGAGGGCTTTGAGGGAAAAGCCGGAAAGTGTCATGGCCCGCAGGCTGCCGTCCATGCTGCCGGTCACCAGAAGGTGTCCGGAAGGCGAGCAAGCCATAGCGGTGATATTGCTGGAGTGGCCGCGAAGCACTTGCAGGGTACGGCCCTCGGGCGTCCAAAGCCGGGCGGTGCGGTCGTCGCCGCCAGTGAGCAGGAGTTGGCCATCGGGGGCGTACGCTACGGCATTTATTTTTTTAAAATGGCCGTCGTAGTTGCGTTTTTCGTTGCCGTTGAGCGTCCAGATTTTGGCCAGGCCGTCGTCGTCAAAACTACAGGTAACCAGTGTGGCGCCGTCGGGGGAAAGCGCGGCCGCTTGCAAGCCGTTGGGCAACTGTTCAAAACTGTTCAGCAAGGCGCCAGCAGCGCTCCACCATTTGGCGGAACCGGCCGTACCTACGGTCAAAACTGATTGCCCGTCTTTTGAAAACGACACCGCGCTGATTGGGCCGCCCCCGTGCTGAAATACTTGCGCCACCCGCGTGCCCAGGCGGATCAGGCGGGCCGTACCGTTTTGCAAACCCACCAGCACCGATTTCCCGTCGGGGGAAAAAGCGCTGGCATTGATAAAGTCGGGCTGCTCCAGCAGCAGGTCCTGATCGCCTTTAACCGACCAGATGATGAGCTGTTTGTCTTGTCCGCCCGAAAGAAATTGGCGGCCGTCGGGCGAAATCGCGATGGTTTTGACGTAGTTTTTATGGCCCGAATAGGTGTTTTGCAGTTTGCCGTCGAGGCTCCAGCGTTTGATGCTGCCGTCGTAGCTAGCCGTCATCACGGCGCTGTTGTCGGGTAAAAAAGCGACGGCGCTGACCGCAAAACCGTGGCCGCGGTAGGTTTGAATTTCGTGGCCCGCCCGGTCCCAGAGTTTGGCGGTATGGTCGGCGCTGCCGGTGAGCAGGTAGCGGCCGTCGGGCGAAAGGGCTACACTGGTAATGGCGTTGGTATGCCCGACAGGCACGATCAATTCCGGCTGCTGAGCATCCGCTGCGCCGGCAGCCAGGAGGAAGGTCAACAAGAGTCGAATTTTCATTTTTTTCAGGCGCTATTTAAAAATAAAAGTAAGGTCGTGGTGCAACCGGAGGCGTAACACAACGAATCAGGTATTCGCATACCATCCGAATAACGACGGGAGGGAGTCTCGACAAACGGGGCAGTTCGGTTCGGTCAGGGTTTTAATTAGGCAGCACCCGAAACTCTGTGCGGCGGTTTTGCGCGTGTTGAGCTTCTGTGCATTCCACGCCGTTGGCGCAATTGTTTTTCAGGCGGGTTTCGCCGAAGCCCCGGGCGACCAGGCGGCTGCGGTTGATGCCTTTTTCCACCAGGTAATTCACCACCGATTGGGCGCGGCGTTGCGAAAGATCGAGGTTGAAATCGTCGGAGCCGCGGGAATCGGTGTGCGCGTTGACTTCGATACGGATCAGCGGTTTTTGTACCATGAGTTGGTAGAGCCGGTCGTCGATCACCTTGCGCGATTCCGCCGTGAGTTGGGCGCTGTTCAGTTCGTAATAAATCGGCAGCGGCGTCAGTTCGGTCAATTCGCACTTGATTTCAGTCCACACTTCCATGCCGCCTTTTTCCTCCAGGATACGCACGACCTCCGTTTGGTAGAGGGCGTCGACGTGGATGGTGTCGATGGTTTCATCTTTTACCAACACCCGTTTTTTCACGATGCGGTACTCCGCCGGCACCTGGATTTCCTTGATTTGCGGCGGCGTCACCACCACTTCTTTTTGCACAGCAATCGTACGCCCGCCTTTGGGCGAGGCCGTTGTGGCGGAGTTGGACTGCATGGTTTGCGTGGAAATCGGGCTTTTCTGCTCCGGGTATTCCACGTAGCAGAGCACCTGGCAGTCGCGCGGATCGTCGGAGTCGCAGTTCACCGCGGCGGTTTTCCACTCAAAACGGGCGTAGGCCGGCTGGTACACCACCTCTTCGACCGACTCGGTAAAGGTGGCCGGCAGCACGGTGAGGGCGTTGTAGGGGTCTTCCACCTGGATGGTTTCGGTTACAGTTTGGAACACTGCAGGGATGATTTCATAGCGGGTAGTCGCCTCCCGGATCACAACTTGTTCTTCCACCTCGCGGTATTCGGCGGGTATCACGTTGAATTTCATGTACGCGGGCCGCACGAGCACGGTGCGCGATTCGTTTCGCCATTTATCTTCGGTAAAACAGCGGATGTAGCACTTGCCGGGTTCGGGGTTGGCTGGTAGCCCTGTTTGCGCGCGGAGTACGTAGCCGGTGAGTAAAATGCCCAATACACAGAGGGGAAGTGTTCGCATGGTATGTTTGATTTTGTTAATGCCGTTTTCATTTGTGGAGAATACCCTTCTTTTAGGGCCTCCAATTGCGATTTATGGGTAAAAGTAGGTTAAAGTTATCAATTGCCGGCATTTGCGGAAGCATTGTTTTACTGTTGCTGGCTTGCACGCCGGCCCGAAAAACGGGCGCCTCAGCCGAGCCGGCGCCGGCGGTTGATCTCGACGACCGCCTGGCCCGCATCCGGATGCGCACGCTCGACGGCAAGCCGTTTAGCCTTCAAAATTCTGTGGGAAAACCGGTTTTTCTAAATTTTTGGGCCACTTGGTGCCGGCCCTGTGTCAGTGAAATGGAGTCGATCGAAGCAGCGTACAGCCAGTACAAAAACGACATCGTTTTTATCGCCGTCAGCCCGGAAGAGCCGGCCAAAATCCGCGATTTTCAAAAAGCCCACCCCTTCAGTTTTCAATTTGCCCAACTCGACATGACCTTTCTCGACGCTTTTGTCGTCAAACTCCCCACTACCCTGCTCATCGACCGGGCCGGAAAGCTCGTCAGCGAGGAGGAAGGCCTGCGCATCTGGACGCAATACAACAACCTGGAAAAAATCAAAGCCCTGGCGAAACAGCCCTAGCGCCCACCCGCAACAACAAGGGAAACCGAACCTCCAGCGCTCCGGTTGCCCCCCAGGCCTCTTGCAGCGCCTCCCCGATCAAGGCCAGCGGGTCGCTGCCGCGCTCACGGCGGTAGTGTTGCACGGCCGACCAGGAATTTAAAAAACCGAGCATATCCGCCTGGGTCCACCAAAATTTCATGTCAAACTCCGGCGTCGGCAAGCGCTCGAACGGAAAAGGAATGGTAGCGTAGCCGGCATCGATGTGGCTGCGCTCGGGGTCCCAGTATGGCCCGGTGATGTTGCGGTAGAAATGATCGACCACGGCGTTCACCGCCGGGTTTTCCGTCCGGAACAAGCCGTAACCGATCAGCGCCAATACGCCGCCGGGGCGTAGCACACGCCGGATTTCTGCGTAAAACCGGTCGAAATGGAACCAGTGTACGGCTTGTGCTACGGCCACAAAATCGAAAGCCTGGTCGGGGGCCGAGCAGGCTTCGGCGGGCTCCACGCGATACTCGACGCGGGGGTGCAGCGGCGCTTGTTCCAGCTGGCGGGCGCTGATGTCGGTGGCCAACACCCGGTCGAAATGGTCGGCCAGGGCCAGGGCCAATTGGCCGTTGCCGGTGGCGGCATCCCAGGCGTAGCGGCGGCTGGGCGCCAGCCCGGCAAGGTAGTCGATCAGTTGAGCCGGGTAGCGGGGCCGAAAACGGGCGTAGGCTGTGGCTTGGGTGGAAAAATTGTCTTTCATACTTTTTATCGGATCAAACTCAGCGCGCCTTCAAAAAATACCTGTTGGCACAATTCGGTGCTCAGGCTGAGGTAACAGGCATACACCCCCGGCGGACAAACTTTGCCGCGAAAGCGGCCGTCCCAGCCCGCGGCAGGGTTCTGACTCGAAAAAACCAAATTCCCCCAGCGGTCAAAAATACGCAACTGGTATTGTTGAAATTTCAGTTGCTCCAGGTTGGGTAAAAAAAGGTCGTTCAGCCCGTCGTCGTTCGGGCTGAAGGCGTTGGGCAGGTAGGCTAGTTCGCGGTCAACCCGCCATTGCACCTCGAGCACTGCAATACTGTCGCAGCCGTGCACCGTCGACAAAGTATCCACGTAGCGGCCCGGCGCGGCAATGGATTTTCCATTAAAATCAAAACGGCTGCCGGGGCACAAGGCAATGGTTTGCAAACTGGTTGGCTCGCTTTCCACCTGTAGATGCAGGGTTCGGACGCTGTCGCAACCCCGGGCCGACAAAAAGGTATCGACGTAAACGCCCGGCAGTCCGTAGCCGCTGTAGTTTTCCCCCGGACAAAGCACGACCGTTGCCTCCGTCTGGTATTCCGGCGCCGCCTCGACGCGCAGCGCTGCGCTGCGCAGGTTGCAAAACGCATCGCCGAATGCTCCGCCGGCCGCTGCCAGCAGGCGGTACCAGCCCGTGTCGGCGAGTCCGGGCGCAGGAAACGCCAGCAGGGTGTCGGTTGCGCCGGGCAGGTTTGCCCAGGCGCCGGTAGCCGGATTCAGGCGTTGCCACTGGTACTGCGGCCCGTCGAGTCCACTTGCCGAGCCGGAGAGCGCGATGGCTCCCGGCGCCGCGTTGCCGCAAAACCGGAATACCGGCGGACAACTCAGCGCAATGCCGCCGCAAATGCCGAAAAACAAATCGTCGATCGCCACATCGTTGGCCACACAACCGGGCTGATCGTTCACGAGGGTAATCCAAACCTCACCCTGCACGGCGCCTGAATTCCAGTGCGCAAAGGTTTGCACCCATTGACAATTGGGGTAGCTGGTCGGGGCATTGATCGGCAGGCCGTCCACTTCGAAATGAAAATTCGGCGCCGGCAAGCCGCAACCTGCCTCCACATTGCGCACCCACACTGAAAATACATAGTCGGTGTTGGGGCAAATCCGGATACGTTGCTTCCAGTAGGCGCGGCCGGGCACGGCGTCGGGGTCGATGGTCAGGAAAAAACCGGCGCCGGTGGTGTGGTCGGGCAGCGGTTGGTTGCAGGCGGCGAGGGTCACGACGGAGCTGTTGCTGGGGTGTGCGGGGTCGGGGTCGGTGGCGGTGTTGGGCGCGCCGTATTGCGCCGACAGGGCCGGCGGGTAGCCCTGGCAAGCCGGGCTGGTGTGCACATTCGTTTGGGTGACCACGATCCAGCCCTGGGTGCCGCAGCCGGCTTTGGTGGCGTTGTTCAGGCCCCGGCCGAAATCGGAGGTGAAGCCGAAATAACCTTGTTCAAAATTGCCGTTGACGATCAGGTTGGGGCCGTTGGCGGGGCAGGGCGGCGTTTGACCGGCTGTTCGGGCGGTTGGGGAAACCAAAAACAGCCCGGCCAAAAAGAGGACACCTTTCATAAAACAGTTTTTAAACGGTTACAAGCCAAACAAAGATGCCGCAAATACCCCGCTCAAGCCTACCTTTATTCCCAAAATTTGAACCTATGGAAATACCCGCCAACCACCCCTGGCACCACGTCGATCCCGGTCCCGGCGCACCTGCCGTGGTGAACGCCATCATCGAAATTCCGCGGCACTCACGGGCCAAATTCGAGCTCGACAAAAACTCCGGCTTGCTCAAACTCGACCGGGTGCTGTACTCCTCAATGTACTACCCGGCTAATTACGGTTTTATCCCACAGTCGTACTGCGGCGACCGCGACCCGCTCGACATCCTGGTGCTCACCCAAACTACCCTACCCTCCCTGTGCCTGGTATCGGCCCGGGTGATCGGTGTGATGCAAATGATCGATCAGGGCGACATGGACGACAAGATCATCGCCGTAGCCGAGCACGACATGAGCGTCAACCACCTCAACGACATCGCCGAGCTGCCCGAGCATTTCTTCAAAGAGCTCCGCAGCTTTTTCGAAGACTACAAAAAACTGGAAAACAAAACCGTGCAGGTGGAGGAGTTTCAAAATGCGGAGGTAGCCCGGCAAATTGTCGCGCAAAGCTTCATCGACTACCGAAACCTGATCAAGAAATAATGCGGAATTCGGAATGCGGAATGCGGAATTTGTTCACCATCTCGGATAATTGAAGTTTAACTCTTTTGGAATGAAGCCTACTTGAGATGGTGAACAAATTCCGCATTCCGTATTCCGTATTCCGTATTCCATCAGTTTGGGTCCACATCCACCGCCACCCGCAGCTGCCCCCAGCCGGGTTTGCTGGTCACCATTTCGGCGGTTTGGCGAATCAGGTCTTTGGCGGCTTGAATGACGGCGGCTGACTTTTCAAGTTTCAACATGATTTCCTGGCCGTAAAAATTCCGCACGCGGGGGATGTTCGGCTGCACGGGTCCCAACACGCGGGCGCCCATTTTTTGGCGCAGGGTTTTTGCAAACAGCTCGGCGGCGAGAAACACCACTTTTTCATCTTTATGTTGCAGGCGCAGGTGGATGAGGCGGTTGAAAGGGGGGTACTGAAAATCGCGGCGCTCCTGCAGCTCCCTGCGCACAAAACCCTGAAAATCATGTGCCAACACTTCCTTGATCACCGGGTGCGCGGGGTCCCAGGCCTGCACCAGTACTTGTCCGCGCCGGTGTTTGCGGCCGGCGCGGCCGGCAACTTGGGTAAGCAGTTGGTAAGCGCGTTCGCCGGCCCGAAAATCGGGGAAACGCACCAGCTGATCGGCGCCGAGCACGCCCACCAGACCCACATTTTCAAAATCGAGGCCCTTGGTTACCATTTGCGTACCGACCAGGATGTCGATCCGTTTTTCCTCAAAATCGTTGAGAATAGCCACCAGGTTATTTTTCGTGCTGGCGGTGTCGAGGTCGAGCCGGCCGATGCGGGCATCGGGCAGGAAAAGTTTCAGTTCGTCTTCAATTTTTTCGGTGCCGAAGCCCAGCAGGGTCACCTTTCCGCTGCCGCAAGCCGGGCAGAGTGCGGGCGGTTGTTCCTGGTAGCCGCAGTAGTGGCAGCGCAGGCGGTTGGTGTGTTTGTGGAAAGTGAGGCTGACATCGCAGTGGCGGCACTGGGCTGTCCAGCCGCACACCTGGCATTCGAGGATGGGCGAGTAGCCGCGGCGGTTTTGGAACAAAATGGCCTGTTCGCCCTGCGCCAGGGTTTGCTGGAGCGCATCGAGCAAGCTTTGGGAAAACAGGCTTTGCATCTGCTTGGTCTTGTGCTCCACCCGCAAATCGACCGCTCGGATTTCGGGCATTTCCAGGCCGCCGAAACGCTCGCGGAGTTCCACCAGGCCGTATTTGCCCGTCTGAGCGTTGTGGTGCGTCTCGATGGCTGGCGTGGCGGTGCCGAGCAACACCTTGGCGCCGTAGAGCCGGGCCAGATAAATAGCGGTATCGCGGGCGTGGTAGCGGGGCGCCGGGTCGTATTGTTTGAAAGAGGGGTCGTGCTCCTCGTCGACGATCACCAACTGTAAGTTGTTGAACGGCAGGAACAAACCCGAGCGAGCGGAGAGGACAACCGGTTTGCCCGTCGCTGCGGCGCGCCACACTTCCACCCGCTCGTTGTAGTTGATTTTGGAATGGTAAACCGCCACATCGGCGCCGAAAAAACGCTGAAGGCGACTGACGATCTGGGTGGTCAGGGCAATTTCAGGCAACAGGTACAACACCTGGCCGCCCTGGAGCAACACCTCGCGCATGAGTTCGAGGTACACGCGGGTTTTGCCGCTGCCCGTGACGCCCTGGAGCAGCACCGTGTTTTTGCCGCGAAAAGCCGCGTGAATTTCCGACAACGCGCGGCTTTGTTGGGCGGAAAGGGCCCCTGCTTCCACCAGTTCGTCTTCGAAGCCTGCGATGCGGCTCTGTTCGCGTTCGTACAGTTCCAGGATTTCTTTTTTCACCAGCGCCCGCAAGGCTGATTCCGAGGCGCCGGCTTTGTCGAGCACTTCCTGGCGGCGCACCCAGGGCTGTCGGCGACTGATTTGGAGGAAGGCCAAAAGCAGTTCGAGTTGGCGTTCGGCTTTGTCTAGTTCGTCGAATACCGGCCGGAGCAATTCCTGATTGGAGCGATAGGGTTCGGCCAGGCGCAGGGCCAGCACTTTTTTCGGACGGTATTTTTCCTGGAGGTCTTCGCGCAGGGAGAGCACGCCGTATTGGAGCAGGCGCTGGACGACCGGGAATACCGTTTTTTTATTCAAAATTTTGCGGGCGTCGTCAATGCTGATCTCGTTTTGCAGCAAGAGCGCTTCGGAGAGCAGATATTCGTCGGCGTCGAGGGCGCTGAAATCGTCGCCATGGGCCGGGTTGAAAACCAGTTTGGTTTCGCTGGTGAGTTTGAGATGGCCGGGCAGGGCGGCGCTCATCACTTCGCCGAGGGTACAGCAGTAGTAGTCGGCCAGCCAGTCCCAAAGTTGGAGTTGTTGCGGCGTCACCACCTCCAGCTCGTCGAGTGCGGCGAGCAGGGGTTTGACGCGGTACGGCGGCGTTTCGGTGTGCACGCGGGCGACCACGCCGCTGTAACGTTTGGATTTGCCGAAGGGAACCTCCACCCGGATGCCGGGCCGGATGTCGGGCCGCAGCTCCTCCGGAATCGAGTAGGTATAGCTGCGTTTGGGCAGGGCCAAGGGCAGAATGACATCGGCAAACATGCGACAAACCTAAAACAAAAAATATTTTTTTTAGGACACAATCCGCATTCCCGTGAATATTGTTTACTTTTGTGTTTACAAAAACATAGTTGTCAGCGCTGGGTATTCGGTCGCGATTCCGGGTATCCATTTTTTTTACCCGGCTGCTGCTCAGGACTATCCGGATTATTTTTTTAACAAAACAAATTTTTTAATTGGCATTAAAACCTTCTTCACCCAAGCCGGGCGGCGGTAGCAACAACCGCCCGGGTGGAAATCAAAACCGCCCAGCCGGGCCAAACAGCAATCGCCCAGCCGGACCAAACAGCAGCCGCCCCGCTGGGCCCTACCCCAACCGCCCCGCCGGCGGGCCGCCGCAAGGCCGCCGCCCCTTCCCGCCCCGGCAGCAACAAGCCGAACACCGGATTAACGAATTCATTCGCGTGCCAGAACTGCGCCTGGTCGGCGAAAACCTGGGGGAAATCTCCGAAGCCATAGGCCGCACCATCGAGCCCGGCGTCTTTTCCACCTCGCAACTACAAGCCTGGGCACAGGAAATGGCGCTCGATTTGGTTGAAATTTCGCCCAACGCTAACCCGCCTGTCGCCCGCATTGTCGACTACAACAAGTTCCTCTACCAGAAAAAGAAAAAAGAAAAGGAACTGAAAGCCAATGCGGTCAAACAACAACTGAAAGAAATCCGCTTCGGACCTGAAACCGGCGACCACGATTTCGACTTCAAACTGCGGCACGCCAAAAATTTCCTCTCCGAAGGCAACAAGGTCAAAGCCTATGTCCAGTTCCGCGGCCGCGCTATTGTGTTCAAAGACCGCGGCGAATTGCTGCTGCTCCGTTTTTTGAAAGAATTGGAAGATTTCGGCGCTCCGGAACAATTGCCCCGCATGGACGGCAAACGGATGATGGTCATTATCGCGCCGAAAAAGACGGCGAAGAAATGAATGCGGAATGCGGAATTTGTTCACCATTTCAAGTAGGTTTCATTCCAAAAGAGTTAAACCACAACTATCCGGGCTGGTGAACAAATTCCGCATTCCGCATTCCGTATTCCGCATTTAAATTATTGACCACATTGGCCGCATTTTAAATTTCGCGTTTTACCTTTGCGCTCCATTTTTTCAAAAATAATTAGTTAGACATGCCGAAAATGAAGACCCACTCCGGCGCCAAGAAGCGATTCAAGGTGACCGGCTCCGGGAAAGTCAAGCGCAACCGCGCCGGAATGCGGCACATTTTGCGCGCCAAGTCCAAAAAAGCCAAGCGCCACCTGAATGGTTCGGTGGTGGTGGACCGGAGCGAGCACGCCCGCATTGAGCGTTTGCTGGCTATCTAAGCCGCAGGGCTGCCGGGTACCGCTATACGCTGGGTGCCGGGCCAAGCCAACAGCCATGTTGACGTACATGGTTTTCACTTTTATTTTTTAACGAGGACTCCGGCTGAGCATTTACCCGACGCGTAAATCCCGGAGTTGCACTAAAAAATTGCACATGCCAAGAGCAACCAACAACCCGGCTAGCCGCGCCCGCCGGAGAAAAATCATGAAAGCCGCCCGCGGCTTTTTTGGCGCCCGTTCCAAAGTTTACACCGTAGCCAAAAACACCCTGGAGAAAGGTTGGCAGTATGCCTTCCGCGACCGGAAGTTCAAAAAACGCAGCTACCGCCGCCTGTGGATCGCCCGTATCAATGCCGCTACGCGCATGGAGGGCCTGAGCTACAGCCGCTTTATCCACGCCTTGGCTCAAAAAGGTATCAGCCTGAATCGCAAAGCGCTGGCCGATCTGGCGCTCAACCACCCGACGACGTTTAAAGCCATCGTCGACGCCGTTAAGCGCGGATAAATCGACTTGAGTTAGCCGCTTAAATTTACATTTTGGACAAAACGAGGAACCCGGCTCCAGGGCCGTTCCTCGTTTTTTGTTTATAACCGGCACAAATCCCGTTTTCGCCTCCATAAATTATTACGATCTTGCCCGCCAATTTGAAAACGCCTCAGCACCCGCACTGCCGGTTTGAACGCCGCGCAAGCCTTGTTCCTCCGCCCGGTCAAGAATTTTGAAAACATTCACCAATCCGTTTACTAAACACTGAACCTATGAAAAAAGCGCTACTTCCGCTCTTTCTGCTGTGTACCCTTTCCTTTTCATTTTTGAACGCCCAGGTGTGCGTGCGCGATTCCTCGTTGCTGATGAATGGCAAATTGCTTTCGCCGGCGCCCTGGTCGCCCGATTCGCCGTTTTATAACCTGAAACTAGCCTGCATCAACGAGCCGTACAACCAGTCGGTAACGATCAACGTGCCCGAATTTTTCGACTACAACGGCACCATGCTGCAAATCAAGGAGGTCAGCATTCCAACCACCAACGGCGTCGGCAACTACCCCGTAGGCATGACCTACAGCTGCGACCCGCCCAACTGCGTTTTTCCCGCTAAAACCTTGGGCTGCATCCTACTGAACGGCACGCCCAACCCGGTCAACCAGGCGCCCGATACCCTCGACCTGAAAATTACGGCTACCATCACGCTGACAGCCATACCCTTTCCGATCACGCTGAATTTCCCTGGCGACGCCGCGCCCAACAACCACTACTACCTGATCCTCAACCCGCAAGGGCAGTGTGCATCCGGCGCCAATGAAGCCGGCAGCGCGCTCAGCAGCCTGCGCATCCTGCCCAACCCAGTCGGTCAGCTGGCCCGCATCGAGGCGGTGTCTGCCGAAAGCGGCGCGTTTCTGTTTGAAGTATTCGACCTGCTCGGCAACCGCCTGCAGGCCCGTACCGTCCAGTTGTTCGAAGGGGAAAACCAGTTCGAATTTGACGCCGGCCAATTGGCCGCCGGCAGCTATTGGTACAGTGTTGGAAACGCGCAGGGCAAGTCGGTCCGGCGTTTCGTAAAACTTTAATACCTATTTAGTTTGAAGTTTGGAGTTTGAAGTTTGAAGTAGTTCACTATTCCGGAAAGTTGAACTACTTCAAACTCCAAACTTCAAACTTCAAACTAGGTTAAATCCGGTTTCTCCTGGAAAGTACTTGTCGCCTTTGGTCCCATAATCCCAAACTGTCCTTCCTCCGCCGCGCAATGTATTTTTTCACGCTCTAAACCGGTTGTTATGCAACAACGACTCCTTACCCTTTGCTTTTTTGCAAATACCCTGGCGGCGCTTTCCGCTCAAAACGGCTGCCCCGGCTGCGTGGTCAACCTCCCGGCAGGCCTGCCCGCCGACACCTTGTACATGCCCGCCCTACCCGACGGGGAAAAAGGCACCCCCTACAATCAGGATATTTCCTTCCGGGTACCGAAAACCACCACGCCGGTGCATGCTATCGACAGCACAACCCCGCCGGGACTGGCTATCAGTAAAATTGAAATTGTCGGAATCGACGATCTGCCGCCCGGTTTGTTCTGGCAGGCCAACCAAACCGTTTTTGAAACAGCGACCCAAACAGACGGCTGTATCAAAATTTGCGGTACGCCCACCAAAACCGACACCTTCGTCATGACCGTGCGGCTAAAAGCCACTGTTTTCATTTTTTCGCAGGAAGCTTCTTTCCCCATGACGATGTACGTGGCGCCGAAAATCAGTATCACGGATGGCTTTACCATGACCAACGTGACTGGGTGCGGCAGCACTACGGTCAGCTTCACCAATAATGTGCCTTCCAACGGCGCCAACGGCTTCACCTATGCGTGGAATTTCGGCGACAGCACCACATTTAGCGGCGAAAACCCGCCGCCGCACAACTACACCAAACCGGGGAAATACGTCGTCAGCTACCACGCCAAAATCGACACCGTCGGCTACCGGCTGGTGAGCGCTACGGTGCTGAGCGTCACTTGCACCGATCTGGTTTCCGCCCCGGATTTGTACATGTTTATTAAAAACACCGCCGGAACCGTTGTCTTTCATTCCGGCGCCGACATCACCAATGCCACTTTGCCGCTCACCTTTCCTATTGGTATTCCACTCGACCCTCAAGACAATTTCAACCTGGAGGTTTGGGATGAAGACTCCGGCCTGGAAGGCAGCGACGATCTCTGCGGCGCCGTGCCGTTCAACATCCTGAGCGGCGACACCCTGACTTCCGGCGGATTTAAGATCGTTTTGAACGTGGAAAACCCGATTGAGGAAGTGTTCTCTTCCGATACCGTAACGGTTTTCCCCAAACCGCTCAAGCCACTGATCACTGCAAATAAGCTTTCGGTTTGCGAAAACACGGACGAAATCGTCCTGGAATCCTCCTTCGGCGGCGGCAACCACTGGTGGCTGAACGGCCAGCAAATACCCGGCGCCACCGATTTCCTGTACATGCCCGACACCAGCGGCTACTACCAGGTGCAGGTGCAAAATATTTACGGTTGCACCAACATTTCCGACAGCGCGCACGTGCAGTTTATCCCGCTGCCGAAAAAGCCCACCTATCTCGTTGACCGCAACAACCTCAAACTGATCGACACGCTGGCCCTGCCGGCCAACTACGCCTTGCAGTGGTTTCTGGCAGCCGGGCCCATCCCCGGCGCAACGGGATTTACCCACTGCGCGACAGTTAGCGGCGAATACACCCTGGTCGTCACCGACCTCACTACCGGCTGCACAAACGAGTTTTCTGCCTCGATTACTATCGACCCGAATTACGATTGTACCATCGGCGCTGAAGAACTTACCGCGGGCACGCTGCGCATATTCCCCAACCCGGCGTCTGCACAGTTGACCGTTGAACTGGCCAGCCCGCTCGCTGAAAACAGCCTGCTGCGCATCTGGGACATGGCCGGCCGCCTGGTACAACAATTACCTGCCGGCGCCGGCGCCAACCGCATTCTGGTAGACAGCAGCCCGCTCGACGCCGGCATTTACCTGCTGGAACTCACCCTGAGCAACCAGCGGTTTATCGGACGGCTGTCGGTGGTGCGGTAATCTGTTGTTGAGAGCCAAAACACGAACAGCCTTGCTCTGTGCGGAGCAAGGCCGTTCGTGTTTATTCACCGGATTTTAAAACCGGGGAATTACTCAAAATGCACCAGTTTGGTCACAAAGCCGGTTTTAAAACGCAGCTTAACCACATACAAGCCGGCATTCAGCCCGTCGCGTTGCAAGGTATAGTGGTCGTTTCCCACTTTGGAGGCGGCGCGCACCAGGCGGCCCGCGCGGTCGAACACCTGAATAGCCAGAATTTCTTCTTCAGCCGTGAACCGCACCTGGTCCACCGCCGGATTCGGAGCGGCCAGCACGTCGATGTCGCTGGCCGGCGCTTCCTTGCCGCTCAGCACCTGGTCGATGCAGGTTTGCAAACCCAGGGCGAAGCAGGCGCGTGGGGCATAGAATTTCATGATGGTATCCCAGTACAGTAATGCAGGAGTTTTGTCGGTGTTGCAAGTAGGGTTGTCGAACACCGGGGCCGACCATTCCCAGGGATAGGGCTTTGTCGCATACGAACCTGCCGAAGGCGGACTTACGGGCACGACAAAGGGGTAAAGCCCGGGAGTAAAATCTTTCCAATTGTTGTTGTTCAACACCGGCGTGCGGGCAAACGCAGCTACTTGTTCCGGCTGCAGCCCGGGGATGACCGGAGCGGTATAAACCTGGTTGTTTCCATAGGCCTCCAACAAATGCTGCACGACATAACTGCCTTGCACCAACTCCACCGGAAGATGCGAAACAACCTTGTACACCCCCTCTGCATAGGGATAATACGGCTCGTAAGGCACATGAAAAGAAATCAGCGGCGCTTGCCCCGGGTCGACCCAGGCGGTATCCAGGCAAAATCCGGAAAGGTTGACGGCCAATTGAAAGCCGGAGGCATACCCGGAATGGTTGACCAGGCAAAGCGTGTCGCCCGTTGCCGGATCAATGCCGGTTGTTGTGCCGTAGAGGTTGCCGCGCACGGAATCGAGCACCATCGGCGTCGGCGGGGTAGCCGGATTCTGGTCGTGGTCCCAAAGTAATTTCCCGTTCGAGGCGCCCGGTATTTTTTGATAATCGTCCAGGAAAAGCGCGTTCATCGCAATGATTCCGCCGGTGCCTTCACCCCACAGGACGATTTTGGCAGTATCGATGGCCCAGGGATTGCCCGCTTCCGCAACCGATTTTTTAAAAAAACGCGCCGCAGCGTGTACGTCCTGGATCGCGCGGTACAAGGCATTCGTCAGCTGAAATAAACGCTCCCGGTCGCTCGACGCCAGGGGATTCCAACCCAGCCGGTACTCTACCGCCGCGGATATGTAGCCCATGCGCGCCAAACTTAAGCAGGCTTCCGCAACAGAGGAATCGCGCAGCGAACCGCAGCAAAGCCCATTGAAACCCGGCGACCCGGTCACCGGATTTTTAAACGGCAAAAAATTGCCCGAGTGCAGGTACAACACCAGCGGCCGTTTGGCGGCGGTATCGGTTGCGGGGTAATACACATCCATCCGCAGGGATTGCCGCACCAGTTGGGGCGCGTACAACACGGATGTATTCCGGGCGTATTCCAGACCGGTGTCCACAGCGATGGCCGAAGTTGGGAAAACCGGTTCCAGGTAACGGGTTTGAGCTCCCGCTGAGCAAGCTAAACAGGCTAAGCAGCAGATAGCGTAATAGTTGTTTATCATCGGTTAAAGTGTAGTTTTCAAGTAAAGCGTAAACCACACTACGGGATATTTCCGGTAAAGACCTTCCAGGTTTGCGAAACCTGGAAGGTCTGGATTCACCCGAAGCACAAAATGTCCGGTAGTGTGGGCGTAAACACCTAAATTTTGACTATTGGGGGATATATGTTTCAAAAAACAAGGGCCGCCCGTTTTTGGGCAGCCCTTGTTTTCAACTGGAGTAAAAGCAAAAAAAACCGCTTTTACTCAAAAGAAACCAGTTTGGTTACAAAGCCGGTTTTAAAGCTCAACTTAACCACGTACAAGCCGGCATTCAGCCCGTCGCGTTGCAAAGTGTAGTTGTCGTTTTCCACTTTGGAAGCAGCGCGCACCAGGCGGCCTGTGCGGTCGAATACCTGAATGGCCTGAATTTCTTCTTCAGCCGTGAACCGCACCTGGTCCACTGCCGGGTTCGGAGCGGCCAGCACGTCAATGTTCGAAACCGGCGCTTCCTTGCCGCTCAACACTTGGTTGATGCAGTTTTGCAGGCCAAGGGCGAAGCAGGCGCGGGGGGCGTAGAATTTCATGATCGTATCCCAGTACAGCAGCGCGGAGGCTTTGTCTGTGTTGCAAGTGGGGTTGGCGGGCACCGGCGCCGACCATTCCCAGGGGGCAGTAGTCGTGGGCACCATGATACCGCCGGAGTTGACGAGCGGTTTCAGGAAGGGATACAAGCCCGGGGTGGGATCGGTCCAGTCGTTGCCCATCAATACTGGCGTATTGGCAAAAGCCGATGCCCGGTTGCCGCCCAGTTCGGCGATCACTTTGGTATCGAAAGAGCTATTGTTGCCGAAGGCCTCCAGCATTTGCTGAATGGCGTAGCTGCCTTGCACCTGTACCACTTGAAGGTTGGTGCCCGGTACATTTACAATTCCTTCACCGTACGGCGCGAACTGATCGTAAGGCACGTGGAATGAAAGGATCGGCGTCTGACCCGCGTCGATCCAGGCAGAGTCGGCGCAGGCGCCGGCCATGTTCACCGCCAGTTGGAAGTTGGACGTATGGCCCGGGGTGTTGATGTGGCAAAGCGTATCGCCGGTAGTTGGGTTGCGCCCGACGCTGGTACCGAAAATATTACCGTTGATGCCTTCAATGATCATCGGAATGGGCGGCGTGCCGGCATTTTGGTCGTGGTCCCACAAGAATTTCCCCCCGGAAGAGAGCGGGATTTTGGCATAGTTGTCGAGGAAAACCGAGTTCAGCGACAGGTAGCCGCCGGTGCCCTGGCCCCACACCACGATTTTGGTGGTATCGATGCCCCAAGTGTTGTTTCCGTCAAACACCGTCTTTTTAAAATACCGGATGGCCGAGCGGGTATCCTGGATCCCGCGGTATGCCGCATTGATGATGCCATAGCGGCGGTCGACGTCGGAGGAAGCCAGCGGGTTCCAGCCCAGGCGGTAGTCGACGGCGGCAGCGACATAGCCCATGCGGGCCAACTGCCGGCAAGCGTACACGACGGAGGAGTCGCGGATGGTACCGCCGCAGGAACCGTTAAAACCCGGATCGCCGGTTTGCGGATTTTGAAAGGGCAGGAAGTTGCCGGTGTGCAGGTACAATACCACGGGCCGGTTGGTTTCCGTATCGCTGGCCGGGCGGTAAACATCCATAATCAGCGGCTGCTTGATCAGGGTCGGGAAAGCTAGTACGGTAGTGTTGAATCCGTAAACCACATTGCTGGTCACCGAAATTTCATTCTCGGCAAAAACCGGATGCAGGTAGCGGGTTTGCGCGGTAAGGTTGGAAAAGAGCGCGCTGCAGAAGAGCAGCAATAAAACATAAAAATTCTTCATTGTCAACGATTTAGGAATTATTACTGGTTGTGTTTGACTAATAGTTGTGGCAAATATAAACTGCCGTTGGATTGCCGGGATTTCTTTTTCAAAAGGATTATCGCATGGGAAAAAGTTTGTGGTTAGAAGGGTTTTGGTTGGAGGGTTAGAAGGTTTCTGGTTTCTGGTTTCTGGTTGGGCGTTCGTTTAGCCTTCCGAGATATTAAGCCAACGCCCAACCAGAAACCAGAAACCTTCTAACCCTCCAACCAGAAACCTTCTAACCCTCCAACCAGAAACCTTCTAACCCTCCAACCAGAAACCTTCTAACCCTCCAACCAGAAA
>CAZVZH010000037.1:0-28870 GCA_964630705.1 uncultured Saprospiraceae bacterium | reverse complement strand
ATCACGTCGTCGACGCGGCCAATGATGCGGTACATACCGTCGGCGTCGCGGCGGGCGCCATCGCCGGTGAAGTACAGATTTTTAAAGGTGGAAAAATAGGTTTGCCGGCAGCGGTCGTGGTCGCCGTAGGTGGTGCGGAGGATCGAAGGCCAGGGGAATTTTACGCAAAGCATACCTTCTACCTCGTTTCCGTCAATTTCTTTTCCGGAAGCGTCAACCAGGCAAGGCTGAATGCCGGGCAAAGGGTAAGTAGCGTAGCAAGGTTTGAGCCGGGTGATGCCCGCCAAGGGGGAGATCATAATGCCGCCGGTTTCGGTTTGCCACCAGGTGTCGACAATCGGGCAGCGTTTTTTCCCGACCCGGTGGTGGTACCACTGCCAGGCTTCCTCGTTGATTGGTTCGCCGACAGTGCCCAATACCCGCAGGGAGGCCAGGCGCCGCCCTTTGATCCATTGGTCGCCGGCGGCCATCAGCGCCCGGATGGCCGTTGGGGCTGTGTAGAAAATTTGCACGTTGTGGCGCTGCACGACGTCCCAGAATCTGCCGGCATCGGGGTAGGTCGGTACCCCTTCGAACAGCACCGTGGTGGCGCCGGCCAGCAAAGGGCCATACACGATGTACGAGTGCCCGGTGATCCAGCCGATATCGGCTGTGCACCAGTAGATATCGCCGTCTCGGTATTGAAAAACATTCCGGAACGTGTATTCGGTGTACACCATGTAGCCGCCGTGGCTGTGCACCACGCCTTTAGGCTTACCGGTAGAACCGGACGTGTAGAGAATAAACAGCATGTCTTCGCTGTCGACAGCGGTGGCGGTTCCGCTTTTCCGGCGCCCGCGCACCGCTTCGTGCCACCAGATGTCGCGCCCGGGCTGCATGTCTACGGGGTCGCCGGTGTTTTGGTGAACTATGACGCGCTCCACGGTTTCACAGCCCAAGCCCAGGGCTTCATCCACCACTTTTTTTACCGGGATGTTTTTGGCGCCGCGGGCGTTGCCGTCGGAGGTGAGCACCATTTTGGCGCCGGCGTCTTTAATGCGGTCGGCCAGAGAGACGGCGCTGAAGCCTGCAAAAACCACCGAGTGTACGGCGCCGATGCGGGCGCAAGCCAGCACGGCGATGGCCAGTTCAGGGGTCATCGGCATATAAATACACACCCGGTCGCCTTTGCGCACGCCCTGGGCTTTCAAGGCATTGGCAAACTGGCAGACGTGCGCGTGCAACTGCTTGTAGGTAAACTTACGGACTTTCCGTTTCGGGTCGTTTGGTTCCCAAATCAGCGCCGTTTGGTTGCCGCGGGTAGCCAGGTGCCGGTCCAGGCAATTTTCGGTAATGTTCAAACGGCCGCCAACAAACCAGCGGACTTTTGGCTCGCGAAAGTTCCACTGCAGCACCTGGCGCCAGGGTTTACGCCAGGTAAATGCCCGCGCTTTTTCCGCCCAGAACGCCTCCGGATCGGCTACGCTACGAGCATACTCCGCGTGGTATTCTTCTAAATTTCGGATAGGTGTCGTCATGATCGGTAGAAAAACAAATTAATTTCGGTGGTGGCGAATATATCGCTTTTCGCTGCGCAAACCGTCTCCAAAACTATTCCAGCTTTCCAAAACCGGCGAAGCAATACGGCGAGTGGACGTTCCTGTTTACCTTTGCGCTCCATGAAAAACTACCTCGGTCGAACACTCGGACTGACCTTCCTGGTAGCCCTGGGTCTTGCCGGGTTGTCACTCCTGCCGGAGGGCCTGGACCTCGGCGGCGTTCCGTTGAAAAAAATGGACATTTTCGCCGATATCCGGGCTGAACAGCCGGCGCCCGTGCTGGTCGACAGCCTCGGCCTTACCTCTGATACCCTGTCTGCCGAAATGGTCGACTCGTCTGAGGCGCGCTGGGAAATAAACCCCGAACTGTACGGAAAAATTTTTGAAGATTACTCCCCGGAACAGGCAGGGCTGACCGCATTTTTCCAAGCAGTGGACGCCATAAAATCCCGGGGAGAAACCGTGCGAGTTGCTTTTTTCGGCGACTCTTTTGTTGAAGGCGATATCCTGATCGGCGATCTGCGCGACACGCTGCAATCGGTGTGGGGCGGCAATGGCGTGGGTTTTGTTCCAATTACTTCAGAAGTAGCGCGGTTCAAACGAACGCTGGTACACCGCTATGAAAAATGGAACACCTTTTCCATTGTTAAAAACTTCCGGAGCAAGGAGCCTTTCGGCATAAACGGCTTTGTGTACCGCCCGCAAAAGGCGGCATTTGTGCACTACGAAGGCGCCGATTATTTCCGGCATACTGGCCGCTGGACCAATGTCCGGTTATTTTACCGGGCTGATACCACCGCGCATTTCGTGTGGCAAAATTTGAATGAACCACCGCGGGTCGACAGTTTGCCGGCAACAGGCGGCCAGTTGGGCGTTTGGTCCTGGTCGCCGGTACAATCCTCCACCCGGGCCTTTGCCTTTCGCATCGACGCGCCCGACAGCACGATGTTGTTCTACGGCGCTTCGTTGGAGAGCGGCCCAGGCTTTTACCTCGACAACTTTTCCGTACGGGGCAATACCGGCGGGCGGCTCAGGCTGATCGAGCCGGCTTTGGCCCGGCAGTTCGATGATCTGCAGCGCTACCAACTGGTGGTGGTCCAACTCGGGCTGAACGCTGTCACGCCGAAAATGGACAACATTGAATGGTACCGGTCGGAGTTGGACGCCACCTTCCGCCACCTGCGCAAGTGTTTTCCCAAACAGGCTATCTTGGTGGTTAGCGTTGCCGACCGTGCCGGTAAAATTGACGGCGAGCTGGGCACGCTGCCCGCTGTTCCGGCCATCGCTGCCATGCAGCGCGAACTTGCGCGGGAACACGGGTTTGTTTTTTACGACCTGTTTCAAGGTATGGGTGGTCCGGGCGCTATGATCGATTTTGCTGACCATCAAACGCCGGCACTGGCCAATAAGGATTATACCCACCTGACACATGCAGGCGGAAAAGTGATGGGGCAATTATTTGCCCGGCTTTTTTTGGATGCTTACCGGCAGTATGCGGCAGACAAAATCAAGGAGCATTAGCGCATAGCCAGGAATTTTTTAGAAATTACCGACCATGATTGAAATGCGGCATTTTTTCCTGTACCGGCCCAAGCTGCGGATGCGTACGCTGGTTAGCCTGGCGCTGCTGACGGTTTGCGCCAGCCAGTGTCAATCGCAATTCAGGCCCCCCAATGTGGAAATCACTAACCAGGATACCGTTAACTATCCCTTTTTAGGTTCGGAAAAAAACAAAATTGAAAACAGCGCTTATCTCGAACCGCTGTTTAAAAAAATGTACCGCCAGCGCACCCAGGGCGGGAAAAAAATCAGCATCGTGCACCTGGGCGATTCACATATTCTGGGCAATTACCTAACCGCTGAAGTCCGCAAACGGCTGCAGGACGCCTTCGGCGACGCGGGGCGCGGACTGATCTTCCCGTACAAAGTTGCGGGCTCCAACGGCCCGGGCGATTACCTCGTGGACACCCGTACCCGTTGGTACGGCAGCAATTGCCAGCGCAACCTGGATGAGGCCACGCCCTACGGCGTGAGCGGTTTTTTACTGGAAAGTTTTCAGGAATCGGGCGATTTGACCATTCGCCTGCGCGACACGTCTACTTCCGAAACGCGTACTTTTACAAAAGTTACGCTGTTTACCCGGACCGGCGACCATCCGGTTGACTTTGAACTGTACGACCCGGTAACCGATCAGCGGGCGGTGTTGTACCTGGGCGACGAATATTTCAAATCCTATTATTTTGACCGGCCGGTGGCGCAGGTACAAATCCAGTACCGGCAAAGGGAGTCGGCTGCCAAGGGCAGTGTTAGCCTGGACGGGATACTGTTGGAAAACGAGTTGTCGGGGGTGGTGTACCATTCGATCGGCGTCAACGGCGGCAAGTTTTCTGATTTTGTACGCGCCCGGTTTTTTGCCCGGCAACTCACCGATCTGGCCCCCGACCTGGTAATCCTCTCTTTTGGCACGAACGAAGCCCAGGGGAAAATCAGCACCCGGTACATTTACAACCAGATCGACGAGTTGGTCAAACAAATCAAACAATATGCGCCCGATGCCTTTTTCCTTTTTACCACCCCGGCCGATTCGTATTTGAAAGGACGCGGATTCAACCCGTACATGGAAACGGTGAGCCAGGTGATCCGCCAATATGCCAGCGATAACAACTACGCGCTGTGGGACCTTTTTGATGTAGGCGGCGGGGCCAAATCGGCGCAATGGTGGAAATCGACCGGGCTGCTGGGTTCCGATTCGGTGCATTACTCCCGCTTGGGCTATGCCGTGCAGGGAAAACTCTTTTACCAATCCTTGATCGTAGCGTATAATAATTATGTGTACAGCCGTATAGAGAAATGAGCGCCGGCCGGCAGCTACTGGATTGGGCTGAGTTGCCAGTTTATTACAAAAAACAAGTAGCTTTGCCTAAGCGAATAGCGCTCCCTTTGGCGCCGTGGAACATTTATGCTGGCTGATAACTTTCCTTTTTATAAACAACTGGATGCGTCGGATTGCGGCGCCACCTGCCTGCGCATGGTTGCTCGTTATCACGGACGGCACTATTCCTTGGATTACCTGCGCGACTTGTCGTATCTCGACCGTGAGGGCGCCTCTTTAATCGGTATTGCCGATGCGGCCGAAAAAATCGGCTTTCGCACCCTGGGCGTCAAAACCGGCTTTGGCCGTCTGCAAGCCGAACTGCCGCTGCCCTGCATCGCGCACTGGAAACAGAACCACTTTATTGTAGTGTACCGGATTGCGAACGGCAAAGTATTCGTGGCCGACCCTGCTGTCGGGAAGGTGCAATTTAGCGAACAGGAGTTTTTGGATAATTGGATCAGCGATGTATACAACACAGAGCCGCAGGGTATTTTGCTGCTGCTGGAAACCTCGCCGGAGTTTTTTCAACGCGAAGGCGAAACCACCAACCGGGCAGGACTGGGCATCTTAGGCCGCTATCTGGTGCCGCACAAACGGCTGCTTTGGCAATTGATGCTCGGCCTGATTCTGGGCAGCGCCATTCAGCTGGTCTTTCCCTTTTTGATGCAGGCACTGGTAGACAAGGGGGTTCAGCTCAACGACCTGAATTTTGTTTACCTGATTTTGGCTGCGCAGGGCATGTTGTTTTTCAGCCAGGTGGCGGTGGAGTTTATCCGGGGCTGGATATTGCTGCACATCGGCACCCGGGTGAACATCAACCTGGTATCCGACTTCCTGATTAAACTCATGCGGCTACCGATGGCATTTTTCGATGCGAAAATGACGGGCGATTTGCTGCAACGCATTTACGACAATGAGCGGGTGGAGCGCTTCCTGACTTCCTCCTCGTTGGTCACCTTGTTTTCGGTGGTGAGCCTGGCGGTATTTAGTCTGGTGTTACTGTTTTACGATGTTCGGATTTTCGCCATTTTCATCCTGGCGGCCTTGTTCTATTTTGGCTGGGTGGCGGTGTTTTTGAGCCGCCGGCGTACGTTAGACTACCGACGGTTCGAGCAAATGTCGGAAAACCAGAACGCCCTGATCCAACTGGTGAACGGGATGCAGGAAATCAAACTGCACAATGCCGAACGCCAAAAACGCTGGGCCTGGGAACGCATACAAGCCAAGCTCTTTCGGGTCAATGTCGACTACCTCGCCACCGATCAAATGCAGCGCGCCGGCGCCGCTTTTATCAATGAAGGAAAAAATATTTTGATCTCGGTGACGGCTGCCCACGCCGTTATCCAGGGCGATATGACCCTGGGGATGATGCTGGCGGTACAGTATATTATTGGACACATGAACGCCCCGCTGGAATCGCTGGTGCAGTTTATTCTGGCGGCCCAGGAAGCTAAAATCAGTCTGGAGCGCATGAATGAAATTCACTTGCGGCCCGACGAAGACCCCATCGACAATGCCCGTGTAACGGTGCTTCCGGCCAACGGCGATTTAGTGGTGGAAGATGCCTCTTTCCGGTATGGCGGCCCCTACGACCCCTGGGTATTGCGCAATGTGCGCCTGGTGTTTCCGGAGGGGAAGGTGACCGCCATTGTGGGCAGTAGCGGTAGCGGAAAAACTACTCTGGTCAAACTCCTGCTGAATTTTTATTCGCCCACAGAAGGGAATATCCGGCTGGGCGATATCAACCTGCTTAATGTCGATCACAAACTCTGGCGCAGCCATTGTGGGGTGGTCATGCAAGACGGGTTTATTTTTTCCGATACCATTGCCCGTAATATCGCACTCGGGGTCGACAATATCGACCGGCGCCGCCTGTTGTACGCCGCCAAAGTAGCCAATATTCAAACCTTTATTGAAACCTTGCCGCTGGGCTACAACACGAAAATCGGCCAGGATGGGGTAGGGCTGAGCCAAGGCCAAAAACAACGCATCCTGATCGCTCGCGCCGTGTATAAAAACCCCGATTATATTTTCTTCGACGAAGCCACTAATGCCCTGGATGCCTACAACGAACGGGTGATCATGCACAACCTGGAACATGTTTTCCGGAACAAGACCGTAATTATTGTGGCCCACCGGCTCAGCACTGTGCGCGACGCCGATAATATTGTTGTCATGGAGAAGGGGGAAATCGTGGAGCAAGGCACACACGAGGAACTGACATTTAACCGGGGCGCGTACTATCATTTGGTCAAAAATCAGTTGGAACTGGGCATGTAAGCTATGGAAGACAGAGAATACATCGAATTGCGTTCCGAAGAAGTGCAAGAAATCCTGGGCACGCCGCCCGGCTGGCTGGTCCGCTGGGGAACAGTAATCGTTCTATTAGCGGTGGCGGCTTTGTTGGGCGTCGCAGCCCTGATTAGCTATCCGGATGTCATCGAGGCAAAAATACAGATCACTACAACGGTGCCTCCCGTAGAGGTGGTTGCCCGGGCAGATGGCCATATTGCGCAGTTTTTTGCCCGCGACAAGGTGGCTGTCAAACAAGGGGCAGTGCTCGGAGTACTGCAAAGCACTGCAAACTATGAACATGTGCTGCAGTTGGACCGCCAGGTGGAACGCTGGCAAACGCTTCGCGCCGACTCATTGGTCAGGATCAAACCTTTGCCAAATCTGGAGCTTGGCGAACTACAGCCGGATTATTCCGCATTCGTCCAGGAGGTCAACAACTTGAAGTTTGGCTCAGAAGACAAGAGCTCTTCCCGGCAACAAAATATGAGCTCGATCGGCCGACAGATTGAAAGGCTGGAACGCAGTATTGAGTACGATCAAAATGCCAAACGCCGGGTTCAATCCCAACTGAGCACTGCGCGCAATTTTTTTCAAAAACAACGGGAACTGTTCGAATCGGGCCTGATTTCGCAGCTAGATTTGGAGCGCGAACGCCAACGCCTCGATGCACTGGAACAACAACTGGATGACCTGGACGACAGCATTCTCCGCAAACAGAATGAAATTATTGGCTTGAATAAAAATCGCGATGAAGTGTCATTCAGCCGCCGAGAAGACCAGGCTACCAATTCAGGCAAGGTTAGGCAGAGCCTGAATAATCTTCGAGCCAGTCTGGACCAATGGAAGCAAACCTACTTGCTCACGGCGCCAATCGATGGCCAGGTTTCTTTGAACGCCAACGTTTACAGCGCTAAACAGTACGTCAATAAGGGAGAACAAATCCTGGTGGTTGTTCCGCCACAAAGCGATATGTTGGTTGGCCGCCTCCTGCTTCCCATTGCAGGTAGTGGCAAGGTCCGCCCCGGACAACAAGTGATTATCAAACTGGAGAGCTACCCATATTATGAATTCGGCACCTTGCGCGGGCGGGTGATTTCCAAGTCGCTGGTCCCAAAGGACAACAAATACGCCATCCTGATTGGATTACCGGATGGACTAAAAAGCAGTTATAACCGCCCCATCCCCTTCGAACAACAGTTGCAAGGTTCCGCCGAAATTATCACCAGCGACAAGCGATTTATCCAGCGTATCTACGAGCAAGTATTTGCTGCAAGGCATTGATTTTCCGGCATTTTCAGTCGCCTTAAAACTGCGTTTGCTTTTGTTTGGACATCATTAACAGCGCAACCCTTGGGGGGCCGTTGGAGCTGCCCTACTTTTGTCTCGTCAAGAAAAGAAACAGATTTCACCTTCACAAATTATTCCACTTCTGATGAAAAAAGTCCTCGCCATTCTCGCTTTTGCTCTCGTAGGCACCTATTATGTTGCTGCTCAGGCTGTCAACGGCCCGGTTATGACCTTCGACGTTACCACCATCGATTACGGTACCATCGAAAAAGGCGCAGATCCGCTGCGTAAATTCAAATTTACCAACACCGGCAATGAGCCGCTGATCATCAAAACGGCCAAAGGCTCCTGCGGTTGCACGGTTCCTACTTATCCGAAAGAGCCGATCATGCCCGGCGAAAGCAGCGTGATCGAAGTGCGCTACGACACGCAGCGTGAAGGCGTCTTTACTAAAACGGTAACCCTCACTACTAATGAAGCCACCGATACCCGGATGCTCACCATCAAAGGTGAAGTTAAAGCGGCTGCCAGCCAGCAAAGCGTTCCGGCTAGCAATGGCGGCCTCAAACAATAATTGATTGATTTTTGGTTTGACGATACGAACCCAGTCGGTGAAATACTGACTGGGTTTATTTTTTAAATGTCCGGGAACGGAGCAACCTTTTTCACTTGTTATTTGTCAATATACACAGACAATTCGTCGGAATTTGATTGTACTATTGTTAAAAACCCTTAGTTTCGGGCATCAAAAGCGAAGACCATGAAACAAAAATTACTCCTCAAGTTTGCAGCGGCCGCACTTTTGGCTTTGAGTCTATTTTCTTTTTCATACGTTAATCTGCATTCAGGATGTAAAAATGCCAGTCAATGTGAAAAAGGCAAGGAAAAAGTTCAGGCAGTACTTGTTGAAGAGGAGGATAACAAAAGCACAGAACTTCCGCTGCCAGATATTACGCTGATATCCAAAGCAGTAAAAGTTGTCCAACGGTTGACTTCCAGCAATTAGAAGATACCGAAGTAAAAAGCGAAGGGGCACAGTTTTCAGAAACTGCGCCCTTTCGCTTTTATAATTAACCTATTTACAAGTGTTTTTCTAATGCGTGGGCAATTACCGAGCCAATAAGCGCCCCTAGTAGCCCTCCTGCTATCACATCTCCAGGGTAGTGGACGCCTACATAAACTTGCGAAAACGCGATTAAAGCCGCCCAAATCAGCAAAGCCGGCCGCACCCATCGATTCAAACTTCCAAGGATACAACTCAGAAAAACAGCTACGGCAAAGTGGTTAGCAGCATGCGAGGAGGTAAAACTATATCCGCTACCGCAAGGTGCGCGTTGGATCACCAAGGCTTTCAACTCCAGATTATTGCATGGTCGAATGCGTTGAATATTTTTTTTTATCACGGTGCTGCTGGTAAAATCAGCTGTCCCAACGGCAACCGCCAATCCAGCCAAAACCAATATCGCTTGACGGCGACTCCAGTTTTTCCAAATAAACGCTACTACAAACAGGTAAAATGGCGCCCAAGTCATTTTCTCCCTGCACCAGGGCAGGAGCGTGTCAAATAGTGGGTTTGACCAACTTGAATTAATCAAGTAAAAGAGTGAAAAATCTAATTCCTGTAACAAATGCACCTACTTCCGTTTGTTTGCCATGAGAACCAGCCTGCGCGAATATCGGGCCTCAAAATCGGATAAATCATATCCGCCATAAATCTGACGAATTTCCAAGCCGGAAGCCTCGAACAATTGGCGAAACTCCTCTAAAGTAAACAAGCGCACACGTTCGCGGAATACAAATTGCTTTCCGCCAGTTTGGAAACTCACTTTTTTATAAACGCGCCCTTTCCGGATGGATTTGGATAGTGTGAATTCAATTCCATCCACTGTTTTTTGCTCAAAACGGGTCAGGTTGTTGCGTACCCACGTGGAGTTAAAATAATCCAATAAAAAGTAGCCGCCGGGACGCAAGCCTCGTTGAACATTTCGAAGCGTCCGCAGGTGATCCGCATCCTGGTCGAAATATCCGAAACTTGTAAAAATATTTACGATCGCGTCGAAATAATTGATCCGAAATGGCTGGCGCATATCGTGCTGGTAAAACGCCAGTTTTTCATGCTCGAAATGTCGGGCAAAAGCGATGCTGGCTGGCGAAATATCCAGCCCCGTCACGTCGAAACCTTTTTCCGCCAAATACCGGGCATGACGCCCTTTCCCGCAAGCCAAATCCAACACGCGTGAACCTTCCGGCAAGCCTAGAGGCGCCACCAGCTTGTCGATAAACTGGCGGGCATCTTTATCGTCATGGCTCTGGTATAAGATGTGGTAGTAGGGAGAGTCAAACCAGTTAGCAAACCATTCGCCGGCCATAAATCCAGAATTTTGAAGCGGGCAAGTTAGAAAGGATTTGAAGGATAATTAACGACCACCGCTTATTTTCACCCTAAAATTAAACCATGAGGATCCTATTGGTCGCAGCCACGACCTTTGAAATAACTCCAAGCTTGGCTTATTTGGAAAAACACTTTTCCTGGGAGCCAAAAGAAGCCCTGTTTCAGTCAAATGGCATCCAGGTGCAAACCATGGTAACCGGTGTTGGCCCCGTGGCTACTGCCTGGCATCTCGCCCGAACATTGGCTACTGCCCGACCTGATTGGGTGCTCAACGCCGGGGTAGCAGGCGCCTACGATCCTGCGCTGAACCTGGGTGATGTGGTGCAAATTACCCGCGAGCAATTTGCCGATATTGGCGTAGAAGAAGCGGATGGCACTTTTACCAGTTTTTTTGAATTGGGACTGGCAGATCCGAACGAGCCGCCCTTTTTGCAAGGAGTATTGCACAATCCTGCCGCTGAAAGCATGCCCTATTTGCCAGCTGTGGGCGGTTTGACGGTGAGCAGGGTGCATGGAACCGCCGATTCTATTGCCGCCATTCGGGCTAAATACCCGGAAGGGCAGGTGGAAACCATGGAAAGCGCCGCCGTTTTTTACGGCTGCCTGCAGGAGAAATTACCCTTTGCTGTAATTCGCGGCATTTCTAATTATGTCGAACCCCGGAACCGTGATGCCTGGCAATTAGCAAAAGCTATCGATCAGCTCAATGGGGTGGTGCGGGAGATACTGGGGGGACTGGTTTCTGCTTAAAAAAACCAACTGGCAGCAAGTTGTACCAGGCCGATCGCGCCAGCTCCATCCGGCCGGCTGCTCGAAACCCGGTACCCGGTCGACTCTGCCGTTGGCGATGAGCTGGGGCCAAACGTGTCCATGGCCAACAGTGTTTCATTTAATTTTTTAAAACGCAGCGGGTTGAAAAACATCAAGTCGACCGACAACCTGGAGCTGGGTTTAAAACCCAAACCCAATCCCCAACGTACATCCCATCCGCGCAGGGCGGCCGAAATTTCCTGATTCAGGTTTTGGTTGGCGGAACCCGCTGCGATTTCCAATACCGTGTTGTTTTTCAAACTTCTGGAACCGGATTCGGCGTACAAGGTAGTGCCAACCGAAACGCCGCCGTACAAGCGCCAACGCAACCTGGGTTGCCAGTAAGCGATCAATGGTGCCTCCAGGCGGTGGAGCCGGGAGACCGGAACATATACTGGCATACTGCTGGCATCGGCATTTCCGCTCACACCAAATTGAGGTGAATTCAACGCATTCTGATCGCCAGTCGCGGTAACATAATCGTCGGTTGCAACCCCAACGATGGTCCGGTCGGTCTCGCGGAGTTGTTGAAACTGATACTGCAATCCACTGCGCAAGCCCCATTTCGCGCGAGGGCGCCATTCCAGGGCGAAGCCAGCCTGGGAGCCGGCAAAGCTCGGTTGAATAGCGCTCAACAGCCCGGCTGAGAATCCCAATGCCCAGGCTTTCGGTCCTCGCACCGGCTCGATCGCCGGCGCAGTTTCATCAGGTTCAGCGGCCGGAAACGCCGGAGCGACCGCCGTTGGCAACAGGCTCGGAGCAGGGGTGGATTCTGCCGGTTTTTCTACTGGAACTGTTGTTGGGGAACTCGCAGCTGCACCGGGTTCTGCACTGAGGTGATTTTCCTCCGGCCTTGAAAAAACAACTGTCGGCGTAGCAGCGGGTTCTGTTGGCATCGGCGCCTCGAAATCAGCAGGCTGTCCGTCAACAAGATTCTGTACCAGATCGAAGGAAGCCCGGACGGTTCCTGGCGGATTCCCTGCATCATTTCCACCTGCTTGCTTAACGCCAAGTGTCGTTGAAAACGGCGGCCTGGAGGAAGGCCGTTGCCCCCCAGCAGTGGAAGCATTGGCGTCGGCAGGTTCTGAAAAATCGCTTTTCCCACTACCGGATGCAGCATGGGTTGGCGGTGTCGCACTGCTTGGGTAGGGAGGGGCTTGTTGAGCGATGACTGGGTGCTGTGGCGCCGGCCGGGGTGAAAATTCAGTGCCCTCCGGCCAAAACTGGCCCCCCAGGTACAGGCTCAAGCCAACCAGGAGTGCAGCGGCAACCATCCACCACCAGCCCAATGGCCGGCGGCGGCGCTCGGCCGGCATTTCCCGGTCCAGCAGCGCTTGCATGGCATTCCAGCCCTTGTCCGTAAGTTTCTTATCCACGATGGTAAAATTTGTACATGGTTGTAGTTTGTTGGTTTCGGTTTGGTTCGCTCAGGCCATGCGCTCCTGCCTGCCGCCGGCATAGCCCAGCGCGGTCAATTGATCGCGGAGCTTTTGGCGGGCGGTCGACAGGTGCCATTTGGAAGTGCCTTCGCTGATGTTCAAATTTTCGGCGATTTCCGCGTGCGAAAACCCCTCGATGGCGTACAAGCGAAACACTTCCTGCGACACCGGCGGTAGTTTTTTTACTTCATTTAAAATATCCTCTTCGTAAAAACGCTCGTGCCCGCGTTCCGGAACAGCATCGTCGCGTTCCTCCAACACCAAAAAATGGAGATACCGCGCATTTCCCCGGAAATAATCGGCCATGCTGTGGTACACCAACCGGCGCACCCAGCCCTCGAGACTGCCTTTAAACGCGAAGGTGTCCAGTTTTTTAAAAACCCGCAGAAAACCGTTGTTGACAATCTCGATGGCGGTGTCCTCGTCGCGGGTATACCGCAGGCACATGCGCAACATCTCCGGAAAAAACTTGCGGTAAAACAGCTCCTGGGCGCGCCGCTCGTTGCGCACACAGGCGGCTACCAACTCCGCTTCGGTATAACTTGTTTTTCCAAATATCTGCATGTTCAAGGCTTAGAGCATGTCGGGGGTCGGCAGCAAATTTACAGTAACAGGCCAATTGCCAGGCCCAGGCGTTTGTGCAGAATCCGGTCAGTACCCTGCCGTTCGCCGCCCCAGCCCCAATTGGACGTCCAGTGGCGTACTTTATGTTGCAGCCGGATGCCGGCTTGTACCGTAAAATGGTTGCCGATCCGGTAGCCGACAGCCGCCTGAGCCAGCCAGCCGCCTTCCCAGCGGTCGTTGAAGTTCCAGCGGTCGCTGGTGCTTCTTCCCGGAAACGCCCAGCCCAATCCGGCACTGTAAAACGGTGTAACCGTTTTTTTTAGTAAAAATCCCTGTACCTCTGCGAAGACAGGATAGTTTACCGCGTCGTTGCCCGGAGGGTCGAAAAACTCCACCCCAGTGCCCAGGCCCGCGCCCAGCAAGCGGTTGAACATCCACCCGCTGCTGTGTTGCAGTTGAGCGCCTACCCGGTTTTCAGTGTAATACGCCTGGCCGATGAGCGCACCGCCCCGGGTGTGGTGGTACCAGCCGCGTTCGCGAAACCGGTAGTCCATGTGGCCCGGTTTACAGCGCTGGGTGATCCGTCGGATTTGTTCCCGGTGAATATCGAACAACACCCCGCTCCAGGTGCGGAACATCAGGATGCGCCCTTCGTCGCGGATTTCCTCGATGCGCCCTTTGAAAATGCTGCCGTTTTGCAGGCGGATAATATCCTGGCAGTTGGCGCCCGTTGTGTCGGCTACCTGGGCGAAAGCAAGGCGGGGCTGCCCGAACAGCAGCAGCCCCAGCCCCAGTAAGCAGGAAAAGGTTTTCATCGTCCTTCTTTTATGGCGCAACGGCGATATGACTGATCTGGCGGGGCGCCGCCGGGTCGCTGACATCAAACTGGTAAAAGCCGTCGGCGCCGATCACCAGCAGGTGATTGCCGTCGAGCGCGATGGCATCGTAGGTTTCGATGTTGCGCACATGGCTGAGCTGTTTGATTTCGAGCGGGTTGGTTTTGTCAAAAATTTTGAGCCCGTCGTCGCAAAGGTAGAGGTAGTTGCCTAGCACGGAAAGGCCTTTGGGCTTGGTCATCGGGTAGCTGATCCGCAAAAAGGCGTTGGGCAGGTTGCGGATATCGATCACGTCGAGTTGGTTGAAAGTGCCATTGCAGGTGGTACCGTCGTGGATGGTGACGTAGGCGTTTTCTTCGTCGCAGACGACCGGGTCGCAGCCGGTGGCATGGGAAAAGCTGGCGATTTGAACGGGTGCAGCCGGGTTGCTCACGTTAAAAATGAACACGCCAGTTTGGGAACCTACGAACAGTTGATCTTTCCAGGGGAAAATAGTTTCAATGTTCCAGCCGATGAACACAGCGGGCTGCGGCGCCGGGCAGCTGGGGTTGCCCAGCGAAAAGGGGCGCAGGTTGTTGTTGTCGACGCAGTACAGGTAGTTGTCGTACTGCCCGAAGCGGGAGTACGAACCTGCAATGCCGGCGCCGGCAGGAATGCCGTTGTTGCGAACCGGGCCGCCGGTATTGGTGACGGCAGCATCGGCTACAAAAATGAAATCGCCTTCCATAAACCAGGGGTTGGCCCAGCGCTGGTCGTCGCAAGGGATTTCTTCCTGAATAGTCGTTTGTTGATAATCCACCAAATAGCCGCGCGCAGGGTCGAAGCCGTGCAACTGGAACACATCCTGGCTGCGGCATACCAGTTGCGGGTTTTGGATGTCGTTGATATCGATGCTGAGCAGGTCGACATACTGGTCGGCGTACAGGTAGTGGTTGCGAACGGCCATGTCGACGTTGCCGGGAATCGACCAGAACGCCACGGGCTTGGGGGCCGCCGGGTCGCTGTTGTCGATTACGTGTATGCCTTCGTGCAGTTCATTGACCAACAGGTATGAACCGATCAGGTACATTTTGCCCGGCTTTCGCATCGTCCGGGGCGCTTCGGCTTTTATGCCGACGCGGATTTGGTCGGGCGTTTTATACACCGGATCGAAGCGGACGTAGGTTTGCGTGCTGGTACAGCTGTCGCGCAAACAACCGGGCAACAGGGCGGCGGCGGCGATCAAGGCCAGGGGAAGGAGGATAAATTTCATTTTCATGGCAACTTTGTTTGAATGCTTGGAAAATCAGTTCAATCGCATATGCACTTGCACAGACAACCGCCTGCGCGCCTAAGGTTGGGTTGGCGGCAAAAAAACAATTGTTCGGCTTGCGGCTGCTGAAAAAATCTGGTATCATTTTTTCCCAGTACCCGAATATGCATCTTTGCTGTTGAAAATGGCTGATGAACTTGCTGCAACTATTCTGCTGGTAGAAGACGAACCCAAGTTGGGCGGTACGATCCGCAAGGACCTGACCGAACACGGCTTCGAACTCACCTGGGCCTACGACGGCCGGACGGCGGAAAGCCTGTTTCGCGGCGGCAAGTTCGACCTCGTACTGCTCGACATCAACCTGCCCCATGTGAATGGGCTTGACCTTTGCCGGCGATTCCGCAATGCCGACCCCGATGTGCCCATTATCATGCTGACCGCCCTGGGCGAACTGGAGGATAAAATGGAGGCTTTTCATTCCGGCGCCGACGACTACCTGGTGAAACCTTTTCACCTCACCGAACTGCTGGCCCGCGTGAAAGTTTTTTTAAAACGCCGGCAGGTCGACCGGCACTACGACAACAAGTTTGCCCTGGCCGACCTGGAAATTGATTTCGCCTACAAAACCGTCCACCGCAACGGCCAGTCCATTACCCTGTCAGCCAAAGAATTCGCCTTGTTGTCTTTGCTCGCGCGCTCGCGGGGCCGGGTGGTTTCCAAACAAGAGATTGCGGAAAAAGTGTGGGAAATGGACCTCGGCGCCAGCACCAACACTATCGAGGTGTACATCAATTTTTTGCGCAACAAAATTGATAAACCCTTTGAACACAAGCTTATCCACACCAAACCCGGCTTCGGGTATTTTCTCAAGCTGCTGTGATGAACCTGAAAGTCCAATTCGCTATCTGGTTTGCCGCGCTGGTCGCCCTCATTTTGTCGATCACTTTTGTACTTATTTACCTGCAATCTGCCGACTTCCGCCGGGAGGAGTTTTACAGCCGTTTGGAACAAAAAGCCCTGACCACCCAGCGGCTTTTGGTAGAGGTCAAAGAAATCGACTCCATGCTCCTGCGCATTATCGACCGGAATACGCTGATGACGCTTCCGGAAGAACAAATACTGGTGTTCGATGAGGAAAACCGGCTGAAGTACAGCAATATCGACGAGGACAGCATAGTATTTGATTACGCCCTGTTGGCCGAGGTGCGCAATCGCGGTCCTATTCAGCGGTTTTTCCCTGAAAACCGGCGCGAATTGCTAGGCTTGCGCCAGGCTACCGGCCAACATACCTACGTCGTTTTGGCCTCCGCTTTCGACCGCTATGGCTTTCGAAAACTCGCCAACCTGCGCAATACCCTGATTCTGACCTGGTTGCTGGGCCTGGGCCTGGCCGTTCTGACGGCCTATCTTTACGTACGCAACATCGTCGGGCGCCCCTTGAGCGCGTTGACCAACCGGATTGCCGCCATCCAGGCCGACAACTTGAAAATGCGCCTGGAAGTGCCGGAAAATCAGGACGAGCTCACCACCCTGGCCCAAAACTTCAACGCCCTGCTCGAGCGGGTGGAGCAAGCCTTCCATGCGCAACGCAGCTTCGTGCAATTTGCCTCGCACGAGCTGCGCACGCCGCTGGCCAATATGCTTTCCGTCACCGAAAATACACTCTCCAAAGAACGCAGCCTAACCGAGTACCAGGACACCCTGCACTCCCTGCGCGAAGAACAGAGCCGCCTGATCGACATGTCGAACGCCCTGTTGCTGCTGGGCCATTACGAGCAAATGGAGCTAGACCAACAAACACCACAGGTTCGGCTCGATGAGGTCCTGTTTCACACCATCGACGAAGTGCGCGCCCTGCAGCCGGACTATAAAATCCAGCTCGACTTTGCCGCCGTCCCGGAAGACCAAAACGAACTCATGGTTCGGGGCAACAGCGCCCTGTTGCGCACCGCCCTGCGAAACCTGATCGAAAATGCCTGCCGGTACAGTCCCGACCAAACCGTGCGCATTAACATCCAACCCAGCCCGGATCATTTGGAGGTCCGCTTTGAAAACAGCGGCGAGACGCTCAGCGAACAGGAAAGCCGCTGGCTGTTCACCCCCTTCTTTCGCGGTGGAAACACCGCGGGGAAACGCGGCTTCGGATTAGGCCTGGTCATCACCCAGCGTATCGTTCGCCTGCACCAGGGCCGCCTGGAATACGGGGTGACGCCGGAAGGGCTCAACCAGTTCGTTTTGAGCTTTAGCGCCGCCTGACTTGTCAATTAAGCGACAATTCCGGCGCCTTAAGGCAGATTTAAGGTTGGGATTAAGGCGGTTTTAAGGTGGCCGCCGAAAACTTGCCCCAACAAAACACAGCCGCCTTATGTCTGCATTGATGCCTGCCCTGGAAAGCCTGATTTCACCCTTCCAGTTTCGCCATGCCGCTACCGCCGATCATTTGCCCTCCGCTGCTGCCGAGCACTTGCGGCGTGGCGGCGTAGAGTTGCGGTGTAAAAAAGGGGAGTTGTTGTTCCGGCAGGGCAGCCCGGCACGTGGCGTCTATTTTTTGGTCAGTGGGAAAGTCAAAAGTTTTCAGGAACAAAAAGGCGGTCAGCGCCGGATCAATTACGTGTACTCCGAAGGCGATATTTTGGGCTATTGCCCCTTGTTTACCAACGGCATACACCGTTGCAGCATCGAGGCGCTGGAGCCCTGCGTATTCCAGTATTTACCGAAAGACGCGTTCAACAGCCTGATCAGCGAGTCGCCGTTTTTTGCACAATTTATGCTGCGCGCACTCAGCCTCGAATTTTCTGCCTGGGCTAATTTTCAGGCCGCCTTCGACGCCAACCCCGCGCGGGTGCGGCTCGCCCTGGCCTTGTTGATTTTACACGAAAAATTTCGCTTGCCGGGAAATAAAACGGCGGTGATCAATTTTACCCGCACCGATCTGGCCGACTACGTGGGCGCATCCCTGGAAACGGTGGTGCGTCTGTTGCGGGAACTCAAAGAACGCGGTATCGTGCATGTGCGCGGGCGCAGGATTTTAGTGGCCGACTTGCCCAACCTGATGACCATCGCGCATGGCAGCAGTGCCGGTTCGCCCCTGGCGCAGGCATGACAACTCCGGATTACAGAAAGATCAGCATAGTTAAGCAAGTACGTAAGTTTTGAGTCTCAGCTAAAAATTTGCAGTGCAGGCGGCCTCCAACGGGAGGCCGTTTTTTTTGAATGTCCAATGTCCAACCGGGGTTATGAAAAAAAAGAGCCGCTCCGGATATCGGAGCGGCTCGGGTAGTATGGTGGACAACTGGTTTGGATAAAGCGGATTAAACTTTACTGCACCCGGAAGCTGGAGGCGCCCAGCAATCCGTATTCGCAGTACACCGCGGCAACATAGTTGCCAGCTTTAATGCGGTCTTCCAATTTGTAGTTGAACGACAAGCGTTGCGTTTGGTCGAGGTTGACCGATCGGGTTTGTTGGGCGATGATCGGAATGTCGCCGGCGGGCGCCTGGATGGTTACTTTGGTCGGATTGGCGACCGGTACCGGCGCACCGTTTTGATCAGAAACAACGAGGTAAATCTTGTGCGCTCCGCGGAATTGCTCGGGCACATCCGCCAGGTCGAAACTGATCGACAGGTTGCGGGCGCGTTTGGCGCGTGCCGTGAGTTTGTCGTTGCGGCGTTCGACTTCGACGCGGAAGGCTGTGGCTTTAAATTGCGCCGATTGGGTTTTGCGGATTTGTTCCGCCAGTTTTTGGGCCAGGTCGTCGACGCGGGCATTGAGCTGGCTGTTGTTGTCGCGCAAGCCGGCGTTTTCCGCTTTGAGCTCCGCATTTTCCGCCTTGAGCTGATCGTTCTCTGCGCGTAGCATGGCGAGCATGGTCTCGTATTCCGTTTTTGCTTTTTTCATGGCGTCGACCTGCGCCTGCAGGTCGCGGATTTTCTTCGACTGCTGTCCTTTCAGTCGGCGGATCAGAGCGTCTTTTTCGGCCAGCAGGGCCGTAGCGGCGCTGGCTTTGCCTTCGAGGTTTTCATTTTCAGTCCGGAGGTTAAGCAGGGCGGCTTGAAGGCTGTCGAGGCTGGCGGTCAGCCGGTTCTTTTCCTCGAGCAGGGCATCGATCTGGGTTTCCTGCTGCTGGTTTTCGGCATCCAGGCGGCCTGCCTGGCGCCAAAACGACCAGCTGGCGCCGCCCGCCAGGAGCAGAAGGATGGTGACGACGATGGCGTAGACGCGCACGGATTTCGGTTGGTTGTTCATATGCTAACAAACTATTGAGTTGGTGAAAAATTAAGGTGGTTAAAATCGGCGCTTTGGGATGGCGCTCGGTAAAAGCGAATCAAATTACTGGCCGAAAAACGGACTGGAGCGCTTTGGGCTTATGCCAAGGCGGCGGAATGCGTCAAAGTTTGACCTGCGTCAATTTTTTGCCAACGCGAACGGTCGACTTTTGCACAGTTCTTGAAAACACCCTTTGAAACCAGGGCTGCCCCCGCAGTCAATTTTAATCCGGATTCCATGCAAACCTGAAAGTGGACTCCTGAAGCCGACCGAATGCCCTGGCCAAAATCACCAATTTCTTCACCATCCACTTTTTAATGCACATGATGAATTTGCGACAAGTTAAATCCCCGCGCTCCGGCTATTCCCGCTTCGCCGCCGCACTCCTGCTTCCGGGCCTGCTGCTGGCAGCCGGGCTTTTTGCCCGGGAAACCGGCCGTCTGGCCGCAGCACTCCCCCCCGCCACCGCCAGCGTTTTGGCCGACACCACCAACATCGAAGCGACGATTTGCACCGGCCTGACGTACGCCTTTGGCGATGACGAACTGAAGGTTTCGGGCACCTACACCCAAACCTTCACCGCTACCGACGGCTCCGACTCCACGGTGGTGCTCGACCTGACTGTGTTGCCGGCCCCGGTGACAGAACTCCACGCCGGTATTTGCGAAGGCGACAGTTACCCCTTTTTCGGCCTGAATCTCACCACAACCGGTACGTACACCCAAACCCTGAGCACCCCCGAGGGCTGCGACTCCATCGTCGAGCTGTCGCTGCGGGTGGTTCCCTTTTTCGATATTCAGGAAAGCGCCACCATTTGCGCCGGCGATACCGTGTACTTCGGCGGCGCCGCCCTGACAGGAAGCGGCATTTATGTGGATTCTCTGGTGGCTGCCGGCGGCTGCGACTCCGTGCGCACGCTGGTGCTGACCGTTTTGCCCAGTCCGCAAACCCATTGGCATGCCGGTATTTGCGAAGGAACCAGCCTGGAGTTCAACGGCGACACCCTCGACCAAAGCGGTACCTACACCTATATTTACCCGGCTGAAAACGGCTGCGATTCCACCGTTACCCTGCACTTGACCGTGGCGAGCTATTTTGAAACCGAGCTGGAAGCCACGATTTGCGCCGGCGAATCCTACTCCTTCGGCGGAATCGACCTGACCGAAAGCGGCGTATACACCGACTCTCTGCAAGCCGCCGGCGGCTGCGACTCTACGCTCATCCTCACCCTGACGGTATTGCCGCCCACGCCAACGACTTTTGCCGAAGCCACGATCTGCGACAACCAAACCATCACTCTGGGCGACCAGGAACTCAGCGAACCGGGTACTTATACCGTTGCCCTCACAGGGCCGAACGGTTGTGACTCCACCGTGGTGCTCACCCTGACGGTGCTGCCTACCTCCACGACCAACCTCTCTGTTTCTATTTGCAGCAACGAATCCTACGAAATCGGCGGCGTCAGCCTCAACGAAAGCGGCGTCTACACCTTCGTTTTCCCTGCCGAAAACGGCTGCGACTCCACTGTTTTGCTCGACCTGGCGGTATTGCCCGTGCAGGAAATCGTTACTGAAGCGACCATTTGTTTTGGCGCCAGCTATGCGTTTGAAGGCGAAACGTTTGATGCTTCCGGAAACTATTCCGTGGTGTACACCGGAGAAAACGGCTGCGACTCCACCATGACCCTGGTTTTGGAGGTGTTGCCCGAATTGCTGACCGAACTGGAAATTACAATTTGCGCTGGCGAGTCGTACGAGTTTGACGGCGCCATGCTGACGGAGGCGGGGCATTACTCCGCAGTTTTTACCGGCGGCTCGGGTTGCGACAGTACGGTGCACCTGAACCTGCTGGTCGCACCGGTGCAGGAAACAGCGCTCGAAGCCACGGTGTGCGCCGGCGAAAACTACAACTTCAACGGGGAAACCCTCGAAGCCTCGGGCGTGTACACTGCTTTGCTCCAAACCGAATTGGGCTGCGACTCCACGGTGACGCTCACGCTTACGGTGCTGGACCCCACGCCGCCGACGACCCTCTCGGCTACCATCTGTTCCAATGAAATTTACATTTTTAACGGATTGGCTCTGGATGAAACCGGCTTATACTCCGTTACCCTGGCCGATGCGAACGGTTGCGATTCGCTTGTGCTCCTCCAGTTGCAGGTGTTGCCGGTAGCCGCCTCCGAGCTGGAAATCGCAATTTGCGCCGGCGAAAGCGTGGAATTCAATGGTCAAACCCTGACGGAGTCGGGCAGCTACACCGAAACCCTGGTTGGGGAAAACGGCTGCGATTCGCTCGCGACGCTGCACCTGACCGTGCTGCCGGTGTACAACATCGAATTGAATCGGAGCATTTGCGCCAATGAAAGCTACGACTTCAACGGCCAAACCTTGAACGAGACGGGTACCTACACGGCCCAGCTGATGTCCAGCGCTGGTTGCGACTCCACCGTTGTGCTCCAACTCGAGGTTTTTCCTTTAGATGAAACCAATATTTCCGCTACTATTTGTAACGGCGAAAGCTACGCCTTCAACGGGCTGAACCTGAGCGCCAGCGGCGTGTACGCGGCTGTTTTGAGCAATGCCAACAACTGCGACTCCACCATCATACTGACGCTGGAGGTGTTGCCCGCGCCCGTGACCAACATCCAAGCCACGATTTGCAGCAATGAATCCTATGATTTCAATGGCGAGCCGCTCAACACTTCCGGCGTGTACGCGCAGGAATTTGTAGCGGAAAATGGCTGCGACTCGACGGTGGTGCTCCAACTGACGGTGTTGCCCATTGCCGACGTAACCGTGTCGGTTCAAATCTGCGAGGGCAGCTCCTATCCGTTTGACGGACAAGACCTGGTGAACAGCGGCACTTACTTTGCCCAATTGACTACCGCTGCAGGTTGCGACTCCCTGGTGACGCTCGAACTGGCCGTGCTCGATACGCTGGTAACCACCCTCACAGCCTCCATCTGCGCCGGCGAAGCCTACCTGTTCAACAACGAACTGCTGACCGAAACCGGCAATTACGAGGCCTTCTACACAGCCAGCGGCAATTGCGACTCCCTGGTCATTTTGTACCTCACGGTACTGGAAACCAGCGCCACCGAACTGGAAGCCTCTATTTGCGCCGGCAGTTCCTACGATTTCAATGGCGAAACCCTCGCCGAAACCGGCGTGTACACCGCCGTGCTTCAAAACAGCCTCGGTTGCGATTCCACCGTGACGCTGACCCTGACGGTGTTGGAAACGAACGCTACCGCCATCGAGGCCGCCATTTGCGCCGGCAGCGCTTATGACTTCAACGGTGAAACGCTGACCGAAACTGGCGTATATACCGCCGTGCTTTCAAACAATGTGGGTTGCGATTCCACGGTGACGCTGACCCTGACGGTGTTGGAAACGAACGCTACCGACATCGAGGCCGCCATTTGCGCCGGCAGCGCCTACGACTTTAACGGTGAAACGCTCACCGAAACCGGTGTTTATTCGGCCGTGCTGACCAATGCGGTGGGTTGCGACTCCACCGTGACCTTGACGCTGACGGTACTTCCAGTTTCGGAAACCCTGATCGAAGCCAGCATCTGCGACGGCGATGTTTACGAATTCCAAGGCGAGCCTTTGAACGAAGCCGGCACATACACCGCCGCCCTGACCGGGGCAAGCGGATGCGATTCGCTGGTGGTGCTCCAGTTGGCGGTGTTGCCGACCAACACGACAACCATCCTGGCGGAAATCTGTCCGGGGGCGAGCTTCGAATTCAACGGGGCTTTCCTGACTGATCCGGGCGTGTACACTGCTGTGGAAACGGGGGCCAATGGTTGCGACAGCACGACCGTGTTGGTGCTGTCTATCCTCGAGATCAATACGGAAGTCAGCCTCCAGGGCAATACCCTGACGGCGCAAGCCACGAATGTGCAGTACCAGTGGATCAATTGCGCCACCAACCAGTTGGTTCCCGGCGCCACCGCCAGCACATTCACGCCGGCTGTTACCGGCAACTATGCTGTGGTGATCACCACGCCAAATGGTTGTACGGCTGTTTCGGCCTGTACGCAAGTGACCATCGTCGGTACCCATTCGCCGCTGTTGGACCTGAGCTGGAACCTGCAGCCGAACCCAGCGGGCAGCAACAGCAGCCTGCGCCTGAGCGCTCCGGCCAGCGCCGCTTATTGGGTGGAGTTGTTCGATCAAACGGGTCGCCTGGTCCAGCGCCAGCAGCTGCCGGAAGGCGCGCAGCGTTTGCCCCTCGATTTGACGGGATTGCCGCAGGGCTTGTATGGCGTCCGGCTGAACGACGGCCGGAGCCTGAGCGCGATGCAGCGCCTGGTTAAAACAACCGACTAAGATGTAAAAAGTAGTAAGTTCTCATGTTGTTTAACGGGCTCCTGACGCAATGGTTGGGAGCCTGTTTTTTTTGAGACTATTCAGAAAAGTGTGCCACACCACACGACTGGACGTTTTGTTTTTCGGGTGAATCCAGACCTTCCAGGTTTGCGAAACCTGGAAGGTCTTTACCGAAAATATCCAGTTGTGTGGCGCCCCATCTACTATTCTGGAGTGCCCCTCTCCGGGAGTACCGGATATTCGAAACGAAAAGATGGTATAAGCCGCTGGAATGGGATGTTTCTGACCGGAGCACAGGGATAGGCCAGGTGTAGCATTTACAAACCCTCCAGCACGTGCCGATAGTGTCTTCCGACGGGGACCGACAGGCCGTTCAGTTCCACCGTCTCAGCAGTGTAGGATTCGATTTTGTCGACGCAAACGATGAACGAACGGTGCACGCGTTTGAACCGCTGCGCCGGCAGCAGGGCTTCGATGTCGCGCGTGCTCATCTTCGAACGGTACTCCTGCCGGGTGGTTACCACTTTGATGTATTCCCGTTGGCTTTCAACGTACACCAGTTCTGAAAACAGGATTTTGACTTTTTTCATTTGTACGCTCAGAAAGATAAAATCTTTTTCCCGGCTTTCGACCGGCTGCAGGGAGTTGGCTACTTTGTTGACTGCGGTGAAAAACCGTTCGAACTCGAATGGTTTCAGCAGGTAGTCGGTCACGTTGAGGTTAAAACCTTCCACCGCGTACTGGTGATAGGCCGTGGTGACCACCACAGCAGGCGGGCGGGCCAGGGTACGTAAAAAAGTCATGCCCCTCAATTTGGGCAGGTGAATATCAAGGAACATCAGATCCACGGAGTGTTCGTGCAGGTAATCAGCTGCAAGCAGGGCGTCTTTAAACGCTCCCCGGAGTTCGAGGAAGGGCACCTGGGCGATATAGTCGGTCAGGATTTTTACGGCCAGAGGCTCATCTTCCACGATAATGCAAGATAATTTAGGCATGACTGGCGAGGTTGATGGTAAGTTGGACGGTAAAAGTCGATTCCTCTTGCTGGAGGGTCAGTTCGAAATCTGAATAAAGTAATTCCAGTTGCCGCCGGAGGTTTGAAAGCCCGATATTTTCACGTACGGGCTGGTCTTCCGAACCGGTTTCAACCGAGTTGGTTATTCGAAGGCTCAGGCGCCGGCGCCGCACGGCGAGATGAATGTCTACAAAGGGGCGGCCGCGGGTTTCGGATGCGCCGTGTTTGAATGCGTTTTCCACCAGGGGAATCAGCAACAAAGGCGGCAATGCCTGTTTCATGTCCTCGATGTCGTAATTGAAATTGATCCGCAACGAATCGTCATAGCGCAGTTGTTCCAGCGCGATATAGTCGCTAATGATTTTGATCTCCTGTTCGATGGCAATGTGTGCGCTGCCGGTTTCGTACAACATGTAGCGCAGGATTTTAGACAAGCGCAAAATAGATTCCGGCGCCAGGTCGGATTTATCCCTCGACAGGGAATAAATGTTGTTCAGGGTATTGAACAAAAAATGCGGATTGGTTTGGGATTTGAGGAAGTTTAGCTCCGCCTCCTGTTTTTCCACACGGAGTTGCTGCGCCGTTTCTTTCAGTTGGCGGTAGTCGGAGTTGAATTTGCTGATTCCGAAAAAGACGATCGAGAAAAGGGCATACGGGAAATGATACCCCACGCCATCCAATACCGATTTGTGTTCGATCAGTGGAAAATAAACCTGCAGCCAGATGCCTGCTAACCGCCAACCGTAAAAGCCGAAGGCGTACAGCATCAGGAAACCGAACAGCAACAAGGGCGCGGCCAGTATCCTGGTCCAACTCCATTTCAGGAAAGGCAATACGTATTCCAGCAAAAGGAAATGGAGGACCATCAAATAGCTGAGCAGCCAGATATTGTTGATTATGCGCTTTAGAAAAGTTTCCGGCGTGCTCACCAAATCGATAAACAACCAAATCGCCAGATTCGCTGCTCCGATTCGGGCGTACAGGGAAAGCCGTTTCCTGTTGAAGGACATTTTCATACAACAAAGCTAAGGCAAAAGAGCGGCATGCTCCTTCGAATTGGTTCTGGTATTTGAGGCCATTGACCCAGTTCCGCCGTTTGTGGACTCTGGCTTGCCGTCTGTTGACTCGGGCTTGCGCCAGCCAACCGTTTGCGGGTATTCTTGTGAAAAAAATTATCGTCTATGCAAAAACAACACGCATTCCTGGCGGCGTTCCTGCTTGTCGCCAGCGCCCTGCGCGCGCAAACGGACCCCGGGGCCGGTAGCTGGAAAACCTGGTTCATCTCTTCGGTTAAGACATATCGCTTGCCTCCGCCCGCATCCAACAAAGCGGAATTGGCCGAAATACTGGCGGTGCAGCAAAACACCGATTCTGCCACTTGGCAGAACATCCTGTACTGGAATGCCGGCGCGCCCGGCTATCGTTGGCAGCAGCTCATCGCCGGCTTGTGGATGAATGATACCAGCTACAACGGCGCCCTGGCGAACATGCTGCTGGGTGCGGCCACTTACGACGCCACTATTGCTGCCTGGGATACCAAGTATACCTACCGGCGTCCCCGGCCTTTTTCCGCCGACAAACGGGTGGAGGTCCGCGCACCAAAGCCCGACAGCCCGTCGTACCCCTGCGAACACTCCGTAGCGGCGGGTGTGGCGGTAACCATCATTGCCCATTTCTATCCCGAAATGGCTGATTCCGTCCAGTATTTGGCCCAACAGCTCATGCGCTCGCGCATTGCCGCCGGCGTCGCCTACCCGGGCGATACCCGCGCCGGATTCGAACTGGGCAGGCAGATTGCAGCGGCTGAAATTGAACGCACGAATAACTTCACACCCAAAATTGCCTGGGATGGCAAACGACCAGAAGGCCCTGCCGTTTGGCAAGGTGAGCCCATGCTTCCGCTGGCGGGCTCCAACCAAACGGTGGTATTGGACAGCGGCAGCCAGTTTCGTCCCGGCCCGCCGCCCGATTTTGCCCGGGACATGGAGGAACTCCGGAATTTTAAACAGACGTTCCGCTCCACAGCCAACGCGTTTTTTCACGCTAGCCAACCCTTTTGGACCGATCTGTTGCACAAAAAGATTTTTGAATACAACCTGAACCTCAATCCACCCCGGGCCGCCCGCCTGTATGCCATTGCAGCGGTGGCCACCTACGATGGCTTTACCGCCTGCTGGGACGCGAAGTATACCTATTGGGGCACCCGCCCGGATCAATACGACCCCAGTTTCCGCCCGTTGCTTTTTTTTAGCCCGCCTTTTCCCGGCTATCCTTCCGGGCATGCTATGCTGGCGGGTGTATTCGCTGAATTGTACGCCTATTTCTTTCCGGCTGAACAGGCCTATTTCCGCAAAAAAGCCCGTGAAACAGCGGAGTCCCGCTTTCAGGGTGGGATTCATTTTCGCACCGACAACGAAGTGGCGCTGGACATGGGCAAAAAAGTAGGGGAATACATCGTACGGAAGGTGCGCAATGATGGAGCCGATGCGCCTCTGCCCCGCCGCAAGCAATCACCTAAATAACAAAGCATACCGCACTATGAACACGAAAAATACTTCCAACGCCGCTACTATGCGAAGAATGGCGCGGCTTACCGGTCTGTTGTATTTTATTTTTGCTGCCCTCGGCATCTATACTATTATGTATATCCAACCCCGGATAATCGTCTCGAATGACGCTGCCGCCACGGCCCGGAACATGCTGGCCCAGGAGTCGTTGTTCCGGCTGGGCAAAGCGGCCGGCGTAGTGACCAGCTTCCTGTTTATTTTGATTGTCTTGTTGCTGTACCGTTTGCTCCGAGGGGTCAACGACCACCAGGCGAGGCTGATGGTGGCCTTGGTGGTTGTATGTATTCCGGTTGCCATTTCGAGCGATGCCCTGGAAATAACTGCGTTGAGCATATTTAAGGGCAATGCCCTGACCGTGTTTGATGCCGGGCAATCGCAAAGCCTGGCGATGGCGCTGATCAAAATAAGCGGGAATATGACCCAGATGCTCACCGTGTTTTGGGGAGTATGGCTTTTTCCATTGGGGCTGTTGGTTTATCGGTCCGGATTTATTCCCCGTGTATTGGGCATATTGCTGATCGCCAATGGTCTGGGCTATGTGATTCACTGTTTTACATTTCTGCTGTTTCCGCAGCAACTCAGTCTGGTTTTGAAGTTTGTTTTCCCGTTGTATTTTATGGGGGAAGTCCCTTTTATTTTTTGGCTGATGATCAAAGGGGTTCGGTGATATTTGCTTGGTGATGTAACTATTTCCAGGCCTTTTATGCTGCCTCCTGCGGGATACTTACTCCTCGATAGGGTTATTCCAAAATCGAATTAGTAATTCCCCGGAGTTGGTGAAATCTGGATTTTTAATAAAAAAGCACAGCCTCCCTCTGAAAAAGGCTGTGCTCATTAATGACTCGGTTAGACTCGGTTTACGGAATAAAAGCTAAGGCCGGTTCGGACCAGGCGCCATGCCGGTTGCCGGCGCCCAGGGCGCACACGCGTACGGAAATTTCCTGTCGGCCGGGCACCTGAATATACTGGCGGCGGCTGGTGGAATAATTGCCGTTATGCCAGTCGGGCTGTTCGGCGCTGCGCCATTCGATGGCATACATGCGCGCGCCGACCACCGGTGCGATAACTATCATGGCTTCGCCGGACAAACGCCCGGGTTGTACCCTCAACAACTTGGGGACTCCGGGTTCGGCCATGCGCTTACGACTGCCGGTTCGGCGAATGTGCAGTCCCAGGTCGGTCAGGTAAAGCGGGTTGCCCTTGGCGGTCGCCTCCAGTTGGTTAATCAGTTCGTCCAGGCACTCCAGGAGCTTGAAGTAGGCCAGGTTTTTCGAGGCGATGGCGTCGCGCCCCCTGTTTTCAGCGTCGGTTAGGGCCTGGTGGTAGGCCGCCAGTTGGGATTGCGCCCGCAGGGCCAAATCCTGTACTGAAGATAACGGCGCAAACTGACCCACCTT